>JANPHT010000149.1:0-1346 GCA_031424595.1 Planctomycetota bacterium
GACTGGCAATTTCTCCGCGTCTCAGACCGGTCATAAATGAGAGCGTGTAGATCATCGCTCTTTGTGTTCCACTGTAACACTGGATTGACTCGTTGCTTGATTGAGCAGCCTTGAGCAGTTCGGAAAACTCTTCGGTACTGAGTGCGCGTCGTTTCCGGCGAACATCTGTCTGGCAGTTTCGACGATGCATGCCAGTGACGGGATTCGATGCCAGTCGCTTCTTTACACAAAGCCATGTACAGAATTGTTCAAACGCCTGCACGTAGTGATTGTACGTTCGATGGCCAAGGTCCTCCTCGTCAGAAAGTTCTCCGAGGAAACACTCCACAGCATCTGCCGAAATGTCCCCAAGCTTTTTGAAGCCGCAACCTTCCACGACGCGCCGTATCCTGCCCATCGTGCGTTTCACATGATCGGCTGTATTCTTTCGCCGAACGAGACTACTCTCAAAGTCCTGCAAGTGGGCTTCGATTCCCGATCTTTTCTGGGTCGCAAGTTCCTCCTGCGCAGGGTCGATCAGTCCGGTCCTTCGTTGATGTGCTTCCTGTTCAAGATTGGAGGCCAGTTGCTCTGTCTTCGACTTATCCGTGAACCCCTTCTGAGTCTTCCGCTTGCCATTGTGATCGAAGTACATGATGTACCAGGGCGCGTGCTTCTTTTTTTTGTCGCGTCCCAATTTGAAGATCGATGCCATTGCCTACTTCCCCTTTCGCTCGATGACTGGGATTGGGCAACCTGCTTCCACCCAATCAATGACTTCCTGACGTCTCCAGCGAACGCTCTTTCCGATCTTGATGGGTTCGATCATCTCTCCGCTGCTCAATCGACGCCATACGGACCGAGGGGAGATGCCCAACAAATCAGCGACGGATTCCACTGAAATCAGTAACGGCAACGTCGCTGATGTTTGAATTATCTGTGTCACTTCCATCGGTTCACCTTTGTATCTATCCAGTTAGAGATTAGAGTCACGTCACTATTTACCCCGCGAACGACTGCACTCACTTCGCCGGTGGGTCTCATGGAGACCATGAGGTGGATGGCAGATGCCGTGAGTGCGGCTGCCCGTCTCGGCGCCCGATTATATCGCAACTTTTCATGTTGCTTGGCTTCATATGGTCCATGCAGCGGTCAAAGCTAGGGCGTACGCCGAACGTGGTGGCGGCCTGTGGGAGCTGTAGCGATTCTCGAATTTTTCGATTTTTCTGGTCGTCGAGCTTTGGAAGAATGACCTCACCTCGGCAACCTCGCCACTTTTGCTTCGTCTTGAGTGAAGTGTTTGCCATGCAGTTGACCACCGCGGCGATGCGACTAGTGATCGGGCTTGTGCTGGTTCAATTGCTCAC
>JANPHT010000150.1:0-2051 GCA_031424595.1 Planctomycetota bacterium
TAACCCAACTTCCCCAACTCGTTTCAGAAACACTGCATTTTCTGCGGTTTCAGCCCAGAAGTTTCCACTACATTTTGCGTTGGATTATTTTGGCGGGCAGTTTGAGTCGGAGTTTTTCGAGGAGGATTTGCTGTTGATCGGTGGGTTTTGAAATGCAGCGAGTTCGGATTTCGGGACCAGAGCGGGTTGGCAGGACCACCTCCATCGAGCGGATCTCGGATAGTTCCGCAAGCACTCGCCGGGGTTCGTTACCGAGCCCGGCCCTGATACAAAGCTGACCCAGAGTTTTCCACAGCACGTACGCGACAAAGCACACAAAGATGTGAGCCAGTACACGCTCTTCTTTCTGGTGCCAGATCGGTCGCAGCGCAAGGTCGCTCTTGTGAATCCGAAATGCGGCCTCTGCTTCCGTCAGCTGGATGTAAGCCTTCCACAAGTCTTCGTCGGACCAATCGAGCACGTTTGTCCGAAGCAGATAACAGCCTGCGCTCAGAGTCACCCAGTCGCGTGAGGCTTCGATCTTTGACCATTCGATGCGAGCCGCTCCGGTATCAGCCTTTGTGACCTTGACATCAAAGAGTTTCGCTGCGCGGGTGTTCTGACCAAGCAGTCGCCCAATCTCACGCTCGACCGTCATCGGATCACGCTTCTGCTTCTCGCAACGAGTCTTCATGCGATTCAATCCCTCGACGATCTTCTTTTCGAATCGCTGCGTGATGCCTTCTTCCTTCTTTGATCGTTCGCGACTGCGACACAAAATGAAGCGCTCGCATGACTCAGCAGATGACTCCCGTGCATTGTTTTGTAAACACTCGGAGTCACTGGCAGGCATCGTCACAAACTTCACTTCCAGACCGTCGCGGATACTGTGCCAGTCATCTTTCAGGATGTCCTGCTCGAACTTCTTCAGCATTGATTTCGGCGTGCCGATGATATAGCGCCGACCGCCGTCGCGAAGAAACTCGATGTTGCCTTCGCTCACCATGCCACGATCCATCACCCAGATGCGATCGCTTTTGCCATAGCGTTTCTCCATCATCTCCACGATGTGCTCGACAGTCGTCACGTCGGCCGTATTTCCCGCGAAAACATCGTAGCCCAGCGGCATGCCGCACTTCGAAACAACCAGGGCAATGCAGACTTGTTTGCAATCACTTCGCTGATCTCGTGAGTATCCTCGCTGAGCCAGGGGAAAGTCGGCGCGGCCTTCGAAGAATGTGCTCGTGACGTCGTACATCAGCAGGTCGTATTCGAGATCAAATAGTTCGCCCATGCGATTCTTCAGATGAATCTCCAGGGCTTCTTTGTGTGGCAGCAGTTTGTCGAGACATCGATAGAGGCGATTATCATCGACATGGTCTGCACTGACGCCGAGCAGATCCGACAGTGATGTTTTCGCGAACCATTGTTCGGAAATGTAGAGCTCACTCGAAGGCTCAAGCAGTCTCGCAATGATAAGAATGAGCGACGTCACATCCCATGGGACGCTTTCTCTGCCATCCTCCATCACGCTCTGCAGAAACGTGTCGAGCTGCAACGTTCGTATCAGATGCAGGGCTATCCATGAGCCACCAAACTGACGCAGATTCTCCACGCGAACTCCGGCAGCATTGACTTCCACCCAGCGAGGTTGAGGTGTCGGGGCACCGTCGAATTCAAATTGAAGTTGATGATTGAGTGGCTGCTGCCGGCCGTGCTGGGTGTCCTGCGCAGCAGACTGCTTCGCTTCTTCCGTAGCGCGAAGCACTCCGAGTCGCCCGGCGTCATCCAACTTGCCAAGCCAGGCGACCACTCGTTGCCGCGGCCCACTTGCAGTGCGATACGATTCGACGAGCGCCCAGTAAGCATGTCGCTGGCCATTCTTCGTCCGAAATGTCTGTCGAATAAACATGACGAGGAATGCTATCGACCAATTTGAGACCGCCAAGAGGTTTGGTCGTCACTACATCACGTTTCAAGCCGACGCCAAACGACTTACGAAAATGCTACGCCGAAAAGACTGGAGAAATTTTTCGCCGCCAGCATTTTTCTTCCCAGTTGGGGAAGTTGGG
>JANPHT010000151.1:0-2048 GCA_031424595.1 Planctomycetota bacterium
CCCAACTTCCCCAACTCGTTTCAGAAACACTGCATTTTCTGCGGTTTCAGCCCAAAAGTTTCCACTACAATTTGCGTTGGATTATTTTGGCGGGCAGTCTGAGTCCGAGTTTTTCGAGGAGGATTTGCTGGTGATCGGTGGGTTTTGAAATGCAGCGGGTGCGGATTTCGGGACCGGAGCGAGTGGGCAGCACCACGTCCATCGAGCGGATGTCAGACAGTTCGGCCAGGATTCGGCGGGCTTCGTTGCCGAGGCCAGCTTTCGAGGACATCTGGCCCAGGGTCTTCCAGAGCACGTATGCGACAAAGCACACAAAGATGTGAGCCAGCACGCGGTCCTCTTTCTGATGCCAGATCGGACGGAGCGAAAGATCACTCTTGTGAATTCGAAAAGCGGCCTCCGCTTCCGTCAACTGGATGTACGCCTTCCAGAGTTCCTCATCAGACCAATCGAGCACATTCGTGCGAAGCAGATAGCAGCCTGCGCTCAGTGTCACCCAGTCGCGTGACGCTTCGATCCTTGACCATTCGATGCGAGCCGCTCCGGCATCCGTCTTTGACACCTTCACATCAAAGAGTTTCGCCGCGCGAGTGTTTTGCCCAAGCAGTCGTCCAATTTCACGCTCGACTGTCATTGGATCTCGTTTCTGCTTCTCGCAACGAGCCTTCATTCGTGTCAGCCCATCGACGATCTTCTTTTCGAATCGCTGCGTGATCCCTTCTTCCTTCTTTGATCGTTCGCGACTGCGACAGAGGATAAAGCGTTCGGACGACGCCGCAGATGACTCCGGCGCAGCACTTTGTGAATTATCAGAATCACTGGCAGGCATCGTCACAAACTTCACTTCGAGACCATCCCGGAGACTGTGCCAGTCGTCTTTCAGAATGTCCTGTTCAAACTTCTTCAGCATCGATTTCGGCGTGCCGATGATGTAGCGGCGACCGCCATCGCGAAGGAACTCGATGTTGTCTTCGCTGACCATGCCGCGGTCCATCACCCAGATGCGATCGCTCCTGCCGTAGCGTTTCTCCATCATCTCCACGATGTGTTCCACAGTTGTCACATCGGCCGTATTTCCCGCGAATACTTCATAGCCCAGAGGCATGCCGCACTTCGAGACAACCAGTGCAATACAGACTTGTTTGCAGTCACTTCGCTGATCTCGTGAGTAGCCTCGCTGAGCCAGCGGGAAGTCGGCGCGACCTTCGAAGAACGTGCTGGTGACGTCATACATCAGCAGGTCATATTCAAGATCAAACAGCTCGCCCATGCGATTCTTCAGATGGACTTCGAGTGCCTCTTTGTGCGGCAGCAGTTTGTCGAGACATCGATACAGACGATTGTCATCGACCTGGTCGTTGCTCACACCGAGCAGATCGGGCAGTGATGATTTCGGATACCATTGCTCTGAAACGTAGAGCTCACTGGAAGGCTCAAGCAGTCTCGCGATGATGAGAATGAGTGATGTCACATCCCACGGGACAGATTCACTTCCGTCTTCCATCACGTTCTGCAGAAACGTGTCGAGCTGCAGTGTTCGGATCAGATGCAGGGCTATCCAGGGGCCACCAAACTGACGCAGATTCTCAACGCGAACTCCGGCAGCATTGACTTCCACCCAGCGAGGTTGCGGCGTCGGGTCATCGTCGAATTCAAATTGCAGTTGATGATTGAGCGGCTGCTGGCGGCCGTGCTGTTCATGCTGCGCAGCAGACTGCTTTGCTTCTTCGGCAGCGCGAAGAACTCCGAGCCGCCCGGCGTCATCCAACTTGCCGAGCCAGGCCACCACTCGCTGCCGCGGCCCACTTGCCGTGCGATACGATTCGACGAGCGCCCAATACGCATGCCGCTGGCCATTCTTCGTTCGAAATGTCTGTCGAATAAACATAACGAGGAATGCTATCGACCAATTTGAGACCGCCAAGAGATCTGGTCGTCACTACATCATGTTTCAAACCGACGCCAAACGACTTACGAAAACGTCACGCCGAAAAAACTGGAGAAAATTTTCGCCGCCAGCATTTTTCTTCCCCGTTGGGGAAGTTGGG
>JANPHT010000152.1:0-2394 GCA_031424595.1 Planctomycetota bacterium
ATTGTGGTGTCGATGTCTGCCGCTGCGGCGGCACCAATTCCCTGAGCGGCCGAGAGGGTTGCGGTTCCGGTCGTGGTGAGGTTGGCTGCTTC
This sequence comes from Planctomycetota bacterium, assembly GCA_031424595.1. GTDB lineage: Bacteria > Planctomycetota > Planctomycetia > Planctomycetales > Planctomycetaceae > SXXK01. The sequence goes on from JANPHT010000152.1 coordinate 93, forward strand.
CGCTGCCGTATTATCAGTGATGGCCCCCGTGCCGTTTGCGTCGCTGTCAGCAGTCACATTGATGGCCGCATCGGTAGTGATCAGTCGGCTGAGTGCCACATTGCCCGTCGCGTTGTAGCCAATCGCGCCGTTGACAGTTGTCGTCGTCGTTGTATCGGCCATCGTGATGTCACCATTGTCGGCAGTCACGGTGACGGTGCCGGCGCCACCGGTGGTAATATTTCCTCCGGCGTTCTGATTGATCACATCACCAGTAACCGCAATGACTCCCGTGGTGGAACTGACGGCAGCGGCCAGAGTGATAGATCCCGCATCGGCATTCAGTGTGACATTCCCCGAACCATGAGCTGTGACAACCGAATTGACAGTCAGGTCTCCGGCATCCACATCGATGTTGATGGCACCATTCCCGGCCAGCGTACGGACTCCGGTTCCGCCAATAATCAGACCGTTCGTTTCCTGAACGAAGATATCACCCGTGGTGGAGTTTGTGGCTTCGAGGTGATTGATGTTGGTTTCAATGGCATTTCCGCTGCCGATGCCGGCCGTGGCCGACAGGGTGACCGTGTCAGCCGTGATGTTCAGCGTGGCTGCGTTGCCGTCCGTGATAGCTCCGGCAGCCGCCGTGATTGTGACATTGCGTGTCGCATTGGCCACTGTGCCCAAGGCGATATCGACTCCCGCAGCCAGTTCGGTGATCTCAATCGTGCCGCTGGTCGTGTTTGTGGCTTCGAGCTGAGTGATGTTTGTTTCAATGGCATCTCCGCTGCCGATGCCGGCCGTGGCCGACAAAGTGGCGGTGCCAGCCGTGATGTTCAGCGTGGCGGCGTTGCCGTCCGTGATAGCTCCGGCAGCCGCCGTGATTGTGACATTGCGTGTTGCATTGGCCACTGTGCCCAAGGCGATGTCGACTCCCGCAGCCAGTTCGGTGATCTCAATCGTGCCGCTGGTCGTATTGGTGGCTTCGAGCTGAGTGATGTTGGTCCGCAGAGCCACTCCGTTAAACGTGCCTGCATCTGCAGAACTCGAGCCAATGCCGTCAGTTGCAGTGGCCTGCAGTATATTTGAGGTCACGGACGCCGTCGCCCCAGCTGAGTTCGTAATGGATCCACGGTCGGCATCTGCAGCGGCTTCATTGTCGGCAAGCAACACAACGGTATGTGTTCGTCCGACGTCGGTGGCAACGATTCGCCCAGTATCCAAGATGATGTCATCGCCAGCCGTGAAGTTCAATTGGGAATCGGCAGCAGCCCCTGTCAATGTCACCACCGCGTTGTTGTTGATCAGCAAGTCGTCGTTGACTGCTGCCGAGTTGCCTGCCGTGAAATTCGTGGTTGCACTCACGTTAACATTTGCATTGATTGTCAACGGACTCATCGCCGCAATCGTGCCCCCACCCGTGATGGTGACAGCAGAGCCATTCGCGTCCAGATCTGTGAGAGTCAGAGCTCCCGTATTTGTTACTAAAAATGTTCCGCCAATGACGGCATCCAGACTCGAAACGGTCGTTAGCAGCGTCTGCGTCGCCAAAGAACGAACTCCCAGGCGGATTGCGGACAAATCGATCGATAGGTCGCTCGCGACGATATTCGCTCCAGCAATACGCAGATCCCCGGCCACAGACAACGTTGCACCGAGCGTCAACGTGCCCAATCCGCTGTTGTCTGCGTCTGCGATCAACGCGAGATTTGTCACCATGAGGGTAACACCCGCTGAGACATCGAGATCGCCGTCAGCCAGGAGAACACCCGTCGTGGCGTTAATCGAGGTGGCCAGGCCGACCGTGCCCTGGATCGCGACGGCACCAGTGGTGGCCATTGCCGTCAAGTTGCCTGTCAACAACATTTCCATAGGGTCAAATGTCGCAAGGAAGACGTCAGCGCTGGTACTGCCAATGCTGCCACCGGTGGCCGTAAGAGTGGCGTTTCCAGCAATAATATTGTCTGCTGCAGCATTGCCGTCCGTCATTGAACCATTGTCGGAAGTCAAAAACACGTCTCTTGTCAGATTTGTGATCGCTCCAAGAATCAGATCAGCTCCAACGGCCAGTTCTGTGACCACAATATTGCCACTGGTATTATTGGTTGCGACCAGTGTGCCGATCGTCGTATCAATGTCGGCCGCAGCGGCTGAGCCAATGCCGGTCTCGGCGATCAGCGTAACAGTTCCCGTTGTGACCAGATTTGCGGCTTCCAGTGCGGTATTGTCGGTGATGGCTCCGACAACAGACACGCCGCTTCCAGCGGTGACGTTGATTGCAGCATCGGTGCTGGTCAGCAGACTGAGACTCACACCGGCCGTC
>JANPHT010000153.1:0-3618 GCA_031424595.1 Planctomycetota bacterium
GCCAGCGGACGTGTCGTCGGCGTGGAATCAGGACGGCCGGTCCTTTGTCTGGATGACCTGCTGGTGGCGTTTCGAAGTGCCGCAGGCGAAAACGCTGTCGGGTGTTCTATTGATCCTGATCCGCAGCGTCTGGCTACGGCACAACAGTGGCTCAGGCAGAATTCTTCCGCAGCCGTGCCGAATGTCGCGCGAGCTCGGCTCGAACGAATGGTTTCCCTTCAGGGAGCCTGGAACATCACAACGTTTGGTGTTCCCGAGGAGTCACGAATGTGTCTCGCCATGATCGAGGCGGATTACCTGATGAAGCGACTGGCCATCGGAATCGATCATCATGGAATCAAGGGGATGAGGAACTCTCTGTCCATGGCCGCTCCCGGCGATAATATGCTGCGTCGTTGGTGGTTCGCTCCGGATTACACGGTTATGGAACGCAACGAAGAAGGGACGATCTATCGAATGGGTGGCCCGCGATTCCAGTTGTTCGCGCAGGAAGAAGTGCTGGACGCAAATGGCAATCGAGCGGACGCGGATTTTTCTCAGCCCAGTTCGGAGAAGTTTGCCAGGATTTTCAACGAACGGAGGGAAGAACTCGTTCGGCGGATACCCGCATTCGCAGATTTGCAGAATATCTTCGATGTCCTGACAGCCGTGGCCATTCTTCAGTATCGTCAATCGGAAGGAGTACTTCATTGGGCTCCGGACTTGTTCCTGGATGCGGACATCCTGCTGGTACAGTCCTATGCTTCGGCGAAAGAAACAGCTCCCGTGTTAAACGTCAGGATGTCCGGTACGTCGCTGATTATTGGAGCGTTCACTGGCGGAGTGACTCTGCAGCCTCAACGTTTGAGTCGTGAGTTTACGGAGCTCGAATCCGACGAATTGAAACAGCAGCTCCATGTTACCGAGACAAAAGCTGGTCATCAGAATCGCTGGTGGTGGGATTAGACGTGGTCAATCAGCATGGTGGCGATTGAATCGTTGTCGGGCTAACGCAATACATTCAGGAGGTTGTTTCGATCGTCTGTCCACAGCACCGATTGAGTAACTCGTGTGGCTCGGTCCGGCCCTAAAGCGCTGGTCAGCAAATTTTCGTCGCGACACAGAAGCATCCAGACAGATTCCACAGCCACTCCACCATCAGCACCGCGTTCACAAGTCTGAATTCGAGCCTTCATGCCAAACTCATCACCGAGCGCGCGAACGACGGGTTCCAGATCGAAGTACGTATTCGAAATGTGAACGGCCAGAGCTCCGTTGGAGCGAAGGTGACGCGAATAGATCTGCATCGCTTCAGTGGTCAGCAGATGCACGGGAATTGCATCACCGGAAAAGGCATCGAGAACCAGCACATCAAACTGCTGGTCGGCTTCGCGTTCCAGGACGAGTCGGGCATCCCCCGGCAGAACCTCAACAGTCGCAGCACAGTCATTCAGAAACGTGAAGTGTTTTCTTGCCAGGTGGATGACAGCGAGATTGATTTCATAAAAACGCATGTGGTCTCCCGGTCTGGCATAGACGGCCAGAGTGCCTGCACCCAATCCAACGACTCCAATTCGTCGCGGGGCGGCTGATCTATCGTCATTTATTCTTGCTTGATTCAGCAATCGCCCCACACCTGAGCCATACGAGTAATAAGTGGACGGCTCACGTCGGCCCGCTTCATCCAGAAACTGACGCCCGTGGACGACACGCCCGTGGACCATGTCCCGTGATGGTCGCTGCGTGTTTGCTTCGACGTCGTCTTCCACTCGCAGCACTCCATAAAAGTTTCGCTCCACCGCTTTTGTGGATGGTGAGTGCTGAGGAAAGAAGACCAGGTACAACATCAGCATGGCCGACAAACCACAGCCGAACCGAAGTGAAGTCGTCGGAGGCACGAGTGTCTGAAACTGCTTGTCACTGCGAAGGTAAGTGCCAGCGGAAATCAGCAGGCAGGAAACAATCGCCAGGGGCAATTCGCAGTAGCCGGAAAACACCATGGGCGCAACCAGCCCGACAAACAGACCTCCGGCGGCACCACCAGCGGAAATCGTCAGGTAGAACTTTGTCAGGGACTTTGGACTTGGTCTCAACTGGACCAGTTCTCCATGACAAAGCATACAAACAAGAAACAGATTCAGGAAATAGACCGTAATCTGCAGGACAACGCCCAGGCCAGTTCCGGCAGACATCATCATAATTGTGGACACCAGGCTGATTGCTGTAGCCACCGACAGGATTCGGCGGTTGTAGAATCGGTCGGACTCGAATGTCAGAATGAAGCTCAACAGATAGAGCGTCAGCGGGACGATCCACAGGAATGGAACAACGGCGATGTCCATACAAACTTCGTTCGTTGTTGCCAGCAGCATCACCGACGGCAACATGGCCAGAATGAACCACCGCGCGTTCGAATGTGACGCGTTCTCTGTCTGAGATTGCTCCTCAATATCCTGAGCAACGACGGTCGCGCATCCAAGGGCCGTTGTCCAGCCACACAGCAGACAGGACAACGCGAACACCAGAAAGAGAATAGACCAGAGGCCGGCCTGCATGGTTGAGGAAAAGACAGGTTCGAAGAGAAACGGATAAGAAACGAGAGCCAGCAGCGATCCGACATTCGACAAGGCATACAACCGATAGGGAGAGACTCCCGGACAGGCTTTGCTGAACCACTGTTGGAGCAGGGGACCTGTTGCCGACAACAGAAAATAGGGCGTGCCGACGGTGGCAAGCAGAAGCAGCGTGATTCTCAACGCGGGAGCTTCATCTCCTGCGGGCTTCCATGCGCTGTCCGGGATGATAGGAAGCGAGATTGCCGCCAGCGTCAAAAATGCAGCGTGAATACAGGCCTGCTTCGACACGCTTTTCAGACTCGACAGGAGATGGGCGTAAGCGTATCCCGCAAACAACAGCAATTGAAAGACGAGCATGCACATCGTCCAGACCGCCGGAGTTCCGCCGAACCAGGGCAGGATAAACTTGGCGAGAAGTGGCTGAACCTGAAAGAGCAGGAATGCACTGGTAAAGACCGTCACGGCAAACAATAAAGATCGATTGCTGGAAACTGGGGCGGTCTGCATGCTCATGTCCCTCAACGTGTCATTTCACTGCGTGCTGTCTGCCAGTCGGCAGAAACGCGAGTTCTGGAGCCTAGCTTCCGAAAATCACCGAAATGGAAAAAACTGCATTGTCGGCAGAACTTGGTTAGCCAGCCGAGGTCGTTGTGTCGAACGCGATCTGTCGAGCTTTGCGAACGGATTGCGCCGACTTGCCGAAAAAATCGGATGATGCGGTTTATGCGGGTTCCGAAAGATCCGAAGACAGGAGAATCTCAATGGCGTCGCGAAAAGTGAACGTGCGGGCGGATTCCCGGTGGCACAGTTTATCCATGTCGCATCAGGCAAGTGGCCCTCGGTCCGCCACGGGCAGCGTTATCTCGTCGTGAGCATTCAGTTATGGGTTTCCCGGGCATCATCACTAAACTGCTTCAACGCCATCCGGTCTTGTGGCAGAGTGGTGTGCTGATACTTATGGGCCTGATCACTTTCTGGCCGTCGCTGCAATTTGATTTCGTCAACTGGGACGATCCGGCCTATATTCAGCATAACGATCTGATTAAGAGTTGGTCGTTTTCAA
>JANPHT010000154.1:0-1841 GCA_031424595.1 Planctomycetota bacterium
GACGGATCAGCCGGTAAAACCAGGCATATAACCTGTGTCAGAAAACAGCCACGAAGGCCAAACTCGATCGTCAGACTGCCGGACTCTGAAAATCAGTTCCGGCGAGCAAACACACGATCTAATAATCGCTCGGAAGCAGGATTGTGGTTACAGAGCGGTCGTATTCCGTGATGATCCAGAATCGCACGCCACTGCCGCTGCAATACTCCGACATGATGCGTCCACCATCTTGAATGGCGGAATCATTCAACTGCCGATCCGATTCACAAACTTGTCCCCAGTCACCTTCAAGATGGCGAATGAGAGCTTCGTTCAGGTCTCGGCTCGACAGAACGTTCTGAGCATGCCGCGTGATTACAATCTGTCCCAAAGCGAACAGCCTTCCAAAGACAGTCACTGTCATATTTCCTCCATGATTGCGGCTGACCAGGCTGCACCCGGTCAACGGTTTATTTCCTTACTTTCCCACGGGTCCGGAATCAGCAAGCGTTTCCTGCTCCCAGATCCATACGTGCGCGACATTGACGACTCTGGACACCAGCGGCAGATCGTCCCGACGATAACTGGTCGTCTGCTGCCAGCGGTCTCCGTCTTTGTAGAGTCGCGCCACGGTGACATTGAACCACACCTCTCCTCGATCGGAAGTGTTGGCCCAAATCGCCGCGCGGATTCTTCCCAGACGAATCTCGTGTGCTGGTTTCTGTTTCTCTTCCATAGGTTTCTCCATTTGCATTGGCTCGACACAATTTCCTTTCCATGTCGAGCGGGTTAAGGGTGCGATGACATGCTCATCATGCCATCGCGATGATCAGCAGGGAAAAACGACTTCCCTGACCTGCATTCAAACTCACATCTGAACTCAGGCTTTCATTGTCTCTCAACAGACAACAACAATTCCCTGGAATCACTGGGCTGTTCGTTGAGAGATTGGACAGCGACTCAGGTCACTGTCTGTCCAAGGCTCAGCATGCCGCCACGAATTGCCTCGTCGAGAACTCGTTCAACAATGTCGACTGAGTCCTTCACCGAGATTCCCCAGAGGGCACTTGCGCTGTGACCGATGCGATCCGCGTCGTAGAACACGATGGATTCGTGCATCATCACCAGCAGTGCCTGCCAGAAAATGGGTGGTGGCAGTAAAGCCATAGTTTGTGTGTTTGTTTCACTCATGTTGTTCTCCCTGATTCCGCGAGTTGTTATCGAGTGACTCGATGCGCGGTTCATCGTGTCCCTCCCGCATGGCAAAACCATCCGGGCGAAACACTTTCCGAGAGCGTGAGCTAGTGAAACTGGCAAAGAAGAAGCAGGCATAAAGCCTGGGGAAAAACCGGGAGCGATTGGGAAGATCAGCTTGCACGGGTGTTCGTAAGATGCATCAAACACAAATGTCTTTGGGACAAACAGCCGATCAGAGAAACTCTGATCGGCATGCTGTGTTGTGTACATCTCAACGACGCTTTTGAGAAAGCGAACCACCCTGCCACCAAATCCAAAAGTGAGCGCGACGCGCCACTTTTCGGATATCCATCAAATCGTCGTAACGAAATGATGAGGCATACTGCAACTGATATCCTCGCGCGTAAACACGTGAGATTGTCACGGTGTACCAACCACGCCGACCAGGTTTCTGATTGAACCAGATGGTGGCTCGCACATCGCCTTTTCGGATCTCGTGAACCGGTTTCTGTCTATCATCCATATACATTTCCTCCATTATTGTTTTGCGTTCTGCATTTCTCCTTTCTGCATGAAACGCGATTATTGACTGCAACAGTGAGACTCACTGTCGCCACGATATTGGGCTGCACAGAGACAACCCTAAAACCAATACTTAACCCAAG
>JANPHT010000155.1:0-30360 GCA_031424595.1 Planctomycetota bacterium
TTTCAAATCCACGCCGTTGTAGATGACTTCCACTCGCGATTCAGGAAGGCCTTCGTTGTCAATCAGAGCCTGTCGTACTGCTCCCCCGCAGCCAATCAAACGGTCGCAACTGCGCAACATCATTCGATTGACGATTGAACGCTTTCGACTTGGTATGTCCGGGAAGTGTCGCCCATGCTCGGTGAATACGACAGGCCGACGACCCAGAAATCCGCGACTCATCATGGCCTGAAAGAACGGAGTGTACTGGTGGGCGTGTAAGAGACGCGCGCCTTCGCGATTGGCGAACTGGTGAAGTCGTTTTGCACAGCCACGATCAATCCCGGGTGTGCGTTGAAGGTGTTCCACGACAAATCCGTCCTGCTTGAGGCGTTCGCCGATTTCACCGATCTCATCCAATACCGCGACAATGCAGTGAAACTCATTACTCATTCTGCGCACCATCTGATCGACCAGCACTTCCGCACCGCCGACACCCATGGCGTGGATGACGTGGCAGATCACAGGACGATTATCGATTGGTATAAGGCGGAGATGTTGAGGTGTTGCCTGGATCATAATTGTAGGTTGGATTCAGCGAGTTGAAGTGGTTCTGCCTGTCAAGCCTTGCGGCTTACGAGCTGAGATTACATCTGTCTCTGTAAGGCCTGCCAGGCAGGAATCAAACGCTGTGGGTTCATCGCACAGACCAATGCTTTCAAAAGGCCAATCGGAGACCTCAGGAGTTGCTTCACGCGTTGTTTTTGCGGGACGAACATGGACCACGTGTCTGCTTTGTAGGTCGCCGGACAGCCTGAAATCAGGTCTGGTTCGCTGCTCCGATGAAACAGGTCACGACGACCTTCCGTCATCACGATGGAAAGGCATCGAGCGGTCAGTGAAGCCTCTCTGAACGCGGCAAAGTCGTTCCATGCGGCGTCATTGATTTCAGTGGCTTTGTTTCGCATCGTTTCTGCCTGAGTCGCATCGTCTTCACAGGATGCGGCAATTCTGAGCACGTTGGCTTTCCGAAAATCCTGAGCGGCCCAAGCCTCGGTCGGATACTGCAATTCTTCGGGAAGATCGAGTGTTCGGCGTTCGTTGATAGCCATCCACCGGCCGTAGGTCTTCATGACATCCCGAGCGTAACTGTACATGCCATCGAAATGCTCGGCGTCGCGTTTGGCGAGCAGATAGCGGCCGAGTGAGTTCAGGAAGACGGTGTAAGACCAGTGTCCCTCCGCATCCCGCAGGTGCAGTTCGTCGGGATTCTGCGATGGATGAACGCAGCGACGTATGAGTTCTTCAAGCTTTATCAGGTAGCGCGACGAATCCGTCAGCACCCACGCATCCAGCAGGGCATTCATGGAATTTCCCGCGCCTCGACCAGGACCGTGGAAGTCTTCAAACACAGTCGCTGAGGCCGCACCGGTAGGGCCGTTGTCGAGAAATCCGAAGATGGTGTTGCGACCATCGTCCATCTGAATGACCCATTCCGCCAGCGACAGAACGGACTCACGAGCTTCCGTGCTACCGGTCATAAAATGGTAGTGCAGCAGACCGGTTGTGTAATTGTGTTCGCAGCTTGGGCCGCCCCCATAGAGCTGACCGGGTTTTTGATTGTGCTTCGAATAGGTGCGGTGTGTCGATGTGCAGGCATCGACATAATGATCGGTGTGCCAGAAGAGTCCGCCGTTGAAGGCGGCCCGATCTGCGTTCGTGTGATAAATGTCGATATCCATCACATGTCGCGCCAGTGGATCGAACAAGTCGAACCATTGGAGATCGCCTGTCGCTGCAGCTTGCAGAATGCCGCCAAAAATCATGTCGAACTGGTTGTTGTAGTGTGACACGATCGTGTTGGAGCCGGCGTAAGGTGTCTGCTCATGATCGGCCGGGACATCTCCGAAGTTTCGCCAGCCGTATTCATCGATTGACGATCGCCGGGATTCCAGGCTGAACTGCCCCGACGTGGCCATGGTGAGATAATGGGCGAGAAATGCAGCCCGATCTGTGACAGATTCGGAACGCACAATGTTCTTGTCAGCTCGCGCCGGTGCTGGCGAAGAAAAACCGCTGACTTCAGTGGGGTGATCAAAGTGTGGACTTCCCGACCTGAGACAGGCCGGATCAGCGGCGAACCACGGCAGGACTTTCGCATTGGCGACTGACACGGGCGACTGCAATAATCGCGGCGAATCGTAAACCCAGTCGAGCCTCTGGAGATCGCCAGTGCGATCTCCGTTTGAGAGCCAGAACGACTGAGTTTTTTGCTCACCGCCCTGAAGTTCATGGATCACACCTGGCAGGGCTGGAAACAAGCCAACTTCCAGAGTTCCCATCGCGGCCGCTATGCTGCCGGGAAATTGCTGCCAGAATTCAGGTACTGCGACCGCCAGAAATGCCGAGTCACCTTCAATCTGAAACGTCGGTTCAGCCCGATCACCACACCAGAGTCCTGCATCGCTGATCACTTCGTAACCGCAATTTTCAACGTCGATTGTCCCTGCTGCAGTGAGATGATGGGGACGGGCCCGGAATCGATTGCCACTGCCAAACTGTCGAATGAAGACCTCGGATGTTGTCGATCGGGCTGCCTGATCTCGCTCGGCTTTCCAATGAGTCGTTGCTCCGGCCGGAATTTCGTCGCTGCGGATTGATACTTCCAGACTTCGAAAAAACAGCGAACCCGCATCACCCAAATCCCAAAGCCCACCTGGGTGGCGAGCACGCCGCGTATTCCGGAGGCGTGTTTCCACCTGCAAGAGACCCGCATCGGTCCAATAGGTGAGCCGCATCTGAACCATGACGAACGGTAGAGACCGAATTCGTGTTGAGATCACAGACACTCGGCGGATCTCACCGGTCAGTTCTTCCCTGATGCTGTCCAGTTGCAAAACCAGTTCATCACCGTCAGCATCGCGAAAACAAGGCTTTAGTCGCTGAGTGCGTTCCGTTGGAGGATCACTGGCGAGGTCACGAGTTGAAATAAGGATCTCGCCGTTCACAAACTTGATCGTGGTAAAACCAGTTGTTGCCAGATTTGTTGTGGATTCGCACTGGCTGGCAACCACAGAAACATCCCTTGGCGCTGCGGATGCTTCCGGTGCGATGAAACTTGCCAGCATCCAGCGGACACTGCCATCGTTCCAACGATTCAGAACTTCGAACTGAGCCTTGACGCTTTGGCTAAATCCTTCGACGCGTCCCCGAGCCGCATCGACCAGTTGCCCTTTGGGAACACACAATCCGGCCACCACGGGAACATCCAACGCAGCCTTGCTGCGAGATCGCAGCACCGCCGGGATGGACACCATCTGGTGATTGTCGCCAAATTTGCTGGTTGTGATTTTGAGAGTCATACAGGGTGAAAACAGTGTTTGGAATTCTATGCGTGAGAATTGTTTGATCGCCGTCTACGGCCTGCCAGTTGTCGAATCGAAATCAACAACTCGCGGTCCTTCGTCTGATTTGTTTCCCGTGAAAAACGGGCTCCTCCGGTTTTGCCCATGCATCCAGCCAGCGTGCCAGCACCAGCAGACTCCAGAGTAGTTGTCCGTGACGACCGGTTCCTCGATGATGGGCTTCGTACAGTGCCTGCACCTTTTCCACATTGATGAACTGAGCCAGCGATCCGTCAGGATTCAGCACGTGAGCTCGCACTTGTTCTTGCAGCGGCCCGCGGAGCCATTGATCGATTGGCAGTTCGAAACCCTGTTTGCGACGGTTGACGAGATTGTTCGGCAGGCGCGATTCAAACAACTGCTTCAGGATCCACTTCTTGGATCCGTTACGGATCTTGAACTCCGACGGCATCGTTGCCACGAGTTCCATCAGCTTCCAGTCGATTAACGGCGGACGAACTTCCAACCCGAAGCCCATGCTGGCTCGATCGACCTTTGTCAGGAAATCGTCTGGAAGAAGCACATTGGTGTCGGCCGACAACATGCCGCTCAGTGAGTCACGTTGTCCATGCTTATAGGCACTCACAATGGAGTGTTCAGGATGGTAATCGTTCAGTGACGATGCAAAGTCGGGCTTTAGCAGGCTGCGACGCATTCTCTCGCGACAGGCGGAAACCGTATTAGCATACGCGTCGGCTGGATCGAGCGAGATGTTCTGCAACAGTGTCTTCAATCGCAGTGGACGAGGCAGCCAGTCAGCTTTAGGCCAGATCGCAGCCATTGGCTTGAGAACCAGAGACCGTATCAGTCGCGGGATGCGACTACGAATTTCCGCCTCTTTCAGGTCGTGAGAATATCGGGCGTAGCCACCGAACAATTCGTCCCCACCATCACCGGACAGCACCACTTTGACATGCCGAGCGGCCAGACGGGAGACCGCCATTGTGGGAATCGCAGACGCATCGGCAAAGGGTTCGTCGTAGAGAAACGTCAGGTCATCCAGATCTCGAGCCGCTTCAGGGGTGACGATTTCTTCTGTATGCTGACAGCCAAAATGCTTCGCGACTTCTCGGGCGTAGGGCAGCTCACTGAATTCTTCTTCGTTGAATCCAATCGAAAACGTCTGCACAGGATCAGACCGCAAGCCGGCCATCATGGCCACGATGGCGCTGCTGTCGAGTCCCCCGCTGAGGAACGCTCCGACCGGAACGTCCGCCACCAGATGGGCCGAAACACTTTCATGCAGAGCCGTATCGACTCGCTGTTTCCATTCATCGACAGTCGAGCGGTCTTCAAGATCGAACGACAATTGCCAGTAGCGTTTTGGCGATGCCTGAAACTCTGATATCGACACTCGAAGTCGATGCGCGGCCGGCAGTTTCGAGATTCGAGAGAAGATGCTCCGCTGGCCGGGAATGAATCCAAAAGTCAAATAGTCTTCCACGGCCGCCGGATCGATCGTGCGATCAATATTCGGATGTGCCAGCACGGCTTTCAATTCTGAACCGAAGACAAGTTTTTCGTTGTCGCGATAGATGAATAGCGGCTTCTGACCGAGATGATCGCGGGCCAGTAGGAGTTCCCGGCGTCGCGCATCCCAGATTGCAAAGGCGAACATGCCTCTCAGATGCGTGCAGAGTTCCGGGCCATGTTCTTCATACAGATGAACGAGCACTTCGGTGTCGGAGTTTGTGCGGAAAATGTGTCCGCGAGATTCCAGTTGTCGCCGCAGCTGTTGATAATTATAGATTTCGCCGTTGAAGACGACGTGAATGGATTCATCTTCATTGGAAAGCGGTTGTCGTCCGCCTTCGAGGTCGATGATCGCCAGCCGCCGATGGACGAGACCGACCGAGTTGGCTCGAAACGTACCCTCTCCATCCGGACCACGATGCGCAATCGCGTTTCCCATGTCGGTCAGCAACTCTGCGCCGACCGATCGATTGGAATCCGCATAAAGAACGCCGGCAATGCCGCACATGGAATGTCGCTCTCAAAAGGAGACCCAGGCTCCGCGCGCATCCCCTCAGAACGCGACAGAGCTGTGGATCTCATGAAAGCGTAGGTCACAACCCCGCCTTGGGCGGGAGCTTTGGGGAAATCGATGTGCCAGAAACGACACATTTGAAGGAGCTAAGCTGCCCTGTTGTCTTTTGGCAACACTTTTTAGAGGCACCGATGCGTTTGAACAATTGGTGTCTTCCGACTAATTAATACAAACAGTACGGCGTTCCCATTAAGAGTAGTCTTTCACTCACAATGGCATCAACGTCTTAACCGTTGGAGACGCCATCGATGCACTGAGCGACGCGCTGCAAAGCTCGCGACATTTTTCAAACGGTCGGATTCTTTTAGAGGCAATCCGCCCTCGAAATTAAATCGGATGTCGATTCATGGGCAGTTATAATAACCTGATAACGCTCGACGACCTGGTGGCTGCGTATTACCATCAACTCCTCGTTTGCGTTACGTATGCTGTTGAATGTTTAAAAACGCGGTCCCATTTGCGTGTGGCGGAAATGTTCAGGGTGATCAATGAGCGTCCTATCCTATTCTGTACACCAGCAACCGCACCGACATGACAAGAACCCGCTCGCTCGTTTAGGCTGGCAACAGTTGTTGATTATGTGACGTGGCTTTGCAGGTATCGACTTTCGACTGGGTAGTACCATGGCTCGACGACTTAAGATACTCTCCTTTCTAGTGCACCTTGCACCCAGCTTGGCGATCGTGGTGGCGCAGGATTCAGCGGTTTCCATCGGCTCGCGACGCGAAATGTTCGTTGACAAGGCGATCATCGAACAAACGTCCGGCAATGCGGCATTGAGGCTTCATCAGCCGATTATCCGGGAAGTGTCCATAGAACATGATGAGCCCTGGGAAGGTAATGGCTGTGTTTATCACAGTGTGTTTAAGGATGGTGAACTTTACCGCATGTACTACGCTGCCGGCCAACTGGAAGTGACGCCCAATGGTGTGAATGCTGGAACGCATGGTCAGTTTTGTTGCTATGCCGAAAGCCGAGACGGTATTCACTGGCAGAAACCCAAGTTAGGGCTGCATGAGTTTAACGGCAGCAAAGACAACAATATCGTTTTGGTTCGTCAGCAGGTTGGTGACGCCATATCCGAGCCGGGCGAGCCCGCTGTCTTCAAAGATGAAAATCCGGATGCCCCCGAGAATGCTCGGTATAAGGCGTTGCTTCCGGCCAATCGACTGCCCAAAGATCATCGCCGTGGATTGCTGGCTTTCAAGTCGTCGGATGGACTTAACTGGACGCCGATGAGTGACGCGCCGATCATCAATGACGGAGCATTTGATTCACAGAATCTTGCCTTCTGGGATGCCGCCAACGGACACTATCGAGCGTATTGGCGATACTTCACGGGTGGCGGTCATGATGAAAAAGTCTGGGATCCTCAGGGACACCGGGCGATCCGGACAGCGATTTCAAAAGACTTTCTCCATTGGACTGACCAGGCAGATTTGCAGTATGTCGATTCGCCATCGGAGCAACTCTACACGAATTCCGTGAAGCCCTATCATCGCGCTCCGCACATGCTGATTGGGTTCCCAATGCGTTATGTTGAACGCGGACATACTGACGGTCCGGACCATGAGGCTCGAGCGGGAGTGACTGCCGAGCGCTTGCAGAAGTGGTCGTCGTCGTTGAAGGCTCTGCCGGAATTGGAAAATCGCCAGTGGCGTGCCAGGGCGAGCGAGCGGTATGGACGAGCCCTCACCGAAGGATTGTTTATGGCCAGCCGCGATGGTGTTTACTTCAAACGCTGGAATGAAGGGTTTCTTCGTCCCGGGATCGAACGCAGCGGGACCTGGAACTACGCTCATCAGGCGATGGCGTGGCATCCTGTCGAAACAAAGTCCTCCCTGGAGGGTGCGCCGAATGAACTTTCTTTCTATGCCGTGGAAAGTTACTGGACAGGCAAGAGTGATTTGCTGCGGCGCTATACGCTGAGGCTGGATGGATTTGTCTCCGTGAATGCTCCCATGAGTGGCGGCGAAATAATCACTCGCCCCATCACTTTTACCGGGAAACATCTGTGGCTGAATTTTTCAACCTCTGCAGCTGGCAGCGTTGGGGTTGAGGTTCAGGACGAATCTGGTCAACCGCTTTCGGGCTACACACAATCGGACTGTGAGGAACTCTTTGGTGACACAGTGAACCGCAACGTGGTCTGGAAGAGCGGCAAAGACCTGACTTCCCTTGTCGGCAGGACGGTGCGAATTCGATTTGTGCTGCGGGATGCAGATGTGTTCTCGTTTCAGTTCAGGGACTGATGCGGCAAGCCTCAGTCGTTCGTCCGGTCCCATGGGTCTCCGTCAGTAGTGCAACAGGCTTCATCGACGATAATGCGTTCGGGCCGCGGCCCCGCATAGACCCACAGCATCTCCATCGTGGCGTTCGATTCGTTGATGAAGTAATGCACTCGCCCACGCGGTTGTAAGGCGGTTGCGCCGTTATTCATGGAATATCGACGGCCTTCCACAATGCAGGTCGCTGCTCCGGAAATGATGCTGATCGATTCGTCGAAGTCATGCACATGTGCAGGCAATCGGCCGCCTGGATGAAACAGTCCATAGCCACCGCTCATTTCGAGTCCAGGCATCAGATCGGCGTTGAAGCAGTCGATGAATTCCGTATTCGGTCCTGCGGCACTTCGAGGGGCTGTTATAAATCGATTAATTCGTTCGGCTCCGCCAACACCCATTGAGTCATCCGGCATAGACTTCGGCGGAAACAATTCGTCGGCCAGCGTTCTGGAGGGAATATCGATCGCCATGGCAATGTGGACAACAACCGTCTCCGGCGAATTGTTGCGGGTTGAATGGGCCAGCCCGCGAGGAATGACGGCATTGTCGAGCTTCCTCAGGAGATAGCTGCGTCCTTCGATTTCCAGAATCATCGATCCGCTGAGCATGGTGATCGATTCTGTAAAAGTGTGCCTGTGATATGGCAGCACTGAGCCGGGAGCAAAGGTGACGATACCAGTTGTCAGGTTCTTCGCGCCGTTGTGTTTTCCCACGAGACATTCAAACTGAACACCCGGAGCAATTTCAAACTGTGCGCCAGTCCCGATAGAGCTCAGCACCTCTGGGCGATCCGGACGCATGGATTCAGGCGGACGCTTCAACGGAGGAGACTTGACGGCCCCGGAAGACACATCCGGAGTCAGAGACGCGCGAATCTGCCGATCTCGCCCAACGGCAGCGAGACCAGTTTTTAATGAGCGCAGCAGCAAGCCCGTATCCATGCCAATGCCGATGGCTCGAAATCCCTGCATCCGACGATCAAGCATGTTTTCGACGCTGGTTGAGATCAACCCGCAATGTCGGCCTGCGTTTCGAATGATGTCTTTGAGCTGTAGAATCTGATCGGCGATCCCGGGACCCTCCCACTGGCCTCGGTATCCAGCACTGGAAGAAAAATCAGCGGGGCCAAACCACAGGAGTTCCACACCATCGACCTGGCACATCGTCGGAACTTGTTCTGCGGCCCGAATCGTTTCAATAATGGGTACAACGAGCACATGTTCATTCGCTTCCGCTGCATGCTCGGCGACACATTGCCCCCAACCCGTTGCGCGCTCAGCACCGATACCTCGGAGACCCTCCACGGGATACCTGGCAAAGGCCACGGCCTGCCTGAGTTGCTCGGCGGATTCAATCCAGGGGATTACAATTCCGTCCGCGCCGATATCAAGTGCCCGCTTAATCAAGGCACCGTTGAGTTCAGCAATTCGGACGAGGACAACAGTATTACTGCGGACGGCCGCTCGCAAATGTTCGGCGATCTCCTTCCAGTCCAGGTGACCATGCTCAGCATCAATCACCACCCAATCCAGTCCCAATGCGACAGCCATTTCGGTGATACTCGGAGCTTCGAGAGTCACCCAAAGTCCGAAAACTGTTTCATCCCGAGTCAACTTTTGTCGGAGGGCCTGGATTGCAGAAATTTTCATTGAGCCCTCGGGCAAACGCGATCGAGAAATTTGACAACGACTTTGTGATGTAGTGAGCCTGCAGAAACGTGTCAAGCAGGTGACTGTCCAACGACGGATCTACTACTGTCTTGTCGGCCCCACCAATAGCGAGCTGCTGCCGGAGTGGGGGCTTTCTGTTTTCACAAAAAAAGGCGAAAGCATTTCGCTTTCGCCCCAGTGTCTTTCGCCCCAGTGTCTTATGTGATCGGAGATCAGAAGCACTATTCCGCCGGAGGACGTCCGCCACGGCCACGTCCGCCACGGCCACGTCCGCCACCTGGAGCGCCACCACCACCAGGAGCACCACCCGGGCCGCCAAATCCTCCACGGCCGCCCATCATGTCACGCAGATTGATTTCAAATGCAGCGCCTTTGAGACCGTCCAGGGTCTTCTTTTGATCGTCGGTCATGACGCTCATAGCGGCTTCCGTATTCTTCTTCTGCATGTCTGCCATCATTTCGCCCATTTTGCTACGCATGGCTTCTCGGTCACCGCCTTGCCCGCCAGCGAACATTTCCTGGAACGCCTTCTGACGACTGGCATCTGCTTCTTTTTCGACAGCATCCAGCTTGGCAACTTGTTCGTCGGTGACAGTCAATTTCTGCTTCATGTCGTCAGCCTTCAGTGTGGCTGTCGCTGACATGGTCAGGCGAATCTGAATTGCGATTTCGTCAAGCCGTTTGGCCTGAGGCTCTTCCAGCAGAGCAACAAGAATCTCGTCCGTTTTCTTGCTGAGCTCTTCGCGTTTTTTTCCGGACTCTTCGAAGTATTTTGTCCGCTCTTCTTCTGTCATTTTCTCAAAGGCGTCACGATCCGGTCGCGGAGAACTGTTACGTTCTTCGTTGTAGGCTTCCAGAGCCGCGTCGATTGTGGCAGCCTGAGCTTCTTCGATTTTCAGTTCCTGGCGGACTTTATCAATTCGCAACAACGCTGCGCGATCGATTCGTGGGCCACCCATCATTCCGCCCTGACCTCCGAAACCGCGACCACCGAACGCACCGCCACCGCCTTGTCGGCCACCACCACCATCCTGACGACCGCCGCCATCCTGAGGCGGCTGCGCCAGCACAAACGACGTTGAAACTATTGTCAGCAAGCTGAAAAACGCCATTTGGCGTACGAACCGAGTGGTCAACATGAACATGCTCCGATCAAGAAAGGGCTGGTGTCCGAGCGGACGGAAATTTCTAGCGTGATGACGGTTGAACACCTCAGCAAATGGTTAGAACCTGTCGAATTCCCCACCAGGCAAGAATTTCCTCTAAATTGGTTCGGTAGTCGACTCCGCAGGTGCGAATTCGTTGCAGATTTGGGAAACACAGTCCTGAAGCGGCTCCAATTTCCAGCTATTGGAGGGATTTCCGCCGTTGTACCGGTGATCGTCAGAGTTCGCTTATCTTTCCACTGCGATAACTGAGATCCAGCAACTCCATGGGATGCACCACTGGCACACTCGCCCCGTTTTTTTTGAGCTGCGCCTGAAGCTGCAAAGAACACCCGGCATTGCCGGACACAATAAGGTCCGGTTTGACTTCCAGCAGGCAGTGGATTTTTCTCAGCCCCAGCCGATCGGCCATTTCTGGCTGCGTCAGATTATAGCTACCTGCAGCGCCGCAGCAGAGGTCTGGCTCATTGATGGCTCGCAGAGCAATCCCAGGAATCAGTTTCAGCAAATCCCGCGGTTGCTGCTTGATCTTTTGAGCATGCTGTAAGTGGCACGCATCCTGATAGGCCACCACGGCGTCGATACGACCCTGCGGCTTGATCGGTCCGAGAGTCATCAGGAACTCACTGATATCTTTCACACGACGACAAAACTTCGCCTCCAGGCTGCTTTGATCAGGGTGCTCAACGGCCGTGGTTCCATCTTTATGATTCAGCTCCTCGGCGATATGAGCGTAATCTTTCAGCATCGCCCCACAGCCAGCCACATTCACGATCACCGCGTCAATCGAAGGATCACCGAATGCCGACATGTTTTTCTTCATCAGGTCAATCGCTGGTTTCGAAGCTCCACTGTGATAGTGAATCGCGCCACAACAGCCCTGGGATCGGGGAATCACGACATCGCATCCATTCTCCTGCAAAACACGAGCAGTCGCCCAATGAACATGGCGGAACATGGCATCAGCCACACAGCCGATGAAGAGAGCGACCTTTGCACGTCGAGTTCCTTTCGCCGGAAGGAACTCGGGTAATTCCGGCAGCGGCGTTTTTAATGTCGGCAACTGAGACTGCATGCGCTGCAGGCGTTCGGGGAGCAGTCGATTCAACCCCAGTCGATCGATTGCGCGATCCAGGCCCAGTCGTTGCATCCATCTGGCGGGCATGAGAGCCCATTTCAGGCGATTTCGATCGGGAAACAGTCCGTACATGATCCAGCGATGAAACCAATCAGGCTTATGGTCAGTGGCTGGGGCCGATTCCCCGGAGACCATCAATGGCTGATTGTGCATCTCCACACGAAATGGTTCAATCAGACGACCATACTGAACGCCACTGGGACAGGCCGTTTCACAACTGCGGCAATCCAGGCAGAGATCCAGATGGTGTCGCACCTTTTCTGTCAGATCCAGTCGGCCGTCGATCACGGACCTCATCAAATAAATTCGGCCTCGAGGGCTGTCGTTTTCGTCACCCGTTTCCACGTATGTCGGGCACGACGCGGTGCAAAGACCGCAGTGGACACAATCCAGAAACCGATCATACGGAATCGACTGCCCAATCAGCGGCAATGATGGTGATTTTGCTGTAGTCTCAGATTGTGACACAAGGGTTCCTTCAATGCCTGAACCACTCAGGAACGGCTCCAAAAGTGTTTGGGATCTGCGTACTGGCGAGCGGCCGACAGTAACACGGAAAACAATCTGGAAGCTGTTCTTCAGGGGCTTACTTTTGTCAATTCCTCACACTCAGCTCTGGTCTGCCAGGAATGAGGACGTTCCGCAGCCTGCGATTTCGGTTGAGTCTTTCCCGACCCTCTTCATTTCCAGGACTCAAGTAACACTAAAGCAACTGATTTCGGGGGCCAAGCAACTCTCGCAGTTTCTGAGAAATCGCCCGCACACCGGGAGGTGCCATTGTTGATCTGGCCGAACTTGCTTTGAGCACCTCCAGGCTGCCAACGCCATCAGCTGCCAATGACTGAAGGTGATTTATGCCGTCGATTTCGTTGGCAGGATTTAACTCACCGACCGCATCCGTTAACGGGCGAACGTAAAGAATTCCATTCCCCGCCCGACCAAAGATCAGACAGCCCGCCTGCTGCAGAACTGTTATCGCGGAGACCACTCGTGACGGCAAAGTGTTGAGTTTTGCCATCCATTTATCGTCCTGTGAGGGACTCGCTGCACATTGGGCGGCTCGACAGTACCCTGAGAAAGCATCAGTTGCCGCTGCCTGATGGGTCCAGACGGCAGTGCTCAGCAATTCATCCTTCAATGCCCCTGACTGCCAATGGCAAGCCACATCCGGCCCTTCAAAACCAACCACGAGCAAGGCGACAGCATCTGAACACTGAACGGTATTGAATATCTCCGGAGCCGATTGGTTCAACAGACGGTTCGATGCATGACGACTCACGACATCCAGAATCACAGGTGTCGTCGCGGTCAGATTGAGTCTCTCAAGGGCGGTATTCAGGTCACGCAATGATCGGAAGCCCGAGACAACCAGGGACTGCTGCAACGGTACGGGTTTCAGTTTGAATGTCAGCTGAGAAATGGTCCCCAACTGACCGCGCGATCCCACCAACAACCGGCAAAGATCATAGCCGGCAACATTCTTGACGACGCGACCACCTGCATGAAAAACTCGTCCGGTTGCATCGACAGCTTCGATACCAATCACGTAGTCTCGTAGCGTTCCATATCCAAACTGGCGCGGTCCGCTGATGTCGAATGAAACAAGATCACCGAGTGTTGTCGCATCGTCGGCAACATCAATCGGAAGTTGCTGATTCTCCTTGAGCAGAATTTGTTGCAGTTCGCCCACCGACATTCCCGCACCGACCGTGATCGTCATATCACGCGCCGGATAGTCGATCAGGGTCGATGAAACTTGATGATGCGATCGGGCAGCAGAATCGTGCATGGGTCGACATAGCAGAGGCAAATCAGGGTTTATCCGTTTTTGCATCATGGACGCACAACGGGGTTACGATTGCCGGGAGTCTAGCCCCGTCTTACCAGTTCGCGAAGCGTGCGCCCGGTTTTGGAAGAACTGGCGACCGGCCTGAACAAAGGGCTGATGGGGGGCCGAATGAGAAAATGGACTGTTTTGCGTTCAGTACCGTTTTTTTCGAGAGCGGAATTGAGAGCTCATCGAGGAGACTTTGATTTCGAGACCCCATGGATATTTGAGCCAACAGGGTTCAGTGGACCGCGTCCAATGCGGGAATTCGGCCTTCATACTCATCCTTGCGGGCTTCGTCCTGGATCTCTATGAAGCCTTCACGCAGCGTATTCATCACCGAAGCTGCGGATCTCCAGGCATCGGGTGACGTAGTCCTGATCTGATCGATGGCATAAAGTACGAGCCGCAGGATTTGTGTGGGCAACTCTCCTTTTTCAAGATCCAGACCGTCAGCGATGGCCAACAGAAACTTCATGGCCTTCAGGCTGACGGGCGGCATTTCCTGAGGACGATTCTGGTCCAGAAGGCGCGCACCTTCGTTCAGAGTTGAAACGGTCTGATCGTAAATCAGGATCAACATGTCCACTCGAGTCCAGGAGTAGGCCTGAACCGTTTTGTATTTGAGGTAAGGATTCATTGCTGTCCGTCAAATGACAATCTATGCATTACTGATCTGTGGTAAGCTGGACAACTGACCGCCCAGATAACTGCTTGTGGCATTCAACTGACTGATTGCGGATTCCAGCGCCTGGAACTGCTTGCGAATACTGGCTTCCTGAAGATCAAAAACCGTTTTCTGCCGATCGATTGATTTCTGCACGCTTTCAATCTGTCTGTCATATCCATCATCGGCGGAAGTCAGGATTCCTGATTCGGTATTCAATATCTGCCCGAGAACCTGGTCGAGTGAAGATGCCAACCCCCGCGAAACCGTCACTGTGCCTTCAATTCCTGCAACCACCTGGCCCGGTACTAACGATACCGACAGTTGAAGATCGGCGGTATTTTCATTTTCTGAATCACCCGTCAGAATGCGGCCGCGTCCCACAGCAGGTTCGGTTTTTCCAGCGACGACGAACGAACCCACAACGTCTCGACCCGTATCTGTCTGTCCGGCAGTAAGCCCCAGTGTTGTCAATGCTGTCCCGCCAACGGCTGTAACTTTCGAAGATGTCCCGTAACTGACCGAGCGTAATTCCAACGCCCCGCCCGTCAGCCTGATCTTGATCTTACGCCCCGGAAAGTCGGTGGATTCATTAATTGCAGATTCCAAATGGTTGGCCAGTTCCTGAGCGGTGTAGGTCCCGTCGCTCAGGTCGATTGTCGCCGTTTTTCCGTCAAGCGTCAGTTCGAATGTTCGATTCGCCGAATTAATCACGGTGGAGGCAGTCAGGCTTGTGCCGGCAGTCAGCGTTGCCTGCTCAGCAGCCTGGCTGATATTGACGCCCACCCCGGACGCCGGCGCTTTTGTGCGGGAACTCCCCAGGACAAATGAAATTCCGGAATTGTCAGAATCGCCGCCAAAGGCAAACAGTTTCTTGACGTCATCAGCATCGACGCCCTCGATGTTTCCATTCAACGCGTCCTGCAGTTTGGACTTGTTGAGGACCAGTCTCCCGGCGTCATTAAAAGTAATCCCTACTGTCGACAGTCGATTGGCCAGAGGATTTGCATCGGGCACAATCGTCTGAATGGTCGATCGCAGTGTCTGCTGAATCCTCGACGCGCTCTGATTGCCAAGGAAAACGCCTCCTTGATTAGTGGCCGAGTCATATTTGGAATTGTCGTCGATGTATTGCAGAACTCCATTGAAGGAATCTACAAAACTCTCCACGGCATTCACTGCTGCGGCGTTGTCTTTGGCCACGGTCAGGGAGACCGTATCTCCGGAATCGACTTGAAGGAGGTCAAAGCTGACCCCGGCGATCACGTCTTTGAATTGATTGGTGTTGCTGGTGACCGAAATCGCACCGGCTCCGGAACCAATTGTCACTCGAGCGTCCGCCGCTGCCTGAACGGGATTCAGGAAATCAATCGAAGGTTTCACGGCGGAACCGCTGTCGGCCGCCAGATTGTTGTTGACTGAAATCTGATTACTGGCACCGGTTTTTGTACTGCTGAGCAGCAGGCGATAGGGAGTCGCTCCGCCCGTTGAGTCCTGGACGATGCTTGCGCTGACGCCGGCTCCCGCTAAGTTAATCGCGGATGCCAAGCCAGATAGTGTGTCGTTGTTGCTGTCGATCGTGATCGTTTTCAGGTCGCCGGAGCCTTGGCGAATCTCGAATGTGCCCTGTGTAATTTCTGCGTCAGCATCGGCAAATCCCTGTGACGCCACCTGATGAGCCTGTGCGGAAGAATTGACCGTCAGGCGGTAAACTCCTGCCACAGCCGCGGAAGTCGCCGTAGCGCTGATCGCATCCGAATTACTGGCTGTGACCGACAGCTTGGTAAGCGGGTTATTGGTGTTGCGGCTGAGTACGCCCGTATCTGCGCGAAGGCTGAGCAGCCGAGTTTCAATTGTCTTGAAGGCAGTTTGTTTCTGCTGGATTTCTGACTTGCGTAAAGCCAGTCGATCCAACTGCTGCTGCTGTATATCCAGCAGGCCGGAAACGATATTGTCGGTGTCCAGCCCGGACACGACCCCATTAATGCTGATCGGCATAAGAGTACCTCGTCTATTCGCTCGTCGACGATCCTCGATTCAGTGAGGCCAGCCTCGTTGCAGAAGCACTTCGTCTCCCAAAACTAACTGCGAAACGGTCCGACCGAATTCTGGGCTCCCAGTTTCGGTCGGACCGTTCCGTTTTTTTACTCTTACACTCTGACGTCGTCTAAGTGTCCGACGTCTACGACTATCGCAGTAGCGACAGAATCGACTGAGGAATCTGATTCGCGTTGCTGAGCATGGCTGTGCCAGCCTGAACAAGAACCTGACCCTTTGTAAAGTTCGCAATTTCTGCTGCAAAATCTGTGTCTCGAATGACTGACTCGGCGTTGATCGTGTTTTCCAGAGTCGCTCGCAGATTGTTGGCGGTTGATTCCAGCGTATTGCTCTGGAAGGCACCCAGAGAACCTCGCAGATTTGTTACGTCATCAATTGCAGCATCGATCACTTCGAGTGCATCCTGTGCTTTGCCGGCCGATGTTACTTCAATCTCGTTCAGTGTACTGAACTGATTTCCAGTCACGCCCAGTCCAAGACCGTTTGGATTCACCTTCTGAACCGCAATCTTGGCCGTCTGATCTTTATTGGCACCAATCTGGAAGACCAGTGAGTTATCGGTCACGGTCACATTGCCCTGAGCACCGTTAACGGTCAATGTTGCATCTGTACTGTCCTCAGCGAACTGAACGGACAGTCCTTTTGCAGCACCTGATGTGGCTGTCAGAACATTACCAACGCCAGTGAATGAATTGCCGTCAATCTCGCCAATTACATCGACGCCAGCGGCAGTGATCTCTGTCGTTCCGAAACCGCTGCTATCAGCAGCAGAGGCTACGTTTGATACGACGGAGATGTCGGCGTTTGAACCGAAAGCCTCGGTGTACAATCGAGTGGTGGTGCCATCAACTTCGGCCGTAACCCCGGTCTGTGAACTGAATTCGTTGATTCGGCTTACAACCTGTGCCTGGCTCATACCTGCTGACAGTGAAATGCTGACTTCATTAACCGTCAGGATTTCGTCAGAAGCGAGTACCGCCGTCTGATCGGTTCCGGCTGATGCCGCTGCACGTGCACCTTCTGTTGTAACCTCAACAGAATATGTTCCGGCTGCAGTGTCTGAAGTCCCCTTCAGAAAGGTCACATCGGCGTCCGTTACAGTTCCCTTGATGCCTGCGGAACCATCAAGAAGTTTTTTTGTGCCGAACTGAGTGTTGTTGGCAATCCGATTGATGGAATCCAGAGCATTGGCGATTTCGGCTTGGTTTGCTGCCAGTGCATCGTCATCGTTCACACCGCTGTTCGCACTGTCGATCGCCAGTGTTCGAACCTTGACCAGCAGCGAGTTGATTTCATTCAAAGCACCTTCCGCAGTCTGAACAACCGAAGAGGCCTTCTCTGTATTATCAATGGCCTGCTTCAGGCCGGCGATCTGAGCACGCTGCTTTTCAGAAATCACGAGTGCTGCCGGGCCATCGGCACCACGATTGATTTTCAATCCGGAAGAAAGTTTTTCCACGGACTTCGCTACTCCCATCGACGCTTTGTTCAAATTATGCTGGGCGTTAATGGAGGCCACGTTGTTTGCTACTGACAATCCCATGATCAAGTCCTTCGTCGAAAGTGTTGTGGCAAGTGTCCCGCGTCGTGGCGGTGATAGTCCACTTCAAGGATGTAAGAAACCAGCTGTGCTTTCAGCAAGAAGAGCCACATGCTGCCCGGCCTGAACAGGCCCGGAAGACCGAAGCAACACATAGTCCCCTGTGTCACTTCAAGACAGAAAGCTTCACTAAGCATCCTTGCTTAGAATTGCTGCTGCTGTGTTTTCAGCCGCAGCGCGAGTCAGGTAATCGCCTCGTTGCACTCTCACTTTCGCCGCTGCCACAACGTCGGGCCTTACATCACGAATTCCGTCCAACTGACGTGACAGTGATTTCAGCTCATCGCCACTGACAACCCCCTCGGCTTCGTTTTCTCGAGATACTGACGGTTGCAGGGAATCCTTCGTCTTTACTCCAGCAGGTCCCAGCGGACGTGGCGTCCCGGAACCGCTGGCATTATCGAATCGCTGGATCTGCATTGCCTTATCTCCCGGTGAGAAACCTGAATCAGACCTAATATCGAAGCTTGCGGAGAAAACTTGCGAAGAAATTTTGTCTCAATATGCCTCATCACCAGGACGATGAGGATGTAACGGTTGTAACGATTATCGCGTTTTCGGGTTCCGCGCAAGAGGTCAGCATCGTGTCCGATCAGGCAAAAACTTCAGGATTTTCCGCTTTTTTGCGGCCTGCTGCGATGGCTGTTGTCATGGCCGGGGCTGCCGGACTGGGGGCTGCCGGCGCTATTTATCTTCAGTCGGGAAAGTCCCTCAAAGTTGAAGAGAATCATGCAGAGGTGAGAGACGACTCTCATGCAGAGGCAAATGACCGCAAAGCCGCTCCACCCAAAGATCTGCAGACTCCAACCCTTCCCGACTCAGAGTTTGGTGAGTTTGCGGTCGCACAACAATCCACCGAACGTCATGACCAAGATCACGATCATTTAATCGCTTCGAAACCTCTGACTGCTGACCACACGGCAGATTCATCGCACGATCATGGATTGACCTCGGAGTCGATTGAGGAACATCCGGCTGCCGCCAACACCGAAGATCCCTTCAGTGAGGAATCGCTGGGATTCGACCATGGATTCCCGGCACCTGAAATTGATGAAAAGGGGTCGGTTCATGATCACGAGTCTCAGGTCGATGCAGATGACGGTACTTTGTTGACATCAGAAAATGCACTGACTGAGAAACACAAGGATCCACCTGCCGCCGAGCACGAACCCTTACCCACGACCGCCGATTCGCGGGTTCATCACGGTGTTGCTGATCAGCTCTCTGGCGTTGAACACCATCGGAGTGACTCGCATGCAGAACGCTCCGCTGTCAGTCGCAAGCAGAAGACGAAGGAGCTCGCGTCCGCTGAGTCTCTTGGTATTGTCAGGGCAACGCGTCAGGAGAAGATGACCCAGCAGGCGGTCAACCTGATGGCGATCGCTGATGAGGACCTGGCGGGCGGAAACTATGTTCAGGCGATGCAAGCCTATCAAACACTTCGTAAGAAATCCGACGGCGTTCCCGGTGTTGCCATTCTGTTCCGACTGGCACTCTGTGCCGAAGCCGCTGGTCGCCACGCGGCTGCCATTGAGGCCTATCGCAAGATCTCCGGCACACAGGCGGATCCTGCGTGGGCGGGCGTTGCCCGTTATGGAGAGGCTCGCTGTCTTTCGGCGACGAAGCGACATGAAGGCCTTCAGACGGACCTCCTGCGCCGCGCGATTCTCGACGAAACGGAGTTTCTGCCAACCGTACGCGGAGAAGTACTGCATCTGATTGGACGCGATCTTTGGCGCGAGCAGACCTCGATCACCAGCACTGATCTGCTGGATGACCAGACTTTGATCGTTCCCGAATGGGCCGCTGATCCGGCACGGCTTCTGGATGAGTTACCGATGCTGATTCACGAAACGCCCACAAAATTTGGTCGCGTTGAGTTTCAGGTTCTCAACCTGACAGAGGCATCTCCCGGTGAAACGATGGTACGACTGAACTGCGGGATGACTCGTAGCGAAACGTTGCTCAGGAACCTGATTAATGGATGTGAGTTGAAATGCGATCTGACGGCAGCGGCTGTGGAGACGCTGCAGGGTCGAACGCAGCAGGTTCATGTCACTGAGCAGAGTTTGGCTTTGTTGCTGGACGGCATTACGATCTCCAGCGGAGTGGCCTGGCAGTTGAAGGGAAACGTTGTTCAGATCCTGCATGTAGAAGAAATGACTCCAGTGGAGTTAAGGCAGAGTCGATTCGATGCAGCCGAACGAATCCTTCGCACCGCGGTGATGGAGGTTCCCGGGTCGCCTCAGGCAGGCCACAGTCGACTGGCCCTGAGCACATTGTTATTTGAACAAAAGCGAGCGGCGGATGCGTTGCAGTTTCTTCAGGTTCAGATTGAATCCTCCCCCCGCTCGGTGGTGGAAACGGAGGCGGCTTTCAATCTGGGTAAATGTCTGATGATCCTCAATCAACGCGATGAGGCCGTTCAGGCGTTTCTTCGCAGCATTGATTCATCGGGTGGGCTTATCGACGTCAAGATTGCGTCATACATCTTTCACAGTCGCATGCTTCTGGAAGATAACTACGGGAAAATGGCCGTGCAGTCCATGATGCGTGGGCTTTCTCTGAGTGAGGGGTCAGCCATCGAACCATTCGCCGCGCTGCATTTGGCGAGTCTTTACCTGATGCTTGGAAACCCGCAAGGTGCCAATACGGTGCTCATGGAACGTCGCGACAAATTAATGGATGGTCCCGGCCGCGAAGGAGCTGCGTTTCTGTCCGCACTTTCCCGCTTTCGAGCGGCAGTGCTGGCCGATCGCCGTGAGCGTGAAGGAGCAACCGTGGTGTCGGCTCTGACGGAGCTTGATCCTGCGAACTACTGTGGCGGACACTGGGCTGTGCTTGTGGCTGGTGCCTGTGAGGAGTTGGGACTTTCTCAGGAATCCACTGACGCCTACGGACTTGCCCTTCGCAAGTTGCCCCCCTCAGATCTTCGAAACAAAACAGTGCTGCGGCTCGCTGCTCGCTACCAGGCTGAAAATGAACCCGAGCAGGCTCGCCTGCTGCTCACCTCTCTGTCAAGCACCGAAGCGGATCAATTGGCGATTCAGGCCAGACTTCGTTCTGCCGAACTGGCTTTGGAGCAAAAGCACCCCGAGGAAGCGATTGCGGCATGCCGTCAACTCATTGCATCGACCGAAGCGTCTCAGATCGAACGAGCGGCGCTAAAAATCATGGGGAAAGCTTTTGAAATGAAGAAAGATCATCGGGCCGCAATTTATTGCTTTGCTGGCATGATACCGGCAGAAGAAGATCCTGAATCCACGTATGGTCCAAAACACTCCCCAACGACAGGAGGGCACAACTGATGAGTGCCTTCAATTCTCGAATGTTTCGAACTTCCATCTCATTCTGCATGTCGTTGCTCTCTGTCATCATCAGTGTGAACGAGTGCTTTGTGTTGGCCGATCAACCGGCCGTGAAGAATAATTCGAACTCTGCAAGTGCAACGGTTCAGGGTGACACGATCTTACCGGAAAAGAGCGTGGACAACGATGTAAAGCTCAGCCGGGGGTGGAAAGTAACCGCGAAGGGATGGACGTCATCGACCCAGACGGAGCCTTCCAAAACACCGATCAAAAAGAATGTTGCGATGCCTCTGTCATCGTCAGCCAGGAAAAGAACGGCCACCAATGCCGCGTCCCTTTCCCGAGTGGATATCAAGACTGTCTCTGCTGAAACTCCACAACCCGCTGAGAGTCACAAAGCGACTCAATCCCATGCCGCGGAACCTCAGGCCTCATCTGAAGAATCAGGTCTTTCGGCGACGGAGAGAGTCAAAAGGGTGCTGGCAGCCCAACATGCAGCGGCAGAGCCGCAACCTGCGGCCAGTATGGAGACGGGAGCGGTCAGTCGTCTCCCTGAAAGTTTGAATGTTTTGAATCCTGCCACTGAAGACCCTGCCACTGAAGACCCTGCCACTGAAATTGATCCTCTGGAAATGGAGAAAGCGCAGCGATTCTTGAAACTCAAAATGCAGTTGATGCAGATGAAGTCGAGAATGAAGAGTCCTCAGGAGTTGGCTGCGGGGAATTCAGAACTGACTCCTTCCGCCAGCCAACAAACTGATTCAGAACACGGCACACCTGAGCCTGGAATTGAGTTCTATTCGCCCAGGAATCAAACTCATGATTCACATGATGGCTCCATTTCAGGTGCCGATTCACATGCCGAGCAGGGAACATTGCCAGCAGAAGCCGGACATGTATCCGATTTACATTTGCCCGCTTCGGCCGAGTCAGATCAGGCTCACGGCGTTCCCCAGCATGATTCTGAAGAGGAGCACAATTCGTCTGAGCTGGCTGGCCATGGCGATCAGCACGAAAGCACGAGTGCTGCTGCCTCCGCGCTGCCCGGGACAGATGTTGTTGAAGGACCCATTGATAGACTTGGGTTGGCTAATAATCTTTATGCAGTGGGCGAATATGCACTGGCGTTGCGAATGTACGAACATGTGGAACAGTCTGAGTTGTCGGCTCAGCAACAGATCTGGGCTGAGTATCAGGCAGCCAATTGCCTGCGACGCCTTGGCAAGAGTGGCGAAGCCTCGAATCGTTATCGGAAAATCGCCGGGCAGCCGGAAGCAGGCTGGTTAAGTGATCAATCTCGCTGGTGGGTCGATACCCTGGAACGAATTCGCCAACTTGAAAAATCTCTGGAGTCAGATAACGAAAAGCCTGCAGATCCAGCCCCTGCGACACCGTTCGCAGGAGCAAGATCCGACACAGATCATTCAGATTCAGACCATCAGGAACAGCATGGTACTGCCCATCCGGCACCTCGAAGCGAGGAGGCGAAGCATGGTGAACATTAACAGCAATCACTTCCTGGGTACGGGGGTGCAGGCAGCGAGTCCCGGCTCCGAAGTCGAACTGAAGACTTGCCTTCACGAGCAAAGTGTTGTCTTCGAAGCCGCCGTGACTGTCATTGAACGACTGGAAATCGCTGCGAGCCGAAGAGAACTCGGTGATCCCGATGCCGTGTCTCAGCTACAGAAATCACTTGAGCTTGTCGTCAATGCACAGCAGCGAGTTGCCGCAGCGTATGCCAGGTTTTCAAAGTCGAATGTCGGACTTTCGGTGGACCTGCGAACGTCACTCGGTCGTCATGAAGAGCAACTCAGGACATTGATAGGTCGAATCGATCATCTTCAACAGACGTTTGAAAGCGTTCGCTCAGAACTGACTCCGCAGTTGGATGTCGAATCGCGGAGGCGAAACATGCAGGCCGCATATCTCAAGTCTCTGAAAACAGTCTGACTGGTCAAATCGCTCGAAGGCAGTCAGCTCAAAGCGGCCGACCAGCATTCGAGGGCATTTCTCGCAATACTTCTCTGAATCTGAATTCCCCATGCTGATCTTCGAATCTCCTTCCATGCATGACATACTGGCACGAGCACGACGATTCGCTCGTTCGTCTGGAACGGTATTAATTTCGGGGGAAAGTGGAACCGGAAAAGAACTACTGGCTCAGTATCTTCATGAACACAGTTTGCGATCGTCCAGGCCGTGTGTCCGCGTCAACTGTGCGGCTTTTCATGATGGCCTTGCCGAAAGCGAATTGTTTGGCCACGAGCAGGGAGCCTTCACGGGTGCGTCACGAAGGCACGATGGATTCTTGCATGCCGCTGGGGACGGGACCTTGTTTCTTGACGAAATCGGCGAACTTCCGCTCCCGACTCAGGCCAAGCTTCTGCGAGTTCTTGAGGCTCAGGAGTACCTGAGAGTCGGCAGCACCGAAGTTCAGTCCATGAACGCTCGTATTATTGCCGCAACGAATCGTGATTTGCAGAAAGAGGTGGCTGAAGGTCGATTTCGCGAGGATCTCTTCCATCGTCTGGATGTACTGTCGCTGCGTCTGGCACCGCTACGTGAACGAGTCGAAGATATCCCTGCTCTGGTGACTCATTTTCTGAAACAGTTCGGCGGCGAGAACGAAAATCCGGTCACAACGATCAGTACAGAACTGATGCCAGAACTGCTGAGTTTTCCCTGGCCAGGCAACGTGCGGCAGTTACGAAATGTCATTCACAGAGCATGTGTGGAAGCGGAAACTGATACCATCCAATATCTTGATTTTGGAATAAGCACTGGTCCTCGTCTGTCAATCCACACAGGCTTGTCAGCAGGTCTGCCTGACGGATTTCAGAACCTGCCGCTGGAAGAGATTGAACGAGTTGTCATTCTCTCACGAATCGAACGATGTCGCGGCAACAAGACAGAAGCCGCGGCAGAACTCGGCGTCACTCCGCGAACACTTCGAAACAAAATTGCGCGCTGGCGAGAACTCAAAAAAGCCAGTTGAGTCTGGCCGTCCCGGCGCTCGTATGAAATCGTAAGTCGCATGACTTTCATTGTGTGCTGCAGGACTCGGCCGCAGAATTTCTTCGTGGAGCGAGTATGAACAGTAGTAAACTCGATGAGTGGCTGAATCGACCCACTGATGCGATCAGGACCGCTTCTTCCTGTCGTCCGTTGTTTTACTCTTTCCCAACTGCTCGATTGCGGCTTCCAGGCCCTTACCTTTCTCCGCGACAAGAACTGCAGCACCGACTTCGAGGCCCTTCGTCAAAATGTCGGTGAACGAACTCCCGCCGATTTCGTTGACCGAGCGATCAGCTCGAGGCGGTAAGGCTTCGATTCCTGAAATCGCTGTCGATAGCGGATCCGGTCCGCCGGGCTGACGAGGAATCTCAGAAACTGTACTGGCCAGTCGTGCGTCCTTCTTAACGGCGCGACCTGAGCGAGCCGCTTCAATGGCTTCAACCAGACGATTCAGCTGCTCAGTCGGACGCTTGAACCATTCCAGGCTCCACAGATGGTGAATGATCCAGCCCTGACCGTTCAGTACACCGTCCGTTGTTCGATTTCGATCTCGCGCAGAACGGGAGGAACGCCAGTTTTCGCCATCGACGAGGACTCCAATCGCAAAGCGATTTGCATTGCCTGGATCTACGACCGCCAGATCCACGTACAAACCAGCAATGCCAACCTGAGCCTTTACCGAGTAGCCTCGGTCCGATAACTGCTTTGCTATAATAGCGACAAATCGATCGTGCGAGGTCGTTCCCTTCGTGGCATCGGTTTCGCCACCCTTTTCTGCGAAGCGCAGGTACTCGCGGAATACCGCGGGACCTCGTCCAGTCGCGCGAGTCAGGTCGATGTCTTCGGCATGCATGGACGAAAAGATTTCCAGCACTCGTTTAGCGCGAGTCATCAGTACGTTCAGACGACGCTCACCTCCGGACGAAGAAACAGGGCCGAAGTTCAGTGAGACCCTGCCATCTTCGCCAGGACCGTAGCCGACCGAGACAAAGATGGCATCGCGTTCGTCGCCCTGGACGTTTTCGAGATTCTTCACAAAAAACGGATCGGGAGCATTGGGATCGAAGAAGGATTCCAGCTCGGGACGGGTTTTCCGCAATCGCGCCAGCTCTTCCAGAATCGCGTCCCGCTGTGAAACAGAAAACGCCGCGACTCCGAGAGTCCACTTCGGTCGTTCTTTTGCATGACGGATGATGGCTTCGGCGACGACTTTGGCTTCGACATCGTTCCTGCCCTTCAGGAATGTTCCGCCTTCGACAAATTGCCACTTCACGCCCAGCTCACCGGTGCGTTCGGGAGATGGGACGACATAAAGCTGATTGTCGTAAAACTCGCGATTCGAAACAGCGATCAGCGACTCATGCTTGCTGCGATAGTGCCAGCGGAGCATTCGCTGCGGCATATTTCGAGCTATGGCAAGACCAAGAATGCTCTCGACATCGCCAGCCTGCATTTCTGGCGTATCTTTGTCGATCTGCACATCGCCGAGGACGCGACCGAAAAACTGCGTCGGCGGCATCTGCTGATCGTCACCCACAACGACCATCTGCCGACACCGTGCCGCAGCGCCGAGCGCTTCGACGGGGCGGACCTGAGACGCTTCGTCGATCAGCAGCATATCGAATTCCAGCACACCGGGTTCCAGATATTGAGCCACCGAGAGGGGACTCATCATGAATACGGGCTTCACGGCCTGAACCGCCGATCCGGTTCGTGACAGCAATTCACGCAGCGGCAAATGGCGTCGCTGTTTCTGCATTTCGTGTTTCAGCAGCTGCACGGATTCTGCCATGTTGCCAGCTCGCGGTCGCCCGATACCTTCCCAATGCGATGCGGCCACCTCGGCGCGAGCGAGCTCAAGGCGACGAATATCGAGCGTACAGAATTCATCGATCAACTCTTCAAACTTGCGTCCGTCGAAGTTTTCAAGTTCCGGGGACTGTTTCAGCATGGCTCTTAAAACGGCCTCCGCTCGCGCGAAACGAAACACGGCAGGACTATCCGCCGGGCTGATCCTGCCCGCCGTAATACGGTCGACAAGAGTTCCCTGACCGATCGAAGCGACATCAGCGTTTGAGCGTCTATACGTCTGCCAGTGCTGCAGACCTTCGGGATTCTTCGACCAGGCAACCAACCGCTCGCGGACTTCGGCGACAGAGACGTCACCGATGATGGCAAGAATGCTGTTGACGGCACCTTCTGATCCGGAGACAGATCCGGCTATAGAAAACGCCACCGCAAAATCCAGCTTCAGCGTTTCTCCAAGAGCCTTGTAACCCGCGACAAAAACTTCCAGCTTCCTGGCGACGTCGGCCGCCAGTAATTTGATTTCATCCTTCTTATCCAGCAGCAACAGCATGGAACGAAATCGAGGCGACACTCCGGATTTCACGGTCGCATCATCCCAATCTTCCCATCTCGTGATGCGCTTCAGATCAGTCTGCGGACCCAGCCAGAATCGCCCGAACGCCTTTTCACCGAACGCGCCGGCTTCGACGAGTTTCTTATTTGCGATCTGACGCTTGTATAGCAAATCGAGGATCTCAAAGCGGGCTTCGAAAGTGCCCGGCTGTGAACTCATTAAGGCATTTTTCAGAGTCTTGCGGGCTTTGCGGTATGATGATCGGAACATTCGCGTCCAGCAGCGGCCGTACATCGAATACGCCTGATGATCGGCCCCGACATCCAGATCCCAGGCGGATTCAGTCACCCTGCCCTTGAGCTTTTCCTTTGCAGCGAGAATTGCCCTCGCGTAGTCGGCCAGTTCCTTCACGGCCTGTCGATGATCGGCCCAGACCATTCCGGCCATCGGCTGCATGTCCATTTCCGGAGCAGTCATCAATGCCTCGACCGTGCGAAGCAGTCGTTGGATCTGCGACAGTGTCGTGGGGACGTCGTCGGCAAGGCGCTGTGCCAGTTTTCCAGCGGCTTCGGCCACGGTGTCGAGTTCGGCGACTCGTTGAGGTGCTGTTGTCAGAAGTCTTTCAAGATCCAGGGGCAGGATTTGCTCGAGCGCAGAGCCACGCCACGGATGCTTTCCGGGATCGCCAATGATGGCGATGACTTTCGACAAATCAGTGACCGCTTCCAATTTCTTTGCGTAGTCATCCGGAATCCATTCGGCAGATTCGGGAAGCTGAAAATCGGGCAGCGGCGTTGAAGCGGCGCGCAGTTCGATCAGTTCGCCAAGGGTCTGGTACGGTGACTGCCCGCATTTGCCGAACGGACTGTGCATGATGGTTACGAAACTGTTCAGAGTCTGCTGACGATTTTTCAGACGCCTGATTGTGTCGGGCAGTTCGGTCGGAAGTTGGGGGCTGCCAAGTTTCAGTGTGCGATCGACTTCCTGCAGTACGACTTTCTTGTTCGACTTCTTTGAATGCAGCTCGAGACACATGTCGCCGATGCCGATGTTGTCGAGCCTTCGCTTGACGACTTCCAGAGCCGCCATTTTTTCCGCAACAAAAAGAATCGTTTTACCGGATGTTACGGCCGCGGCGATCAGATTCGTAATCGTCTGCGACTTGCCTGTCCCCGGCGGTCCCTGAATGACTAAACTTCGGCCGCGAGCCGCTTCTTCGATGACAAGTGACTGCGAGCTGTCACAATCGATGACGTGCATTGTCTGAGCGGCGTCGAACAGCGGATCGATGTTTTCATTGCCTTTACTGAGCGGCTCTACAGGAGGAAATCCATCCTGCAACAACGAACGGATCAGTGGGCGATCTTCCAGTTGTTTGTCCTGCGGCCAGTTGTGCGGATCGAGATCGCGGTACATCAGCAGTTTGGTGAAAGAAAAGCACCACAGCACAATGTCGTCAGTGCGAACTTCCCAGCCCCGCTGACCCGCGATGGCTTTCTGGATATCCTGGAAATAGGTGATCGGAGACAGATCCTCTGTGGCAGGGACTTCAGGCAGAACAATTCCAAAGTCCGCCTGGAGACGTACTTTCAGAGTCAGGTTGGTTTCGACATCTCCATCATTCCATGCCAGAGCATATCGCCTGCCACCACGGCCTTTTTCCAGTGTCGCCGGAATGAGTAGCAGTGGCGCGAAACGTGGTACCTCCGGCGATTCCGTTTCAAACCATTTCAGGAATCCAACGGCCAGATAAAGCACATTGACGCCCTGCTCCTGCATGAGCGTCGAACTGTCGTCAATGAGTGCCTGCAGGCGACGATCCAGTTCTTCGGGTGCAAGGATCGTGTGCAGCACGTCGTCCGTGGCAGATACAGCTTCTCCGGTTTTATCCTCAAATTCTTTGCAGGATCTTTCGCCGGAGCCAGGTAGCGTGGCAGGCGCGCCGTACGGATGCTTGTCTGCACTTTCTGCCTGGACCTTGTTCTTTGTTGTCCGTCGTCTGACAGGCTTCGATTTTACAACGGCTTCATCCCTGGTAGAGGCGTTGTCGTCTGCTGCTGCCGTAGTCGTGGACGAAGACTCGTCGAGGATTGCTCCTTCCTCAAATCGCATGACGCATCCTTCATGGACCAGCATGCGGAAGACTTCCATAGCGGACTCGTCGTGAATCTCAATCGCAGCTCCCAACTCTTTCTCGCGAGGCGTAGAGAGCAGGCGATTGGTTGTGGTGAGTTCCAGCAGGTCCCGGCGAGCCAGTTCGAAATGTTTACGCAGCTGTTCGGAGTTGGCCATGGTGTCGTGTGAGAGTTTCGAAAGTTGTCGTCTGGTGTGATTACCGTTGCTCCGAGGAGTGTAACGGAGTAGACAGGAATTTTCGTCGTTCAACCGAAGCCAGCAGCGTGTGCGACAGGACCCCTTGTTGAGGATTCGAATGGACCCTTCAATTTTCTGGTGTCCATCAACTCGGGCCGTTCCTGTTCCATACGACAAGCGAAGCCACTGGAGAAAGGCGAGGCGATTTTCCGGTGGGGTGCCGCAGCAACGGTCATCAAAACTCGGCCGTGACCCTGGAGAGAGAGCTTTTTAAAGCTGGCGAGCCTCAGATCAGACATTTAGCCGCGCGAGAATTTGCGGTGAGTTGTCGATCCACACGAACTGGCCCTACAACCGTCTCTATCGTGAGAAGTAGTTCCTGGCCTGCAAATCGAGGTAAGAAGCCTCAGTTTACGGGTGTTCAGCGAACCACAACCGAAAAATCTCTGTCTTCTGCTGCAGTGAACCGAGACTGTCTGCCGAAATTGTCGCGTGGAGTTCTTGAAAAGAACGGTCGAAGGCTGTAGTCTTCCGCATGTTCAGCCGCAAGGCAAGCGAGGGGTCGTAGCTCAGTTGGTTAGAGCGCCAGCCTGTCACGTTGGAGGCCGCGGGTTCAAGTCCCGTCGACCTCGCTTTGAAAAGCCCGCAGATTTTGCACTGCGGGCTTTTCTATGCGCTAACCGTTCTCGCACGGTCATCTCATCTGAGTAGCAGCCTGCCGCGTCACTTCCTCGATGCAGTCCACCGCAGCCTCACATAATCGGCTAACGAGAGTTGGCGGCATTCCTGGCGCCGGCATCAGCACCACGGTGTCTCCGAGTGGACGAATGATGATACCACGTTGGCGTGCTGCGAGAGTGACCCGATGTCCGAGGCGTAGTTTGGAATCAAACGAAAGCATCGTTTCGCGATCCTGAACTATTTCAATCCCGATCATCAGCCCTTGCTGTCGCACCTCCAGCACATGCGGATGGAGTTGAAGCGGTGAGAGTTTTTCGCGAATCAATTGCGAGCACTTCGCCACATTAGCAAGTACGTGATTGTCTTCCAACAACTGCAGCGAAGCTAAACCAGCCGCACAGCCAAGCGCATTTCCTGTATAGGTATGGCCATGGAAGAACGTTCGCCCTTCCGAAGGATCACCAAGAAACGCATCAAAGATGCGATCGGTGGTCAGTGTTGCACCAATGGGCAGGTAACCTCCCGAGATTCCCTTCGCCACGCACAGGAAATCCGGACTGACAGATTCCTTCTCGCAGGCGAACAGCGTTCCCGTCCGTCCAAATCCAACGGCGACCTCATCGGCTATGAGCGGCACATCAAAGTGAGTGCATAGCTGTCGGACGTGTCGGAGAAATCCGGGAGGATGAATCAGAATGCCTGCAGCACCCTGCACGATGGGTTCCATCACAAACCCGGCAAGGCGCGTATGGTGGTCGTTCATCAGGCGACTGACTTCGTCGAAACAGAATTGCAACCACGATTCTCTGGTTTGTCCATGAGGAACTCGCGTGGCAACT
>JANPHT010000156.1:0-10103 GCA_031424595.1 Planctomycetota bacterium
CCGGATCAAGACCAGCAGCGTCAGGCCATCGCAGGCCTCTGGCACCGGGCGTTCGGTCGCAATCCTTCAGAAGAAGAGCGGCATTCCGCCGCGCAGTTCCTCTCTGAGCAACGGCAACGCATCGTCAGAGAACGTGGAGAAATGGAAACGGCGTCCGTTCCGATCGGCAGACTGCCGTATCGTGATGGCCAGGCCGTCATTGTTAACCCGGAAGAGAAGCCTCTGAAAATGGTCGCCGAGCCTTCTGAGATTCTTAACGCCACTGAGTTCACAATCGAAGCCTGCATCCAGCTTCGCTCAGTGCATGACACGGGTGCTGTGCGTACGATTGCCGCAAGGTGGAACGGGGACTCTCAACAAACCGGATGGACTATGGGAGTGACCGGAAAGGGATCACGCAGAAAGCCGCAGACATTGGTGATTCAGTTGTTTGGCAAGAAGCCTGATGGCTCTCCGGCAGAAGCAGCGCTGTTTTCAGATCAGCATATCGAATTCAACACGCCTTACTTTGTGGCAATCAGCATGAAGCCTGCGGCGGCAGGGACGGACTCTGGTTTTGTGACATTTCATTTAAAGAATCTGGCAAACGCCGACGAAGTGCTGAACAGCGTGACTGTCAATCACAGTATCTCCGACGGAATCAACAATAATCAGCCTCTCACGCTGGGGTTTCGGACGGGCTCCGCGGACAGCGCGTTTGATGGATTGATCGATGATGTTCGATTGTCGTCGTCAGTTCTTACCACCGAGCAGCTGTTGTTGAATTCCGAAAGCAATGGACCTACGACAATTGCTTATTGGCGCTTTGAACCAGTGCCCGGATTGCTGGAGGACTCGACAGGCCACGCTCAACGCCTTTCCTTGCTGCGAAGTGGCGATGCACCTGTATCACCCGATCAGGCCGCATTGGCTGACCTTTGCCACGT
This sequence comes from Planctomycetota bacterium, assembly GCA_031424595.1. Taxonomy (GTDB): domain Bacteria; phylum Planctomycetota; class Planctomycetia; order Planctomycetales; family Planctomycetaceae; genus SXXK01. Next base: position 927 of record JANPHT010000156.1, read on the forward strand.
GATTTTGAATTCGAATGAGTTCTTGTACGTAAAATAATGGCTGTCAGCGTTTATTGCGAAACAATCCGGTGATGCGCCGCCAGAGCCCTGCAAAACGACCTGGATTCAGAATTTGCTCGGTCCAGGTTCTTCGTGAGGATGTAAAGTTGCCCCAGGCCAGGTCGACATAGGGGCCATAGGTTTCTTTGACGGATCCCCAAAGTCCCTGCCGATGAATCTTGCTGAGAGCTGATGCGTAGTGGCCGAAGATGTTGCGATTCACAATCTTGCCAGCCACGAAAAGTCCGGTCAGACTCCCGTGAGTCACGTTCTTAATTGATTCGACAGCCTGCATGGCCACCGCGCCAGATACGCCAAGCAAACTGATGTCTTCCTGAACCGCCAGTTGCTTCATGTCGTTCCAGAATCGTCCAATTTCTGCTTCCGGGATTAATAGAGTCGGATCCACCTCGTTCAGGGCTTTTCGAGTCTGCTCGAAACTGGAACGCAGCTCATCCAGCGACAGCGGAGGCGTATCAAAATTGCTGGCGGCTCTACCACTGGCCTTCTTCACCGCTTCGAACAAGTCATCGACTTTGTGAATCGTTGAACTGTCATCGATGATGCCCTGATTCTGAAGCTCAGTGGCCAGCTCATTCAAATACGTCTTCGTCCCGTACGCGGCATCACTGACAATCGCCAGAATCCAAAGCGGTGAAACATGCAACGTTGCCAGACCGGCAATGTCGATAAAGTTACCCACCGCCTTTCGGGCAATGAAACGTCCAGGATTCCCAGCCGCAGGATCATAGCATGCTTCCCCACTGGCGTTCACCGACGGTGGCGGCACTACTGCCTTTTTGGCGTCATCGCCTGAGATACTTCCCACATTCGCCAGAAGGAAGTTCAACGAGTTCCGAACAGCGACCTCATACGTCTTGGAATCCTGAAATGCCTGCGGAACCACAAACTCGGCAATTTCCTTCGCCGTTCCAGCCGTTACCCCGACGGCGCTGCGAACCAGCCGCTCGGGTAACGACAGTCCAAATACAAGTCCATTCAGAAGTTGCTCTGCAGTGGTTGTCGGAGCCGTGACCTCAGCAACAACGGAGGAATCTGCGGGAATTCCGGGATTGGCTTCTGACATCACGTGAGTTCTTCCAGAGAACTGATGAAATACGAAACGATCGCGTTGATCGGCCCTCCCTTGTTCGAATCCTCATCACAAAGACTCGTCGAGGCCCACCCGCAGAAAACACGATTTTAGACTCTGACAAGAAACTCGAACAGACGGGCTAAGGATCTCTGAGATTCGCAAATTGTTTTCGTTTCATTTTAAATTCTTTCGCAAAACAATCAGCACATGCATCGAATGAGAACTCGCGTTGTCATCGGCACCGCAACATCGCGGTTTGTTTTCGGGGAACGTTTCGACTTATAAGAATGCTGATTCTGATCAGGCGTAATCTCACCAACCACCATATCATCGCCCGACGCAATTTCTATGTTCGACAAGCTAAAGAAACTCCTTCGCGCTGAATCCGCTCCCGCAGATCCGGAACTGGCCGGAAAGAAAGCAAGCGAAGCTCAAGCTGAGGCCGATTTACTGGCCCAGTGGTCATCAGAATCTCTCGATGGACGGCGAGTCGATATCTTTATTCCGAAGGGCGACGCTCCACCGACGGCAGCCGTGTTATTCCTGCATGGACACGGTCGAATCCTGTTGAATCAGAATGCCGTCTTCAGCCAGCTTTTTCAGGATCACAGCCTTGCAGCGGTTTGTCCGGATGGCGGTCGAAGTTGGTGGCTCGACACCGTGTGCAATGAGTTTGATGAGACAGTCACACCGCAGAACTGGCTAATTGATTCTGTGGTTCCATTTGTCGAAAAGCGTCTGTCGATTCACCCGCCGCGAATTGCATTGCTTGGCATCAGCATGGGTGGCCAGGGCGCGCTGCAGTTGGCGTTTAGGCAGGCGTCACGATTTCCGATTGTTGCCGCTATTTCACCGGCAGTCGATTTTTTTCAGCTTTATGGTTCAGGCATTCCGCTTGACCACATGTTTCCAAATACGGAAGCCGCTCGACAAGCCACGGTCGTTCTGAATCTGCACCCGCTGGCTTGGCCGAGACATCAATACTTTTGCTGCGATCCCGAAGACTCAGAATGGTTCGACGGCGCTGCTCGGCTGGGAATGAAACTTTCGTCGTCGGGCATTCTCCACGAACGAGATCTGCAATCGTCGGGCGGTGGCCACTCCTGGGATTACTTTAACCTTATGGCACCTGCCGCCATCAAACATATCGTCGATAGTCTGAAAAAAACAGACTAAGCAGCCGTTCACTCAATGCTTGGTTTCTCCCTTCGACCGTTCCGCGATCTCTTCGGCCACCTCTGCCGGATCGTCAAGGAACTCCTTCATCTTCTCTTCGCTGCTGAACACCCAGAGTCGCTTACGGAAGAATGCGGCATACTCCAGCTTGCCTGGCACTTCTTCGTCGTCGTTGAGGAGAGTTATCGCGCAAATACCGTCAAGCACAGGCCAATAGTCTGCAGGTTGCTCAAGAAACATTTGCTTATTTTCTTCGGTGCTGAAGCACAAGACGTGTCCTCGAAAATCAACCCGGTACCGTGGCGACCCCATCACGATTTCACGGCTCTCGACGGCGCTCACGATGCAAGTGCCAGAAAATGATACCTGAGGCTCGACCAGTCGTCCGGATGTCGGCCGCTCTTCATCTATCGAATCTTCCTTTGGATCTTCAACCTGCTGTTCTTCTTGTTCCTCGGCTTCGTCAGCCTGCTCCGACGGTTCGGTCTTGCTTATCGAGGCGAAGAAGTCGTTGGCAATCGGTTCCGGGGGTTTGTTTCGATGAGAGACAGGGGCGGGAACAACTACAGCAGACGGTTTTGAGACGGTGCGAACGCTAACCGGCTGTCGAGCGGGAGCAGGATCATTGTGAGCGACAGGTTCGAACACCAATTCCTTCCGCGATGCCGGACTCGCGACGTGTTGCTGGGATTCAGCCTGCTGCTGACCGAAGGCGATGCCGTTTGACTCGTTCTGCTTTCGAGCCACTGCCTGATTCGCAACTGCCGGCCTGCCGACGTTCGGGATTCGATCGAGTTTCGCCAGAAGAGCGTTCGGAGTCTGAAAGCCCGGAATTCTTTCAATAATCTTCAGATCAGGCGACACAATCAGGATTGCCGGAAGTCCTTTGATCGCAAGGTCCCCAACCAATTCCTTGTTCTGATCCGCATCAACACGAACCGCAACAAATCGCTCATTCACATATTGGACCACGGAGGGATCAACGAATGTGGTCTTCTCCATTCGTTTGCAGTACATACACCATGGTGCAGTGATCTCAAGTAGTACCGGTTTGCCCGACGCAGCGGCCTGTTGCAACGAACCTTCAATGTCTGTTGACCACGGAATTTCATTCGCGCAACTGGCGACGGGAAATGCCGTGAGTAAAGCGAGTGAAAAAACCAGCCAACGTCCGTCAACCCATTGCGATAACATTGCAGATCCCCGATCCGTGGGGGTGAAAAACTTAAACCCGTATTGTGTATCGGATAGTAGCAGGGCCAATCGTGCGATAGATGTCCGGAAAATGCAGTGCATTCCGCAAAGCCGTTACAATTCAAGCCCGCTCTGATCTGGCAAGAACTGCCGGCATGAGGCGACTTCGGTCACTTCTGCATGTGGCGAATGAGAATTCTCAAAGACTATGAATTGAGTGCCGACGCTGCCTCTATCTCAATGGCAATCACAGCGGCTGTCGGTTCTCCAATTCAGGCGGGACAGAAGGAGACTCAGTGCTGAACTGTCGGCACCGAGATCTCGGGCGACACATCAGAAGCAGTTTCTTCAGTAATCGTTCGGTCTCTCATCATGGCAATGCGACCCGTTCTGACCATTTCGAGGATTCCGAATTCACGCATGCGGTCGATGAACGCGTCGATCTTATTTTCACGTCCCGAGATTTCGATCATTACGTGAGTGGCCCCAACATCAACGATGCGACCGCGGAAGATATCCACGAGTTCACGAATTTCCCCTCGGCGACCGTTCTCTGTGCTGACCTTCATCAGCATCAGATCGCGTTCTACGAAATCAGCGCCGGAAAAATCCTGAACGCGTACGACGGTGACTATCTTTTCCAGCTGCTTCCGAACCTGGTCCAGCTTCTTTTCATCCTCATTGACGACGAACGTAATGCGGGAAAGCTCGGGATTCTCCGTGGCTCCGACGGCTAAGCTGTCAATGTTATAAGCTCGCGAAGCCAACATCCCGGAGATGTGTGCCAGGACGCCTGGCTGATTCATAACCAATGCGGAGAGAACATGTTTCATGGTGAACTCTTGTCTTTAACGTGAGATGGACGATTTCGTCCGACAGCTTTCGAAGATCGGCACCTGACTTCGCCGCATGGATCATTCCACGCGACTACACGATTACCAGTGGCCAATCCTGCCATCCTTCGATTTTCGCACGGAAGTTTACGGAGCAAGGTTCCTCTGAGCAACGCCGGAATGCTGCCAACCCGGATTCCTCACAGAAACCGAGACCCAAGGCCTCAGAATTGGTTCGTTTTGCAATAAAAGGGAATAGGACTCTCTCTTTTGCCGGAGATGGCTCGAGCGCGTTCCGGCCCAGTTATGTGGTTTTCTCCCTCAAAACTGATTCTGCGGCGGACCCTGCAACTCAAAAGCCGTGTTGTTGCAAATCCGCCGGACGGCTAAAGTTTGATGCAATCGTATCCACGGACGGGTGCGCTTCGAGGGTTTCATGGACGTTCATTATGACTTCCGACTGCTCCACCACAGCCAATGCTATCTCCGAGGTATTGCTCGCTGGTGATGTTGTGCTGAATTTGACTCAACAGCCGCTGAATACCATTTCCGGCACCCTGTTTGTTCATGCGGACGCCGGACAACTCCTTGCCCGCCAATCAGCTGCCAGCATCATCTGGCAGCATTCGTATCTCTTTTCACTGTGGAATATCGTTTCCGGCAGAGTCTCGCGACTGGTAATCGTGTCCGATGAAGACTGCAGTGACGCGGACTTCATTGCTCGAGAACTGGTCGCAAGGAATATTCCAAACTTGCATTGCAGCTTGATGAACTCCTGCGAGTCGGACGCCTTTATGGATGAACAGGACGCTGAGGCAGTCACAGAACGACTGCGACAGCTTGGCTACATCTAAAAACGTGTTGAATGGTCCGTTTTCAGTGAATGCAAGACTGCCCCGGAATCCTCCCACGACTCTGGCTTGCAATTCGCTCAAGGTGCGACTTTCTGAAAACTGAAAACTGTCTTCCGGTATCCTTTATGAACAACTTCCTGCTCGGAATCGACGGCCTACCGCGATGGATGTGGCAGCAGTTCGCCGATTCGGGCGTCATGCCGCACAGTGCTAAACTGTTAAAGACCGGGACTCTTGTTCCCATGAAATCGGCATTGCCGGAGGTCTCCTCAGCGGCCTGGGCGTCGATCGTGACGGGAGAGAATTCGGGCGGCCATAATGTGTTTGGTTTTACGGATCTGCTGGATGGCAGTTACACACTCGGTTTCACATCGTCGCGCACGTTCAGAGCAAAACCATTCTGGACTCGCGAGAATGCCGGCCCAAGCCTGATCATCAATGTGCCCCAGACTTATCCGGCTCTGCCGATGAACGGGATGCTGGTCTCTGGATTTGTGGCATTGGATCTCAAGCGAGCGGTCCACCCTCCCGAAGAAATCGCGTGGCTGGAGAGCATCAACTATGCCGTTGACGCTGACATGTCACTTATTGAAAAAGGTAAGCACAAATTCGTCGCCGAATTGCATCGCGTTATGGCGGCTCGCTGCCGTGCTCTGCACCATCACTGGGGGCGAGAATCGTGGCAGAACATCATGTTTGTGTTCACGGGCACAGACAGGCTGAATCATTATCTCTGGGAAGACTTTGAAGATCCTCAGTCGCCATTTCATCAAACGTTTCTGGACTTTTATCATGAGGTGGATCAACAAATCGGATTGATTCTGGAACGCCTCGATGATACGACGACGTTCTGCGCCGTGTCCGACCATGGGTTCGCCCGCCAGCAGTTCAGTGTCAATCTGAATTGCCTCCTTGCCGAAGGTGGCTTCCTGCAACTCAAAGATTCGCCACGCCCCTCTTACATCGATATGTTGCCAGCGACAAAGGCTTTTGCCATGGATCCAGGCCGCATCTATCTGCATCGCAAGGGACGATATCCGGGTGGCACGGTGGCACCAGACGAAGCGGAATCATTGCTGCAGCACGTTTCAGCATTTCTGATGCATGCGACCGTCCATGGCAAACGGATTGCCAGTGAAGTGATTCGAGGTAAAGATATTTACAGCGGACCGTTCTCTCATCGCGCTCCCGATCTGATAGTCATGGCGGCGAAGGATATAGCTCTCTCCGGGCGAGTCAACCTGTCGTCGCTGGTCGAACCGACTGCGATCAATGGAAAACATACCTATGAAGAATCCACCTTCTTCGTCCGCGGCACAAACCTCGGTCAAATCCCATCTGACATGAAAGTTGAAAATGTGCTGGATGTCATCATGCCAGCGCGACAGGAAATGAGGAAAGCGGCTTAGCCACGAGATATGCCTTTTTATCTCCTCTCCGTTGGCTCACAAATCCTGCGTTAGTCTTAGTCGGTGCCTTATGAATCATTCCTGCCATAACGCGAATCATACCTGCTGGAACTGTCCGGCAGTAGAATTCAAGGGCCACGTCGATTTTCGAGCGTGCGGCCAGGCGGCGTTTCGCAAAGCGGCTCAGGGACAGTTGGTTGTGGAATGCAAACGCCGACCGGAGATCGGCTACTTCGATCCGATGTCGATCACATTCGAATCGTGTTCCGAATGGAAGGAAACCGACAGCGGATACATTCTCAATGGAATGCGAGTCCTCATTCTCGGTATGGATGGATACCTTGGATGGCCACTGGCTTTGAAGCTGGCAAAGCTCGGTTGCAGGGTTTACGGCATCGACAACATGCTTCGTCGAAAGCTCGTCGACGAACGTGGCGCGCAGTCAGTGACACCAATTCAGACTATGGCCGATCGAATCAGGGCGGCCAACGAACACCTTGGGGTCAGTATTGACTTCCGGGAAATCGATCTGCTGGATCGAAAGGCACTCTTCGCCTACATTCAGGAGGTGCAGCCTGAATCCATCGTTCAGTTCGCAGAGATTCCCAGCGCTCCGTACAGCATGGCGGATGTCGATAAGGCTGTGAATACGATTCAGAACAATGTCGTCGGAACACTCGGCCTGCTCTTCGGTGTCCGGGACCACGCGCCCGACGCGTCGATCATCAAACTCGGCACGATGGGAGAATATGGAAGCCCATTGACAGGCCGCCCGTTGTTCGAAGGCCTGTTTCCCGGTGACGCGGTTCTTCAGTATCAGGGACAGGAGTGGAGCCTTGGTGGCGAACTGACTCCGCGCGATCCTGTGAGTTTCTACCATGTAAGTAAAGTGCAAGGCACATACAGCGTCTACGAAGCGTGCAAGTACTGGTGGCTGCGAAGTTATGATGTGATGCAGGGCGTCATCTACGGAAACTACTCCGACGAGCTAGCCGCCCATGCAGACCTCAATACTCGGTTTGATATCGATGAATGGTGGGGCACCGTGGTCAATCGCTTTGTCGCTCAGGCGGTGATTGGCATGCCGCTGACGATCTACGGCAGTGGTCATCAAACACGAGGCTACATCACGCTGCGAGACGCAATGCAATGTATCACACGATTGATTGTCGCCCCTCCGGAACCAGGCCAATATGACGTTGTCAATCAGGTAACGGATATCTTTACTGTGATGCAAATCGCGAAGATGGTCGCAGCGATTGGCATCGAGTTTGGCCTGAATGTCGAAGTGCAGAGGATCGAGAACCCGCGAGTCGAAGCCGAGGAACATCCTTACGAAGTCATCCACGAGAAGCTCGGGCAGCAATTCGGTTTCCAATCTGAATCGAGCTTTGCAGACGAGGTTCGTCACTTGTTTCGCGTTTTGAATCAGCCAGAAGCGAAGTCCCGAATTCTGGCCCAGAAGGACACACTCTTCCCGAAAACAAAATGGTCGGGCGAGCACGGAAAACTAGAAGTACTGGAAACCTGGAAGCCGGCCGCGTGAACGGTGCTGCGCACTATTGGCTCCTGACTCCTTTTTTGAGACCTGACCTTTTTGAGACTCCGAATACTGAAACCCCGTGATCCTATGGACCTCCGCGAGATTGATTTTGAAGACATGGTACTGAAGTCCGATCGACCTGTGTTGGTCGATTTCTGGGCGTCGTGGTGCCCGCCGTGCAAAATGATGCAACCAATCGTCGAAAGACTGGCAGCGAAAGTGGCCGACTGGGCTGATGTCTATTCCATCAACATTGATCGAAGCCCGAATCTTGCCCGTACGTACGAAATCAGTGGTGTGCCAACGTTTATCGCCTTTGCCAACGGCCAGCCCGTCGATCGCAGAACAGGCGCGTTGACAGAAGGGCAAATGACGAATCTGCTGAAAACGGCTGAAGAATCAATGCCGCCGGGACAGGATCCCGTCGTCCGGACCGAAGGTGATGGTGATAACCGCTTTGAAGGTCAGGAAGCCGATTACATCACGATCGTGTCGGGCCTGCCGCGTTCCGGCACTTCGCTAATGATGCGCATGCTTGAGGCTGGTGGCATCCCACCACTGACGGATCACCAGAGACCACCCGATGACGACAACCCAAACGGTTACTACGAATTTGAAAACGTCAGGAGCATCGAAGAAGACACGACTTGGCTGGATGATGCCGCAGGCTGTTCGGTCAAAATGATATATAGCCTGCTAAAGCACCTTCCGCCGGAACGAGACTACCGAGTAATTTTCATGCGCCGCAATGTGGAGGAGATTCTTCAATCGCAAAAGCAAATGCTGCAGCGGAAAGGAATCAAAACAGATGTCCCTGACACCACCATGAAGAGCTTATTTGAGCGAGAGTTGCGTCAGTTCTACGAGTGGCTTCCGTCGCAATCCCACCTGCACCTTGTGAATATCAGCTACAACGATCTGCTGGCTGATCCGGAGGCGACGACGACGCAGATCAACCTTCACTTCGACGAGACGCTCAATGTTGAAGCAATGATTGAGATAATCGACCCGGATCTTTACCGTAATCTAGCGG
>JANPHT010000157.1:0-5713 GCA_031424595.1 Planctomycetota bacterium
CATTCGCCAAAAATGCGTCGTAATACACGATGCGATCGGAGTAGCGGCATCCCACAGGGAAGGTGTCACCGACTACCGCCCATTGCGGTTCATCCCAAAGGCAAAGTATTTTTCCAAGATCATGAATCAGTCCCGTCAGAATGTACCATCGAGGCCTGCCCGCTTTACGAATGGATTCGGCCGTTTGCAGTAAGTGTTCAATCTGAGGCAAGTCGATATCGGGATCACTGTCATCGATCAGTGTGTTGAGGTACTCCATCGCTTCCCAGATACCCATGCGACGCTGGTTGAGGGCCAGGTACTGCTCTCGCTTGCGTCTCACAAAATCGACTGTCTGGAATTGATGATTCAGTCGATAGAACTCTTTGACACTCGGACGAGCCTCGGCGGCGTAGTTGCGAAATGAATCAGAGGCCCGGGATGTTGGCTTCGGGTATCGCAGCAGCAGATCGTCTTCCCATTCGTCAAGGCTTGCCAGAGGACGATTATTTGTTGATTGATGGAGTGACATACGCAAGTCTTTGCAATGGACGTAGAATAGAAGCGGATACTGCGACGCAGAAAGTGTGTTTTGAGCGATCAAGAGAACGACGGGACCACTGAGACTCAGAGCGACTGCATCGAGGCGACTGCATCGAGGTGGCAGCGAGAGCAAAGCCTTCTTCCGCCACTGACTTAATTTACAAGAGTTGCAGCGGCAACGCGAGTGCAGATGGATCCAGAAAGCCGCTCTAGATCGGCGAGGAGGGACCTGCGGATGGAGGATTCACGTCAACAAACTCGAACATCACCAGCGTGACAGGAGCGGATGAGTTCGGTGACACGTTGCCCAAGACCTCAGCGGGACGCCTGGACTCTGGCGCAGTCGAATTCATTGGCGCAGTCGAATTCTTTGCACCCATGCCTGGAGATGCCGCTGAAATTCTGTCGGCTAATGAACGGGTGCCAGCCTTGGCTGCAATTTCAGAGTTATTCGTCGGAAGAGCGAGGAAGATCTTGCCGTGGTGAAGTTCTGATCGAGTCGGATGACGGAGCGATTCCCGAACAGCATCGATAATCTCCACCTTCGTTGAATCTGTCATCGAACCCGAAGGCAGGCCTGACTGTGAGCCTCCAACACTTTCCATAGCAGCCAGTACGTTTTCCGAATCGGAGGTCGCTGACGTCAGGACGACGCCAAGCCACTGAGACTGATCCGCTCCGGCCGAACGTTGCAAATGAAGTCCATGACGATTCACGATTTTCTGGAGCAAGTCCATGGCCTCGTCCTGATTCTGGCCATTCACTTTAACCACAACGAGGTTCCAGTTGTCCGACTCCCATAGCGGTTTAACGAATTCCTCATTGGATTCAGCAAATGAGGGAGATGCAGCATCGGCACCCGGAATCTGTTCCTCTGAGGTCAACGGCATCGAGAATGCTGATGCAGGCTCACCACTCAACGCACCTGGATCATGTAATGGAACAGAGTCGCTTCCCATTCGAGCTTGGTTTGACTCGACCATCAGGCGATCGAGGTCTTTCCATGGCTGTGTCAACGCCAGCAGCAACCCGGCACAAAGAATAGTTCCCAGAATGCCCGTCAGCAGACGATACGAGCCGCGACGATCAGATTTCAGCGTCGTTGGCTCGTCCCCATGATTCGCCAACTCTGTCCGCACAAACGACACCGAATCAGCGACGGTTCGAACTGGCAGTGCCTGCAAAGCTTTTCGCAGGCTCAGACTCTGCTGACGGAATGCTTCCACTTGTTTTGGCCAGGCGACCTCGAGCTCCGCCAATCTGGCCGATTCTACAAGTGTCAATGCCTCATCCAACTGGCAGGAAACCAGCAGAAGGGCCTCCTCCAGTTCGGAGTTGGCCGTTGAATGATTGTCGGAAGCGTGAGTCATGGCTGGCGAGTCGGCGGGCGTAAAGAAAGCGCAGGGGGCAGCGAATTGAGGCTGGGACGAGGCTCAGAAACGGCGGGTTCCCGATTTCTTCCAAAAAACAAAACATTGTCGAATGACTGGATACATATGATCAGGTTGTCACGCTAAGGATGCTCCAAATTGATCATTGAATCCGGGCGACACGATGGAAATGCAGTTCCACTTCCCTGTCGATCACTCGCCGAAGCCCCTCGACAAGGCAATTCGGCTCATGATCGCTTTCTCCCAGTCGCTTAATATCAGCCAGTGAGGTTCAAGGCAGCACGCTGAAGGCTCCCTGATAAATGATCTGATTGCCTGCATCAAGTTCCGGGACAATGAAGTGGATGGTTGCACCAAAGCAGAGCATGTGATGCTGATAGGCGTCTTCGTACGGGCGGAACCCCGGGAATGATGGCAGTAACCCGTGGTGCAGATTGATGATTCGTCCACCGGCAAACTTCCAGCACAGTTCTGCAGGAAGTACTCTCATGTAACGTGCCAACACGACATAGTCGATATTCTGTTCATCGACCACACGTTCCAGCATCGCATAGTCAGGGTTCCCCTGCGCGTCACCAATATTGATCCAGGGGACGTCGAACTGATCGGCCACACTGCGACAGGCATTGCGATTGCCAATCATAACAGCCGCCTCTGCCTTCAATCGCTTGTCGCGGATGGCTCGAAGAATGGCTAGTGGCGGTTCCGATCGAAATGTCGTGCAAATCGCCAGTCTCGGCGGCCGTGAGTGTTCATCGCGTGACCAGACCCGCACCTGCAGTCCTTTCAGTCTGCCAATTTCCTGAAGTCGATGGCGCAGGGTCGTGATTGGTTCACAGGTTGATGTCCATTCAATTCGCATGAGCATCGCAAAGAGGCGCTCGCTGTCGCGGTCATACATCTGGATTTCATGGATGTTGGCTCCCGCTCCAGTGACGTAGTGAATGATCGGATCTGCCAAACCTTTGTGGTCTGGCCCGACAGCCGTGATCGTGACCTGCATGAATCGCTTTCCGTTGGATTCGTACTCTTGGGTTGTTGGACTCTCATGGCCGTTTTGGCAACCGGAAAAACATAACCGTCAAATGAAAGCGGGGCTCAGAATTGAGCCCCGCAGTCGTCAGAGTTTTACCGTTCCGAATCCACTATGTCGAGGACTCATCTTTTCGACGGCGTCGAAGCGATCGTGGAGCCAGTGCCAGAAGTGCTCCCAGGAAGCCGACCGATGCGGAAACGGGTGTTTCAGCTTTTTCGGCAGGGGCAACAACTGTTGCGGCGGAATCCCACCACTTCTGCTGATCCCACTGAGAAAGCACTTCATCGGTCTGCGGAGCAACCGTCTCCGAGATCTGACCAGACACGTTCGCAGCGACAGGATCAGTACTTTCCAGCTTCACTTCGGCGTCCACGGTTTGTGCACTGATAACGATCAGGGCCTTTGCTGAACCGGAGACAAACGATGGCAACATGCTGATAGTCGACTCCGTAGACATGTCTGATAGTTCGACAGGCAACGATGTCAAAGTATAGGTCGCTGTGAACTCGGCTTGCTGTACGTCGGAAGCGTCGGCAATCGTAAACGTGATTGACGGGGACTCAGAAAGCGACGGTCCGCTCAACTGACCATTGGCCGCATTGACAGCTCGGATCCAGACGCGATAGGTCCCTTTCGCCAGAACGGAGGAAGGTGTAAACGACGTGGCCCCAATACCGGTCTGGTGTATGACAGCCACTGTTGGACTGGAGTTCAGTGCGATAAAGATATCGTAGCCTGAAGCTCCATCGACTGCCTTCCAGGTGAACGTTGGCGTGGTGTCTGTTGTCGTTCCGATCGCGTTAACGACTGGGCGACCACCAACGTAGAACTCCAGCACACTGCTGAAGTCACCATTCGTGTCCGAGTTTCTTGCTCGTACAACAGCTCGATATAGTCCAATTGGCAATGCCGTCGGGATCGTGTACTCCGGATTCACCAGGCCATTGGCGACGCGGTATCCCTGCTGAACTGTTCCCGATGAAAGAACAATATCAAGTCGGAAGTCGTAGGCTGTTGCACCCGCCGCGACGCCACCGACGACTCCGGTCATGTCCGTCCATGTGAAGAACGGAGTCGTATCGAACGTCGACGATGCAGGACCTGTAACAATCGGAGCCGCCACAACCTGGAACTCCATCGTGGTGCTCCAGTCGCTCAATTCACCAAACGCACTTCTTGCCTGCACTCGGAACGAATACCGTCCGATCGGCAGATCATTCGGAACGGTGAAGCTCAACGCGTTCAATCCGGTTGCTGAATAGGCCAGGACATTCTTCGACAAGCTTCGAATCTCAAGCTGATAGGTCTGGCCGCCCAGGACACCCTTCCATGTCAACGTTGGAGTGGCATCGCCTGTCCGACCAGATGGGCCGATCAGAGTCGGTGCTACGGTCACGCGGAACGTCTTGGTAATGCTCCAGTCTGATGCGGTCACAGGGTCAACCGTTGAGAATGTTCGCACGGAGACGGTGTAAGTCCCGAGCTGAAGGTTTATTGGCATCGTAAATGACGTGCCAACAATATTCTTTCGGTAAAGCACCAGAACGCTGGCGGTTCCTTCTTTGCGATAAACCAGCAATTCGCTGATGGAGTTGGAACCCGTCAGCGGAGGATTTGTCCACGTGATCACTGGCTTGGTCAGGAAGGTCGTCGCTTCCGGTCCGGTCACGACAGGAGGCTGTACCACAGAAAACGTAGTCACCAGACTTGTGCTGGAATACGCACTGGTCTGACCAGAGCCAGACACTGGTCGGTTGATCGCCCGCACGGTGTAAGTGTATCGTCCCAGAGGCAATGAATCAGGCAGCGTGTGCAGCGTACCGGTCAAAGTATTCTGGCGATACACTTCCAAAAAGGTTCCGAAGTCCTGAGACACAACCAACTGATAAAGGTCGGCCCCCGGGACAGCATTCCATGCGAATGTCGGAGTGGAATCGTCAAGCCGACCTGTCGGTGTGATGACAGTCGGCACAACGGCCAAAGTGAAGCTGTAAGCGGCACTTGGTAGTCCTGCAAAACCGCTTGCACTGAAGCCTCGCACGATGACTCGATACTTGGCCAGCGACAACGGTGTTGACGATGACCAGCTTGTTGCAGTGATCCCGGACACTGTCTGGATCAGCACATTGTCGGTCAGGTTAAACAGTTCCACCGAATAGGTTGCTGCACCAGGCACTGCGGTCCACGCAATCACCGGACGAGGCGTTACAACTTCGACTGGCGGAGCGATGACGACCGGAGCCGTTCGTACCTGGAAGCTGGCGTAAGCACTCCAGTCTCCCGGAAGGTCTGCAGCGTCCGTCGCACGCACTCGAACCTGGTACTGTCCAAGTCCAAGATCGATCGGTACCGTGAATTGTCCCGGTATCGTCATCGAGGCTGTGGTGATGTCCTGCAACAGAACTGTGGCATTTGAGCCCACAGCAATGATTTGAACCGTGTAAGACTGCGTTCCGTCAACGTGATTCCAGACGATCGTTGGTCTTGGCGTATTCACACCACCCACTGGGCCTGATACCGTCAATTTTTCGACCACAAACCGCCAAGTCGACGGAGTGGCGGCTGTTCCAGCCTTGTTGAAGGCTGTCAGAGACGCCGTATAGATTCCCGGCACCAGTGCCGGTGACACGGTCGCCGATGTCAGCGTCAGATTGCTGGCCTTGAGCCTTGAATACACAATGACATTCGCTGAGTTCCGGACGATCAACTCGTAGTCGTAATTAGCCGCGATCTGTTCCCAGACAATCGTCGGGGTTGAATCGGT
>JANPHT010000158.1:0-5045 GCA_031424595.1 Planctomycetota bacterium
ACGGGACATGACCTACGGCCGAGGGACTAAACTGCTACAAACAAACCTGACCACTTTGATGTTCCACGGGCATTGATGGGTGTAGAACGGTGTTTTTGTCGCGGCCTGGACGGATCGTAGAATCTTTCGAGTGGCTTGGTTATCATCCTGTCTCGGAAAGTGCTGGTTTTCTCACTGGGGATCTTCGTGGAGCCATTGCGATGAAAGTCACTGTCGGTGTGGGTCTGATCGCGGTCTTGACCTTTGTCGCAGGCTGTTCCGAAGACTCCGGGCCAAAGTCGGTCAAGGCTTCGGGAGTAGTGACCTATAAAGGACATCCCGTGGCGGAAGCCAATGTGTCGTTTCTTGGCGACGGCAAGGTGCGGCCAGCAGTTGCTATCACTGATGAACAAGGGGAGTTCGTTTTAACAACATCAAAGTCCGGAGACGGTGCCGTGCCTGGAATGCATGCGGTGACGGTCGTAAAGACGGCGGAGCCCCCAACAAAAGCTGCGTCGGGTGCCGTGTCGATGGAAGACGCCGCGAAGGCCGCTCAGGAAACGCCGGAAGAAGCCAAAACGTTGTACCTGGTTCCCGAAAAATACTCAACGGCGTCAACCTCCGGCCTGTCGTTCGAAGTCAAGGACGGCTCAGAGAATCGCTTCGAGATCAAGCTCGAAGACTGATCATTCGGGAAGTGTTGCGAATGTGCCGCGTCCCTGGATAACGGTCAAAAACTGATCGGCTGAGACTCCTTCCCACGTCTGCACCTTCCCATGGGGCCAACGAATTTTCAGCGAATCAATTTGAACCGTCGATGCCAGGCCGAATGTCAAAACATGTTCATTACAGGCTTGGTATCCATCGCCGCCGTACAGCTGTTTGACGATCCGACGTCCCCCGGATTCAAGTTCAACGACGGTTCCAATGGCGTCGCGTGAACATGTCGTCCCGCGAATTCGCAGAGAAAGAAAATGCCCGTGCGGACTGGTTCTGTTGGTCAACAATGCAGCTGGTGAGGCAATGTGGGAAACGACGAAATCTTCCAGACCATCGCGATTCCAGTCGAGTCGTGCTAGACCACGGCCCAGATATCGTCCTTCAAAAAAAGGCCCCGCCTGAGAGGATGGCACTTCCACAAAACGGCCGCCGCCCGCGTTACGGAAATATTGTGGCGGCATCCGAAAAGGCTCACCCAAATCGGTCAGGTCATCGATGTGACCGTTTGTGACAACCAGATCCGGCCAGCCGTCCAGTTCGCCGTCGATGAACTGTGTGCCAAAACCCAGCATCGCAAAGGAAGGATCACGGAGTTCAGCGTTGCGGGTTTCGTCAACAAACAGCCCGGCAGTCAACTGTCGATACAGGGTGTTGGATTCGTGATAGAAATTCGTAATAAACAGGTCTGTGAGTCCGTCACCGTCGGCGTCTCCTGCTGCAATTCCCATGCATCCCTGAGATGCACCGTCGCCGTCAACAGCGAGCCCTGAGGATGTCGCCTGTTCAGAAAAGACCGCCTTTGAGTCCTTCTGTTCCTGCTGAACAAACAAGAAATTGGGTACTTCATCGTTGGCGACGAACAAGTCCAGTTTCCCCGACCCATGAAAGTCGGCGGCGATGATGCCGAGCCCAAAGCCGCCAGGTGCGGAAATTCCACTTTCGTCACTGGCATCGCGAAAGCCGCCGTCTCCAGTACTGAGCCACAGCTGGTCCGGCGCGGCATCAAAGGCTCGAGGCGAACAGGATCGCCATTTTCCCTGTCGTTCGCAAATCAGCGTCGCGACCTTCGGTCCATCGGCGTAGTTGACGTCAAACAGATCCGGATCGCCGTCGGAATTCACGTCAGCGATCATGCAGCTCGTGGTCCACAGCGCGGCGTCGATTCCGCACGACTCTGTGACGTCGGCAAACGTTCCATCTCCGTTGTTGCGAAACAGGCGGTTGCGGCCAAAGTTTGCGATGTACAAATCCGGGAACCCGTCGTTGTCATAGTCGCCGCACGAGACTCCCTGGCTAAAATTGGCCTCGCGAAGTCCGGCCAACTCTGTTTCGGCATGAAATCGTTTCCCGCGTTTGCTGCGAAACAACTGGTCCAGGTAGATCGTATTTCCGGAGACCGGAGGCCAGGCACAACCCTGAGTGAAACACAAATCGGGCCAGCCGTCGGCGTCAAAATCGATGATTCCCACACCACCGCCCGTCGTCTCAAAAATCCGTGCGCCTGGTGTCGCGGGATCACTGCTGTTGAAGTACTCGAAGTTGATGCCCGTTACAGCGGTGTCATCTGAAAATTGAACTCCTCCCCACACCGACGGCGAGCCATTCGTGAGCAACGGTTCGATGTCACGAATTGTCTCGTAGCTCGGCAGGGGAAACCGGCTGAGGTCGATGTTCTCCGCGAGATCCGTTTCCTTCAATGTGCGCCGCAGCAATTCTGGCCTGAGGGGCTTCAGCCGCCGTCGGGTGTCGGCAGCCCACAGTGTGTTTGGAGATTGTTTTAACGCCGCACTCGCCCAGCCGTATGCCTCAGGAATTCGTCCGAGACTTTCAGTGAGCGCTGCAGCGCGGGACATCAGGTCCAATTCGGTCGGGTGGTGGAACAAATCGTCAAGAACCAGAGCCAGCTGCTGCAACCGCTCGGCTCGTTCCTGAAACGGTGCCGCGAGGGCCGGTTCACCGAGTTCTGTGAGTGCCTGTCCCAATTTGTAATGCGCGGCACGATGTTCGGGATCGCGCTTCATGGTTTCCCAGAAGCACCGGACAGCAACCGGCTTCTGCCCGATCTTCATCGCAAATGACGCCCGTGCCATCCAGATCTCGGGATGGACGTCAATGCCAACCGGCAGCCTGTTGTTCCAGACCACAAACGCCGCTGCAGAACCGGAATCGGCCAGGAGCTGACCCCACCGTGCCTGCAACTCCGCTTCGCCCGGCAGTCGGGGCAGAAGCTTCTCCAGCAGGCTCCGAGCTTCACTTGTCCTGTTGACAGCCAACGCGCGTCGGGCATCCCCCAGAGCAGGGAGCGGATCCTCCGCGTCAACCTGCCGACAGAGTTCCAGCAATGGTCCAGCGTCAACCATGCGTTCCGAACTTCCCAGCAACAGCAGCGGCTCCGTCTCGCCCGGAAGATTTTGAATCCTATGCAGCAAATGCGGGGTGGCTTCCCAACGTCGTCCGGTAATATTCAGAATAAACGCCAGCCGCTGATGAGAGAGAGTGTGCTGCGGATTTTTCGCAAGCACATTTCTTAGCCGAGCTTCGGAATCACTCAGGTGACCGAGATGGCAGAGCATCTCGGCAGCTCCAAAGCTTGCCGAAATAGACGCCTCGCCGTGATCCGCCGCTACCTTTTCATAATATGCAAGCGCGTCACGAGGTCGATTGAGCCGCACCGCAGCCTCTGCGGCGACCAACAACGCCCATGGCGACTGATCGGAATGACCGGAAACCTGTTTCGCCAGTTGCTCGGCTTCCGCGAAATTCCCCCGAATCAATTCGCGTCGCGCTTCGCGGAGTGCTCTCTCGTTGTTGGCAGCCAGAATTGTGGATACGGTCAATCCGCCTGCAATTAACGCTGCGCCGCTCAACAAGACGAAAATGATACGTCGGGGCGTTACTGGTTTTGCTGCAGACACGTCTTTCGCTGACATTGCAATTGGCTGTTTTTCCATTTCCATTGTTGTCGCAGAAGCGAAAAAAAACGCCCGCTGCAGGACTGCGACGGGCGTCGATGAGTTTTTCAGGTGTCAGATCCAGATCGAATTTTGTCAGATCAGAATTCACCAATGACTTCGCCGCCTGCAGCAGTCCCCAAAGCGCCCCAGACTCCAAAATTCTGAGGCGTCGTGGCACCGTAATTACCGGCATCAATATTATTGCTGATGAATCGAACCGATCCATCACCCATCAGCACTTGTGCACCGCCAGTATGGAAACTGGTCGGCGAAAATATCCCGTAGTCATTGCTCGGATTGTCGTCGTTTCCGCCACCCGTGTAACAGCTGGGACTATTGGGAGGAAGGACAGTCGTGACAGCGTTCCAGTGCGGATGTCCAAACGGCCACAACGTTCCCTGTCCCCAGGAACTGATCGATGTACCGGCGATGTATTTGCCATTCTGCGCACGAGCCAGGCATAGCGTCGGATTGGTTTGAAAGTTTCCAATGGCTCCGAACGCACTGTTGCCGATGACCGTTGTGCCACCACGTTCGCCGATTCCCCTTTCCGCCATGGCAATGGTATTGCTGGCACCGTCGGTAATGTCACGAAATCCCTTGCTGCCGCCGCTGCTCTGGAACCCGAAGATACCGTTCGTAACGCCTCTCCAGTTGTTATTCATCGTAGTTCCCACGCAGAAGTGGTAACTCTTGAACGCAACGGGCACCCCCTGATGTCCGGCACCAGAAGGAGATGATGGGCAAAGCAGAAAGCCAATCTGCGTCTTCCACGGGACGAAGTTTGTATCCCAGCATACAGGAACGGTTCCATCCTGTGGAATCAGGCTGTACATCGAACTTTGTTCGAGATAGGGAAGCAATCGTACAAGCCCGGTCTGGTCTCCTCCACGATTGGCCCCGTCATTGGGGCCTGCCAGATGGGCACAAAATCGATTGAAAACATCATGATAGTTGTGCAAGGCCAGTCCCAGTTGCTTGAGATTGTTCTTGCATTGCGTTCGCCGTGCGGCTTCGCGAGCCTGCTGCACCGCTGGCAGCAGCAACGCAATAAGTATCGCGATAATTGCGATCACCACCAACAACTCGATCAGCGTAAACGCACGCCGATCTCCACGCCACGATTTCATCATGTCACACTCCTGTTCAAAAGAGCGAAAGAAAAAACACAAGGCACGCCCTGCGAGTCGTTAGTCGCATGACCCCTACTATCCTGTTGTCCTGGCAGAATTACAATCCCGGTCCTCCAACAAACTCTTGTGAAAAGCAAGGAATTGGGGCGAGCTCGCGGTGATCGGCTGCTCGAGGAAAACCAGCGGCTGAAAAAGGAACTGGACCAGGTCAAGCTGGAACTGAAGCTGGAGCGGCAGAACAAATTCGCCACCAACATGC
>JANPHT010000159.1:0-8414 GCA_031424595.1 Planctomycetota bacterium
TCTCGATACAACCGCGGAGAATGCGGCATTGAGAGCCCGGTACAAACGATTTCACTGGAGGGAACATCGATCACACATCCACCGTTGTGCCGATAATCACGCCAACCGTCGGCAACGTCACTTTGACTGACCGCCGTGACGTACTTCGGACGGCCATTCTGCATCGCCAGGCCATTCAGATGGCAGCGGTCTTCTGCGGCGAGACGACTAATGAATGGCGGCTTCCAGACGGCACGAAAACTGTGATGATCGCTCAGAGTGGCAAGGCAACAGAAAAGCGTGTTGACAAAGATGACATTCCCATCGGCGTCGATGGTTAGGTCGTGGGCGTCAACATCGCCAGTCGTATAACCGGTCTGCGGGACAAACAGGCGATCGTATCCCTGAGCGGTTTCCCCGGCTTGCAGCATGTTCTCCAGCCGCCAGATCTGGAATTGAGAACTCATCCACAGCGACTGACCGTTCGTCCAAAGGCCGAGACAGCGATTAAACGTCCGTTCAAAGACAGAAAGTCGGCCATCCGGCTGCAGGCCCAGCAGAAACAATTTGCCGCTCTGATAAGTTGAGAAGCCGAGGCTGACCTGTTGTGTCTCCAGCCAGGCGGGAAAATTGCGTGATGCGGTAACTTCCAGTGGAGGGCTGGCGGCGGCCGGCGATTTTTCGTTGGAATCCCGCTGGGATGCACTTTGGGGAACTTGGTCAGTTGAAAACATAAGATCCTTATTTCGATCAACGCTATGAACAAACCCAAAGACGACATTCCGGCGAAACACTTGCTTCCCTGCGAAGCGCCGGCTTTCACTGTTTGAAATTTCTGCCCGAACTGTCCCAGAGCAACCCCATTGCTGGGAAGCGAGCAGATTGACGGGCCAGGAACTGAAACCCCTGAAAATGCTCGGTTTCTCTTATCCACGCGCAGCTTCCACGATAAGTGCGATTTTGTTGAGGAATTACGCCACAAATAATCTCGAGATTTCAGAAATCTCCAGGAATCTTCCTGTGCGATTCGTTCGACGCCGACCGGACGAAAAATCGCAGTGCCTGGCGGGGACTGCTGCCACGGTCTGCCAGCCTTCGTGGCGGAAGGTGCCAGCTTGGCAAAATCGCCTTCGCGAAACGGCAAGCATGAGGCTTACCCCTGCAGGTATCTCGAACAACTCTCAATCGCTGGATTTCGCACTGACCACGGCATAATGACCACCTCATAGGGCCGAGCCAGGTTCTGGTCTTTTCCGAAGTGGACACCGCGAACATCTGGCCTACAACGACCGGGAGTCGACACCCTGTCTCTGAATCTGAGATTTACCATGGGCGATCTTGTAATGCGTATTTCGATGCTGATCCAACGTGGCTTTCTTTGTCAGCAATGCGGTGCTGAAATCGATGGTGAAATGTGCGAGATCATCCGATCTTGTCAGTCATGCGAGGAACTCGAAGCCGCAAATGAGAGAGAACGCATGGAAACGCCCGCTCGGCCGATCGTTCGAGTGCACGCAGCACGTCCGTAAGCTGGAGGCCAATGTGTCCGGGCCGAAATGGGCAGCAACTGCAGGTTCGCCAAAGTTTAGCGAAATGTCAGGCAGCAAATCAGCATCTTCCGACGGCACACAGAGCACCAGTTGGAACTATGTAAAGGTTTCCACTCCGTTCAGAGTTGTTGAACTGTGTTCGGAACTGTTCAATTCGCTGAGTATGCTGGCCGATTCCCGAAGCAGCTCAGGACGCACAGGTGATAACTCCCCCCCGCAACGACGTAAAAGCCGAACGCCCAGAGTATCGCAGTCGAAAGATTCTGGCTTTGCACTGCCTGTTCATGCTCATGCTGGCGTTCCACACTCGCCCATTGACAGCCGATGAGATTCCCAAAGTCGCCGGGAAACCGCCAGCGGTTACGCAAACGGAAAATGTCTCAGTCGACATGAAGGCGGCGGGCGTGGGTCGGTATGTGGCCAATCGATGGGGAGTCGTCAAAGGAAAGATTTCAAATCCGAATGACCACGCCGTATCGAGCATGGTGGTTGTAACTCCCACGAGTTCGAATGGAGTGCAATTTGCCCGGCAGGTTCAAGTCCCCGCCAGAACATCTTTCGAAGCCGTGTGGCCCGTGCATATTACCAGCGTGTCTCCTTCGGGAGGTGTGGATTTCCGATACCTCTTTTTCCCGAATGGAGAAGATGATGGAGTGATTCGTCACTCAAAGGACGACAAAGAGATTCCCTCGTTTTCCGGAGTCAGTCAGCAGAATCCGCTGCCGCTTTGTGGACTGATCAGCGATGCCCTTAAACCGACGGAACGCGCTTCAGTGGCTCATCAAATACTGGCGGTCATGAGATACGCCAGCCTCCGTAATACCAGCGTCGTGCAAGTCAATGCGGCGGAAATTACGCCGGGGAGTGAGTGTCTGGATGCGATGGATCAGCTGGCCATCGCGGATTCCCAGTTAACCAGGTTTCCTCAGGCCTGCGAGGCCATTCGGCTTTGGGTACAAGGCGGAGGCAGGCTGATGATTATGATGGATCGGAGCGGACCGGAAGTCGTGGAGTCCTTGCTCGGCGACAGTTTGCCACTGACGTTGGTGGGCGAGACCACGACAAACACAGTGACGCTGGAGATTAACGCGGATTATCCAACCAATCAGTATCCCGCACGTTCTGTCATTCGGAAATTTGATGAGCCAATCCGGTACCTTCGTGTCGTGCCGGGATCCGGTGAGACCATTTGGACGATTGATGGATGGCCGGTGGCCTTACGCACCGGTGTGGGTAAAGGAGTGGCCACGGTCGTTACGGTTTCCTCCGATGTTTTTATTGAACATAGTCAGGCCCGATCGGATGGCGTGCCTTCACACACCATGATTGCTTCCTCACGAAGAATGCTGGAATCTTTCTCAACTTTACGGGAACCACCAATTCTGACTTCCGCGACGGCTGCCGATGCTGCCGCAGCGCTGATTGGCTACGAGATTCCTTCGAAGAATCTGGCGATGATCCTGCTGGCAATTTTCCCCATCAGTCTTCTGGTCGCCGGATTGCTGCTTCAGCGAAAAGCTTTGGGGGAACGGCTGGTTGTCGTTGTTCCGGCCTTGGCCCTTGTTGCAGCTCTGCCTGCTGCAGCCGTAGGGTTTCGAGCTCGATCGGTTGCACCGGCGACAATCATCGAGACTTCGTTGATCCAGTCGTCGCCGGGTTTCACAGAGTTGCCTGCCGACGGATTCGCCACGGTGTACGTTCCCTCTCCACGTCAACTTCAGGCTTCCTCCGACACCGGAGCTAAGTTGGACGTCGTTGCCGATGCCACGAATGCAGACTATCGGAGATTGATCTGGAAGGGACTTCAGGATGTGGCATGGATAAATCTGGAGCAGCCTGCGGGACTGAGGACCTATCCGATGAAGGCCACTCGAAAGCTCCCGTCTCCCTGGCGGGCTCTCACAACCTTCGATGAACAGGGAATTCGCGGAACTCTGCCATCCGGAGAAGACGTCATCCCTGTCGATGCCATGCTGGCCGGAGTCAATCACGAAAACCTGGCTCTGAATTTGGGCGACAATGGCGAATTCTCCGCCGGTGTAGCGGACAGCCTTGTGCCTGGCCAGTTCTTTCGTTCTGCGCTAGTTGAGGACGAACAGAAGTTTCGAGCGGCGATGATGAGGTCGGTCTTCTTCGATCAATCGTCGTCGATGGCCGAATCATTCCCGACAACAACATCATTGGTCTATTGGAGCACCGTCAACAATTCAGCCCTCGACTTTGCAGACGAAGGAATCCGGCGACAGCGGTCAATTCTTGTCATTCAGCCATTGGAACTGCTTCCTCCGGAGGCTGGCAAGCCGATTACCATCCCATCGCCGTTGCTTCAGTATCGCTCGGTCGCGACAATCGAAGGCGGCGTGGGCAGTGTCTTCAGCAACATGAAGCGACAATGGCTGCCTCAGGAGGTTGCCGCAACAACTTTGCTGGAATATCAGCTTCCGAAAGTCTGTCTTCCGTTTGCCGTCAGCTCTGCAAACCTTGAAATTGTCATTCGGGCGGGTTCACGAATCGTGACTCTGGAATCCGGTGAGCGCGAACATTTGCAAAAAATCGCCGAACTGAGAAGTCCTCTGGGAAGTCAGACGATCTTAATTCCGCCAGAGGTTGTGCAGCAAACGTGTCTTTCCGGAAAGCTTTATTTGCAGATCCGGGTCAATGATCTGGATGCCGAGATGAAGGCTGGCGATCTTTCCGGAGAACAGGACGACAGCTGGCAGATTGAGCGAGTGCTGTTAACACTGAAAGGGCATCGTCAGCCCTGAGATCACCATCCTGTTACAGCCCCTGCGTGCTTGCAGACAGCTGCAATTGTTTCTTTTACTGAATTCCTTCTGTCGTTGAGAACCCCTGACAATGTCAAATCAGGATCCTGTTGTTGAGATTCACGAACTCTCCAAGCACTACGGCGAGTTCATTGCCCTGGACCGCCTGTCGCTGACTCTGAATCGAGGCAGTATTCTGGGCTTCATTGGTCCGAATGGGGCCGGCAAAACGACGACAATTCGCATCCTGGTCGGCCTGTCGCGGCCAACGTCGGGTTATGCAAAAATTGGAGGCGCGGATTGTGTCAAAGATCTGACAAAGGTACGTCGACTTGTCGGTTATATGCCGGATAAGTTCGGCTCGTACGACAACATGCGAGTCCGTGAGTACCTTGACTTCTTCGGCGCGGCGTTTGGTATTCCCCGCAAGGAACGACAGCGGCGAGTTTCCGAGGTCCTTGATATCACCAACTCCGCCTGGATGCAGGACCGTTACGTGGAAAGTCTCAGCCACGGTATGCAGCAGCGAGTCGGGATTGCTCGAACGCTGCTGCACAACCCGGAGGTGCTGATTCTTGACGAGCCGGCCAACGGACTTGACCCCGAGGCGCGTATCGAAATGCGATCAATACTCCTGAGGCTTGCGTCAGAAGGTCGGACGCTGATTGTGACGAGTCATATTCTGCCTGAGCTGTCTCGCATTTGTGATCGGATCGCCATTGTCGCTGGCGGAAAGCTGCGGGCTGTCGGAACTCTTCAGGAAGTCACACGGGAACTCTCCCAGCGTCGAACCATTGAGATTCAATTCCTGACTTCGAACGGACTCTCAGCCGTCGGCGATCGGATCCGCGCACTTCTCGAGTCGGATGCGGAAATCACCGTGTCGGAAACGGAGGCGATAATTCGTTGCCGAACGGCTGCCACAGACGACAAGATGGCCGAACTTCTGTCCTGTCTTGTGAACGCGGGCGACAAGGTTTCGCAGTTTCGTGAGGTCGCCGGCGATCTGGAAGAAGCCTTCGTTTCTGCCGCTCGAGTGGCCGAGCAGGAGCGAGTTGAACAGACTGGCATGGCTCGCCCCGCAGCCTCGGAGGTGACTCGATGAATGGTTGCCTGATCATTATCGAACGCGAATTGCTCGCACTACTTCGCAGTTCAAAAACACTCGCCATCTTTATGGCGGTTGCCGTATTATTTTCTCTCATTGTGCTGCTGAAATGGCCTTCGAGTGGAATTGTGGATCTCGACGGATCGCGGGGACGTGAGGTTTTCCAGTGGCTGACCTATGCCATGCTGGCAGCGGCTATTCTGATTGTGCCAGTGTTCCCATCGACGCAACTAGTCACAGAAGTTCGTCGACGTACATTAGAGTTGCTGCTGAACTCTCCGCTGTCTCGCACTTCGATCTACCTTGGCAAAGCCTTTGCGATGCTGGGATTCGTTGTGCTGTTGCTGTTTTCTACTTTGCCGGCTCTGGTCTGTTGTTTCCTGATGGGCGGACTGTCTTTCAGTGATGATGTCCTGAAGCTGTATCTGTTTCTGATGCTGGTCTCTGCGCAGTTGGTAGTGACGGGACTTCTGGTGGGGACATTCTGCCGCAGTACCGAGTCGGCTCTTCGGTGGAGCTACGGCATTACCTTCGCGATGACAGTGATTCCCTATTTTCCGGATGCCCTGTTTCCAGGCGGATCCAGTCCCCTTGCCAGAGCCTGCCAGTGGTTGAAACTGATATCGCCGATTCCCGCACTGATGCAGATGCTGAATCAGAGTTCGGTAGGCGGATCCGGCCTGATGGAGACTCGCGATGCCGTGACGTGGTACATCGGATTCGCATCCTGTTTTATTGTCATTGGCAGCATCGTCTGCATCCTGAGGCTCAGCCATTCTTTGCTGGATCGCTCGCGTTCACAGGGTTTCATTACCGACGATCAGTCGCAATGGATTCGCGCCAGTCGACGAGTTCTCTATCTGGTAGACCCGCAACGACGCTCGGCCGGTATACCCGGATTTATCAATCCTGTGATGGTCAAAGAATTTCAGTGTCGACAGTTCGGCCGAATGCATTGGCTGCTTCGACTTGTTGCGGGCTGCGCTGTGCTTTCACTGGTGCTGACGCTTGCTTCGGCTCAGGGCACAGAAGCTCGCGGAGTCGAATACACGGGCGCTTTGATCATTGTCCTTCAGGTCGCGTTAATTGTGCTGCTGACACCGGGGCTGGCCTCGGGCATGATTGCGGGCGAGATGGAAGGCGGAAGCTGGAACCTGCTTCGAGTGACGCCTCTCAGCCCTGGCAGGATTCTTCGCGGAAAATTGATCAGCGTGATTTTGACTCTGGCCTTGTTGTTGTGTGCCACCCTGCCGGGCTACGCTGTCATTATGCTCATCAAACCTACGTTGCAACAACAGGTTGTCCAGGTCCTGATCAGCCTTGTCCTTGCCGCACTGCTTTCGATGCTGGTCAGTGCAACGATCAGTAGTTTCTTTCGATCCACAGCCGTCGCCACCACCGTCTCTTACGGAGTGCTGGTGGCAATCTTCGGCGGCACAATGCTGGTCTGGATGAATCGTGATGCGCCGTTTGGTTTCAACTTTGTTCAGGCGGCCTTGCGATTGAACCCGATGGCGGCCGCACTGAATGCGATGCAGGCCAGCGGATTTGAATCCTACAATCTGGTACCGTCCGCCTGGTGGATTTCCGGTATTACCTGTGCTGTGCTGCTGGTCATCCTGTACGCTCAAATACTTCGGCTTTCAAAGGCCGATTAGCGATCGGCTCAGAATCCACACCTTCGACTTTGTTTTGTTTTGATTTGATGAATCTCTGATCTGCAGGATTCCGGAATCTTCCCATGACACGCTGGCCCACGACAGTTTCTCTGATTCTTAATGTGGCTTTGTCGCTGTCAGCGTCAGCATTTCAGACTGATGACAAACCGGCAAGTACGCTCACCGCGCCAGATCCGCAATTTTCGCCGAGCGGGCACTACACGGGGCCATTGGACTTGCCACATGTTGTGCGATTTCAGGCCTTGCCATTCCGAATGCATCTGGATCCGTTGATTCCGGGCCTGACAGTCGTCTCGAAACTGGATGAACGCTACTTTCCCCTATGGGTACGAGTCCTTGAGGAAGCCACTGATACGGAACTTCAGGAAGTGGCCGCACTTTCTCTGGCGCACGCTGCTGAACTCAAGCTGGCTGACGTTCAAAAATCCGGCCCCACCCTGATCGCTGTCATGAAAGCCTCGAAAAACGACCGCGTCCGATTCGCCTGTGCCAGAGCTCTTGCAATGGCCGACGTAAAGTCTGCTGAGCGGGAGTTGGTAAAAATGGCTGCCGAAGGTGCCGATCCGGAACGATTGGCCATTGAACCTGCGTTGGCTCGCTGGAAGTCCGCTGCCGCAGCGGAACTCTGGCGTGCTCGGCTTCAGAATCCGCAAACAACAGGGGTGTCGTTTCGTTTGGCCGCCGAGGGGCTTGCTGCGATCACCGATGCGGCTTCCGTGGCGGAGCTGACAAAAGTTGTGTCAAGCCTGACTGAAAACTACTCCAAACGAACATCGGCGGCACGCGCACTGGCCGTTCTTGTGCCCGATCAGGCCTATACAATGGCCGAGCCTCTTCTTAAAGCCGACGTCGTCAATCGATTGCTGGGACTGGCTCTGCTGGACAGCGTGAAGCCAGAAGCAATGCGATTGGCCGCCACGTATTGTGAAGACGCGGCGGATGGTGTTGCGTCCGTCGCCTGGCAACAGGTTTTTCATCGTCAGCCTGATGTGCTTGTGAAGTACCTTTCGTCCGGCTGTCTGCATCGTGACGCTCAAGTGCGAATGTCCGCTGCACGAACCATCAGGTTGTATCCGGATGCTGAACGCACGGCGTGGCTGCACAGACAACTCAGCGACGTTCATATCGAAGTACGAAACGTGGCTCGCCAGATGCTTGTGCTGATCGCAGGCGAACATCCGGAACTCAAAGAACAAATCATTGCTCAGGCCGGTGACATGTTGAAGCCAGACTCCAGTGACTGGCAGGGAATCGAGCAAAGTCTCCTGCTCCTTGGCCAGCTTTATTCGACGAAGTTTTCGACTCCATCCTTTGCCCTGCTGGATTATCCTCG
>JANPHT010000160.1:0-9040 GCA_031424595.1 Planctomycetota bacterium
GCGTCCAGGGGAATCCCGGCATTCCGCATCGCTGAAGAAACTGCGTCGCGTTGCGAGGAGAAGTCATCCGCAAGAAGGAAAGCAACTTTATAAAACGCGGGTAACGAGTTATGGCCATCGAAAGTTTGTCGCGTAAACACGGGGCGAATGATTGCTGAATCCTGCAGAGTCTGAAACAGCTCAATAGCTCTCCGATGTCTTAGCTGATTTCGTTCATCCAGTTGCCGAACTTGCGGTACCAGCACTGCGGCCTGCATTTCCGACAACGGATAAGCTTCGTTTCCTCGCTGCGTGTAAAGCTTGATTCGTTGAGCCATTGCCGAATCGCTGGTCAGCAATGCTCCACCTCGGCCGGACGTCAAAAGCTTGCTGCCGCCGAAGCTCAGAACTCCAATGTCACCCCAGGTTCCAGCGCGGCGACCACCGATCATGGCTCCGGGGCATTGGCACGCGTCTTCGATGACAGCGATCCCGTGTGCCCGCGCAAATTCACAGATCTCCGGCATCGGAGCAAGGCATCCATGAAGGTGAGACACCAGAATCGCGCGAGTTCGAGCAGTGCAGGCTTTCATCAACTGGTGGACGTCCATGATGGGAATTCCCGGCAGCACGTCGACCAAAACTGGAATCGCTCCAACCGTTAAAATGTTGACAAAATTTGCTTTAAAGTCGTAAGCGGCCAGAACAACCTCGTCGTCCTTTCCCGCAGGAACTGAACGCAGTGCAAGTTCAATCGCCGATGTTCCGCTGCTGCAGAGAATGACGTGGTCAATATTGTGCAGGCTGCCCAGATCATGACGCAGCTGGTCACAATGTGGTCCGTGGTATCTGCCCCATGATCCATCAAGCAGCATGGCTTCGAAAGTCTGCCGGATGGCATCATCGGTGATGGGCCACAATTCAGGCGACGCCAGTGGGGAAATATCGCTCATCCTATTCCCCAACTTTATGCGAGCGTCCCGCTGCGCTGAACAAAAACAGAACTGTCACTGACGCAAAGACGCAGGCTACACTGGCGAACATCCACTGATAAGCATGCGGCGTGACTGGCTTGGCGTATCGCAGAAAAACACCGACGATCGGCGCTGCGACAAAAGTTCCCACATCAAACATGGCCAGGATGAGGGATGTGGCAACACCCAGATATTGGCGTGGAAAAACAGCTGTTCCGGCTGACATAATTGACGGGAAAAGCAGAGCATGTGCGATGCCTGCCAACGCCGCCGGTGCGATAAGGTGGCTGGTCCTGGTCACAGGAAGATAAAGCAGAAAGCTGATAGACAGCAGAAAGAGTCCAACCGCAATCCAGGGCCGATTTCCAAATCGCTCGAACAGCGACCTGGAGGCCAACCGGGCGGTAAAACCCATCACGGCATACACCACAAAGAAGAGTCCGACACCGGCAAGCTCGGCATCAATCGCGAATGGTCGAAGGAACGTTGCCGGAATGGCGAAACCTGCTCCCATGACGGCGGCGGTCGCTGAAATCATGATCGGGTGGTACTGCCGAACGACTTTAAAGATCGAAGGCCGCGACTGGTGTGTCGGCGGTGATGAACCCTGAATGGCAAACCACGTGACAATGGCAGAACTGACAGCCATCGCTGCAGCCGTCCAGAACATCTGAGCCACCATTGTCTTCGGGACGGCATGGCCGCTACCGAGCCAGTCGCTGATCAACGGCCCGACCATCAACCCCAAAAAACCGGATGTTCCCAACGCACCGACAATTTCGGCCATGCGTTTCGGAGGAACTCGGAGGGCCACGAATGTAATGGATGAACCAAAGATACCCGCAAGACTGCCCTGCATGAGAGTACGAACGACAAACGCGGCAGGACTGTAAGCATTTGATACAGCAAGGTGCAGCATCAGGCTTACAGAGTATGTCGCCACGGACCAGAACCAGATCTTCCCGGCACCGTATCGATCAATCGCGTCTCCCTGTGCCAGTCGGATGAGAATGCTTCCGATCATTCCAACGCCGACAATCAAACCGAGTTGCTGCTCATCGCCTCCGATAACATCCACGAAATCTGAATAGCGAACCATCATACCATTTGCGAATGTTGTCAGGCCATTGGACAAATACGTCAGCCAAAAGACACGATCATAGCCACGGGGCTCCGCGATTTCCGCAGCGATACTTTTTTCTGATGGCGAGTCCAATGGCTCAACCACAGAGTGGAGATCCGAATCGCGATTGGCCAAGTAAGGGACTCATTCTGAAAACTAGTGTGTGAATCACGCGGCTGTCACGAGAGCTTGCCCTGTGGAAATGTTCATCTCACCGTTGCGCGAAAAAACAAAAACCCAGCATGGCGTCATGCTGGGCTGAAGCTAAAACATCCCGGTGACGACTTAGATCTCGTAGTCCTCTTCGCCTTCGGCTTTCGCGCCGATCGCCGATCGGAGTGACTCGGCTTGAGCCTTGACTGTCGCATCCGGGCCGGTAAGTTTTATGAAATAGACCCCTTTGCCTTTGACCTGAAGAATCAGGCCCAGCATTCGGTAGCCGGTTGCGGCCTGAGTCTTGCGAAGTATCGGAGGTCCCACTGACTTTTGATATGTTCCTGAAATGTCGGCAATGTGGTACGCGTTCTCACCGACCATTCCCTTTTTTACAACCACTTCGCGTCCGTTGGCATCGAATTGTCCGACCCATCGTTCAAGGTTTGCCGCAACGCCACCCCCGTCTCCCCCGAAGGTTGAAATCGCCAGTTCCCCCTTTTCCTTATCCCCTTCGGCAGACGGAATATTGTAGGTCGCTAATCGCATCGAACTGACGGTGTCAGATGCTTCCCAATCCTTGGGAAGGTTTAACACCAGGTCTTTTAGTTTCACTTCGACTGTTTCGATCTTCTTCTTTGCTTCGTCAGCCTGAAGCATCGACACTGCCAACGCCATTGCCGCACAAAGACTCACGGAGACCAATCGACGAACCAACATTGCAGAGAACTCCTTGCACTCAATCGAATTAGACACAGGTCTGAGGAATCAAATCCTCGAAAAGACACGCCTTCAGCAGTCCATTGTTTGCCGAAACGCTCAGACTTTCAATCCCGGCAACAAATTGCTTCGTCCAGTCATCCTGAAATGGGCCACAATGCCGGTTTGGCATTGATGTGGAGTTGTTACCCGTTTTCTTGTTAACCTGAGCAATCAGGAAGATTTCCTTGAGAAGATAACGTCCCCGCAGACTCCCT
Source organism: Planctomycetota bacterium (assembly GCA_031424595.1). Classification (GTDB taxonomy): domain Bacteria; phylum Planctomycetota; class Planctomycetia; order Planctomycetales; family Planctomycetaceae; genus SXXK01. The sequence continues at coordinate 3,207 of JANPHT010000160.1, forward strand.
GTTTCAGGCCGGAATGCGGGTTTCAGTGCTGGCTGACAATTTGGAGAATCAAGCAATGAAGGACTCTGCAGCAGCGATCCAGGGGAATTCAAATCCGACTGCCGAGCTTCCATCTGTCCCTCCATGGAAGATTTGGACGCTGCTGGCCTTTCCATGCCTTGTTTCCGCAGCGTTTGGCATGCGAGATCCCGGGGCGCCGAAACTTTCTCCCAATGCGGATCGTCCATCGTTGGTTTTTGACTCGTACATGCGTCACGAAGGCCCCGATCCAATTTCGCCACAACCGTTGTTGAGTCCGTACTTCGTTTTTCGAAACAATGGCATGCAGACGGTCAGCATCAAGGAACTGGTTCCGAGTTGCGGGTGCCTCGCGCCGGAGATTACGTCAAAGGAGATTCCACCGGGAGGTGATGGCCGCCTGACGTTGCCCATCAAAACGAGAAACGAACCTGCCGGGTTGCGGGAGTACCTGGTGACGGTCAAATACGATGACCCGAAGCCTCGTGAAGTTGCACTGAGTTACAAGGTCGTGCTTCCGGAAAAGCAGATTGAGATCGAACCACGCGTGTTGATGGTGATGGGTAGAATTTCGAGTACAGATCGTGACATCATCTCGATTTCAGACCACCGCCCGGAGCGGCGGGAGTCGCCGATGAAGGTTACGAACGTCACGAGTTCCTGCTCAATTTTTACCGCAAAGTCCGCTGGGTTTTCTGCTGTTGATGGAGTGAATCGTAACGCGATTGAAGTGACCTACAGCGATTCAATCCCGATCGGCCAGCATCGAGGCATCATCAACGTCAGTACCGACGACGCAACATACCCGACTCTGCAGATTCCTGTTATTTTGGGAGATCGAAAGCGTCCACTGGACGAGCCCGTCACCGTAAGTCCGGATTCCGGCAGAGTCATCGTGCTGTCGGCAACTCCCGAAAAGTCGACTGGGACGTCCTTTAGTTTTTCCCTGCCAGCGAGATGGAAGGTATCGCACCTCGAGACCTCTCCGCCTCAATTGATTGCAAAAGTCGAGAAGACAGAATCTGAAACACCGGATTCATCGCAAGTCACGGTTTCCGTTGTGCTTAACGAACTGCCGCGAAAGGGTACTGAATTGGGGAGCCTGATTCTTCATGCCAAGGATGGTGAAGAGTCTGAGATGGTGACTGTTCCCGTCACTCTGCTCTGGAGATAATCGCGATCACCACGTACTTTGTAATGAAAGTCCATAGCCTTCGTGTCTGTGCGGTGACTCATGATTCATTCTATTGAACCACTGGGAGATTCCGCCGCAATTGTTGTCTGGAGGCAAGTGAGTGATGACGAGGCAGCTCGGAGTGTTCAGTCGTTGGCCGCCGCACTCAATCGTCAGTGGCACCCTGCCTACGAGGCTATGACTCAGGCGTTTGCGTCGTTGACGTTGCATTATTCGCCGCTTTCTCTGCAGTGGCACGAAGTCCAGACGCGAATTGAAGCGGCCTTACGTTGTGGCCTCAAAGTCGACGAACACGTTTCGCCTGTTGTCGAAATCCCGGTGTGTTACGATCCGAAGTTTGGACTGGATTTGCCAGACCTGTCTCAGATCCATCAGTTGCCGTCCGATGAAATCATTCGCCTCCATACTGCAGCGGAATACAAGGTGCGAATGATCGGTTTTTCGCCTGGGTTTCCGTATCTTTCCGGGTTACCTGATGTCCTGGCAACGGCCAGGAGAAGCAGTCCTCGGCTGAAAGTTCATGGGGGGTCTGTTGCGATTGGCGGGCGACAGTGCGGGATCTATCCCATAGAAACTCCCGGCGGCTGGCACATCCTTGGACGAACGCCCGTATCGTTGTTTCGTCCCGAGCGTGATTCTCCGTGCCTGTTGACCGCAGGAGACCGCGTCCGATTCTTCCCTATCACCGCACAAGAGTTCGCCGCCTGGGGAACAGGCCCATGACGCAGGTGCGAGTCATTCGAGCAGGACTTTCCACCACAATTCAGGACCTCGGACGTCCCGGATTCAGGAGTATTGGCGTACCACTCGGCGGTGCCATGGACAGAATGGCTCACGAACTTGCCAATCGACTCGTCGGAAATTCCGCTGCAGTCGCAACACTGGAGATGACGATGTCGGGTGACGAATTGCAATGGTCCCACGCCGCCGTGATTGCAGTGACAGGCGCCAATATGGCTCCCGTGGCAATCTCCGGATCCGGCTCGGAAACCGCGATTCCGCTCAACTCGCCGGTGACAATCGTGGCGGAAGCACGTCTTCGTTTTCACACCGCGAAGCAGGGGTGCCGCAGTTACGTGGCTGTGGCTGGCGGATTCGATGTGCCGCAAATCATGGGGAGTCGTGCAACTTATCTGCGAGCGGCACTTGGAGGATTTGGCGGACGCGTGCTTCGGAACGGCGATGAAATTCCAATAGCAGAGTCGACCAATCGGCCTCCGAAAGTCGAACACGAAGGCGTTATTTGCCCCCCTTGGTTTGTGAGGCCCATTTCACTGCCTCGTCCTGACGAGATGACTGTGCGAGTTCTTCAAGGCTGTCATTTTCACCGGATGTCCAGGATCAGCCAACGCGACTTCTTTAGTCTGCCGTTTACGATTTCACCCCAATCAGATCGCATGGGTTACCGTTTGACCGGTCCACGACTTTCAAGCGACGGTGCCGAAGAAATGTTGTCAGAGGGAACAACTGTCGGCACCATTCAATTGCCTGCGAACGGACAGCCGATCATCCTGATGGCCGATAGTGCGCCGACGGGCGGCTATCCTCGGATAGCTCATGTGATTTCTGCGGACCATCCAGTCGCGGCTCAACTTCGCCCAGGCCAATCCGTGCGATTTGAAGAAGTCGCTCTGACTGAGGCCCAGCAATTGTTCCTTGATCAGCGACGAGATTTTGAAAGAGCTCTTTTGATGGCGGATTTGGTTTCCCGAGCATCATCGAGGTTGTTCTGAAACAGGCAGACGTATGAATTTGATCGATATCAATTGCGATCTTGGGGAGCTCGACGGCGAAGCAGGTCGTCAATTGGATGAATCCATTCTGCCGTGGGTCAGTTCTGTCAACGTTGCCTGCGGAGCACACGCTGGCAGTGAATCACGTATGCGTGAGCTGGCCATCCTATGCCGCCAGCAGGGTGTCGCCTTCGGTGCACACCCGGGATTTCGTGATCGCGAGGGATTTGGGCGACGAGCAATGAATCTTTCGCCAGTGGAGCTGTACGATCTGGTTTGTGATCAGATTGGCCTTGCGATAGCCATCTGCCACTCCGAAGGCATTCCACTTGCACACGTCAAACCGCACGGGGCGCTTTACAACCTTGCTGCTGTCGATGGAGGAATTGCTTCGGTGGTCGCCTCTGCCGTGCGTGACAAATGTCCGTCGGCTAAACTGGTGGGACTCAGTGGAAGCCAGCTGATTCTCGCCGGAAACGCCGTCGGCCTAGCGACGCTTAGCGAGGTCTTCGCCGATCGAAATTACAGTGAGAATGGAACACTGGTCCCCCGACAGCATCCGAATGCAGTGCTGCATGATCCCGATTTGATTGCCCTGCGAGCCCTGCGAATTATTCAGACTCGATCGGTCTTCGCGGTCGATGGAACCTCCATCGCGTTACTTCCTGAGACCCTCTGCGTTCATAGCGACACCGTCAATGCGGTCAATATAGCACGCACACTTTGGCAGCAACTCCGCAGTGCAGCACGGTCGTCTCAGCAAAGCCACGGAAAGAACTGATCGATTTCGCTCTCGACACTTCGTCCCTGATGAAAACTTGGACTCATTATTTTGGTGGGTAAAAATGGTTGCCAGTTGTCGTTTGAGTTTACTCCGCTCGCTGTGACAACTTTGTATCAGGAGTCGTCATTCGGGAAACGACCTGCTTCAACGAGTCAAGTTGTTGCGTCCGAAACTCAGAAGCTGCCTTAAGCAGTCTTCGGAGTTCATCGACTCCCGCCTGAATGGCGTTTCTCTCTTCTTCGACATCAACCAAGGTCTGCACCAGGCCAAGTTTGTATTCCGGGTGGTCCACATTGTCCGCAGCTGCCGGATCACCCAGCAACTCATTTTTTCGCACAACCAAAGCCGCGGCAGCGGCATCCGTGAGCCGCTTTTGTTCTTCGATTCTCAGTAGCGTCTGATTCAACTGTGAAAACGTTCGCTGAATTGTCTGGTGCAAGCTATCAACTGCCGCTCTGGGGCCAGCAGGTACTTGTGATCGAAGGCGAACGCCACTGGCGAAATTCCAGGAGGCGAGTTCCTGGGGAGACACATTCCAGGAAGGCGACAGCACAGAGTTCTGCTCCGTCAGTTCGCTCGGGCCAATGCCGGCAATGAATTCCCCAATGTAGTTGCTTCCGCCCTGGCCATTGTCCGTGAAGACATGAACGACGGGAGCCACAAATTTCTTCTGTCCTGCGGCATCTGTCACTTCGTTCGCCACGAGGCCATGACTGGTCCCCAATCCGGTGACGGCTAGTTTGCCGTTCACAAGCTGAATAGAACCCACATTGCCTCCAGGCGGGAAATTCCACTCGAAGCCCCAACCGATCTTTGTTGCGGCGAGTTTCTGTCGCGAATCGGCAAGCTCCGCCTTGGCTCTGGTGTGAGCTTCCTCAGCCTTTTCGGTGTCGGTAACGGCTTTTCGGAGCGCATCTTCCACCTCACCCCGGCGCAGGCCAAGCTTGGCCGCAATGTACGTTTCTGCAGCCAGACCGATAAGTACGAGAGAAAGACAGACGAGTCCCAACCTGCTCATTGAAAAAGCTCCGAGAACACTCACCACAGCCCCGCGGCGATGTGACGAGGTAAAATCCCGCGATTTCGCTAATAGATCTTCTCTAAAGTTCGGCCAAATTCCGTCGCGACTTGGTAACCGTCACGCCGACTGCTGCGGACCGTTGAGAATCCCGGCATAGCTCCTGCCAGAATGCGACAAGTTTACCTGACAAGTACACTCGCCGCATCTCTCCATTCCGTGGCAAACATGCTAAAAGGACTAATTCAGCATGGTCAAGGAGAATCATAACCCCGGAGACCGTTAAATCAGGAACAGTCGCTTGAAACCGTACGGTCATCGCCCCTAGGGACCTTGGCCGTCAAGTTCTATCTTGTTTGAGTACCTGGCAGGATTAAAATCGGCCGCTGATTTAAGGCGTCAATAGACGTCGTGCGCTGACCTCGTCGGGGTTAATCCAACCGATTCCGACAAAGTGTGGCACAAAGTGCGGCACTGAGAGCGACATGGTTCATGACCTGCACGAATCAGACTTTGTCCGCGCGAGGGCAGACGTATGGCTCGCGGTACTCACGGGTCAGCATGGCATTGGCAGATTCGTTATTTGTGAAGACTTCCTTCTCGGGGTCGAAATTCAGCAATGCGCCCAGAGACATCTCGTATTTGTCCAAATCCACACCGTTCTTTACAAGATGCTTAACCGTTCTCTGAAGTGTCACCTCGTTATCATCCAGACTCCTGATGTCTTTCAGATACGCAGAAATGTCATTCACTGACACGCGGTTCTCTTCGCCCATGTAGTAGGAAATGTTTCCAAGGTGGCTGACGGCTGCGGAAAGGTGTCCCTCGCGAACATCTGCATTCAGATCCTCGACCTTTCTTGACTGACACGCGGAAACGAAATTCTTAAAGTGTTCACCGCCACCCTTGAACTCCTTCGCGATCTTCATGTCTTTGTCGAACACAAGGCAATGCTCGTACGACACCTGCACTAAGGTTGCTTCTGTGCCGTAGAACACAACTCCGACCTTGTTACCACTCTTGCTTTGGAACAGAGTGTTCAATTCTTCGTCGTCGCTGTCATCCACGGACAGTCCGCGGGTCTCG
>JANPHT010000161.1:0-18987 GCA_031424595.1 Planctomycetota bacterium
GACTCGGATCGTCTGATTTCGGTGGGCACAGATTTGTCAGTTCGAACATGGCAGCTTTCGACTTACGGCAGTCTTGTTTCCGGGATGGAAAAAGTCAGCAGGGCTTTTGAATCACAGACTGTGGTCGAGCCAGTAACGACCTCCATGTCCGACCAAGGAAGAAATGCAGTCCCTGATCCCAATGCCACCGGCCGTCGCAGTGGGAATCCCAGACTGGCAGAATCACGGAAGGCGAAGATCAGTCAGTATCTGACCACAGGCGCCAAAGCGTCGTCACCGTTGACAGCGGTCGCTCAGGAAGGTACTTCCGGAGAACGGAAAATGGGTCGCAACATTTTTTCCGCCAGATTTAGTCCGGATGGCAGTCGGCTGCTGATTGGTGCGGACGACCTGGCGGCCCATGTTCTGGACAGCGCGACTGGACAAATGGTTGCCGGCAGCACCGGTGGCAGGCGGGACCTGTTCTTTGATCCCGAGAGGAATTTCTTTTCCGAGGGGCACATTTCACAGATTTCTTCCGTGCAGTTTATACCGCCGGACGGGGAGTTGCTTCTGAGCGCCGATTACTTTGGTTCGATTTCCGTCTGGGATTCTCAGCTCGATGGAAATGGCTCAGGATATGAACGATCTCGATTGTTGTCCGAGTATTCAGCCAGTGAATTCGCAATCTCCGACGATGGTCTGCTGATTCTGGCCGGTGGGGCATCCACGACAAATCCAAACGCCGGCCTGACTGACCCGGACGCTGACCTGAATCATATGGGAATGCTTTGGAACAAAGCGGATTTACTGAAGTCGCCGAGTCCAGAACCGGTTCTGACGTTGACAGGCCAGCATACCGATGGTGCCATTACGGCGGTGGGAATTTCTCCTGCATCGGAGCGTCTCGTTACCGCAGGGCGACGCGGTAAGATCGTGATCTGGAATGCGAGGGACGGCAGCGTCATTGCTTCTGTCGATGGGGCACACGGTCGCGATCAGGTTGTTGGGATCTTCTTCGAGTCCGAAACTCAGTTGGTGAGTGCAGGCTACGACGGAAAGATTCTAAGATGGAACGTCGAGGGGACAGGTCTGAAAGCCACTGAGATTACTGGCAGGAATGACCAGAGACCGCCTGAGTTTATTGTGCGGCTTCGTCCTTCTCCGGACCGAACGAGTTTTGCTACGGCAGAAGTTTCCATCGTCAGGAACGAATCGAGGGAGAAAACATCGGAGCTCAATGTTCTGATCTGGACTCAGGATGTGGCTCGACCATTATTGCGTCGGCCAATTATTATCCCCGAGGGCGATAAGGAAACCGCTTTCCGTCAGGATATTTCCTGGTCGTCGAACGGTAAAGAGTTAATGTTTGTTCAGGATGGAACGATCACAGTCTTCGAGACGACGGACTGGAAAGCGACCCGGAGATTGAAACTTAATGCGAAAGATGCCCGTCCCATCCGCGGCGCATTTGCCCCGGCGAAGAACGGCGTGTCTGATCAGGTGGCGACATTTGACGGACGATTTACGCATCTTTGGGACCTCGAAACCCGCAAGCATCTTGCTGAATTTCGATCACATGCGGCCTACAATGTCGCTTCGTTTTCCGCCGACCAGAAACTGGTCGCCACGGCCAGTGAAACCCTCCGAATTTTCGATGCGGATGAAACCAGTCCCAATCATGGACGCACAATTTATCGCCTGCCGCTACGGGAGCATCACCAGCATCCGTTGTCAGACGTGGCATTTTCCCCGACCCCTGGGGAAACACGTCTGGCGACAATAGACAGTGTCGGAACGATCGAGCTCTGGCAATGGCAGCTGGATGCGGACATACCGTTGACACAATCCCCAGGTCCTGTCTCGACAGAAAATAAGATAGCGGACTGGGCAGAAGAACAGAAATTGATGTTCGGTAACTCCGTGGAGTGGGGGCCGGATGGAAAATCTCTTGCCGCTCTTCAGATGGGCGTGCTTTCCCTGTGGAAATTTCAGGATCATCAGCCTGAACGAGTCGAGATTTCGATGCCGGAAGGATGGCAGTGCCGGTTCAACCAAATCGACCTTTCGCAAAAACTCAACTACCTCGCGGCGGGTGGTGTGGCCTGGAATGAGACGGAGGGACTACAGAGCTTCGCTGCTGTTTGGGACCTTAATGGAGAGTTTCCGCGGCTTTTGGCCACGATCAGCCAAGAGCATTCTGTTGACAAATTTACAAAAAAACCAAGGCACACCGACCTGACTGAGTACAGACGAACGGGCGTCACGGCGTTGGCATTTGATGAGGCCAGAAATCACATCATCACGGGCGGGGCTGATGGCCGCCTGATCCGCTGGGGTTTTTCCGGACTGAGTGAAACGTCGGTGGCATCGCTGGGTGTCATTAACGACATGAAACAGATCAGCGGTGAAGCGCCGTCCGTGACCGCTGTGGACGTGACTTCAACCGGGCGAATTGTCACGGCCGATCAGAATGGGTCGTTCACGATATGGCCGTCAAAGGAAAACTGAAGCGGACAAAGCTCGAAACCTTACAACGTCTCAGGCAGAATTTGCCGAAGATTCTTATCCTGGACAGTGTGGGCAGCAAGATGAACGGTTATTGCTGGTGATTCCGTTGAATTTGAGACTAACCCAGTTTGCCGATTCGTCACGACCGGCATCAGGCGGATAAAAGTCTGACCGGATCAAGGGACGTTGTGAACAGTTACAAAAAAACTCTGCTGGATATGCCGAAGAAATGAGTGGTTCCTGATTTCAGAGTCGCGCAAGGAGGCTGTGACGATGTCCACGACGGGTCATCACACGATCATTAAGTTTCTGGCGGTATTGTTCATAGCGTCCCTCGCAGGCGGACCTGAATGCTCTGCACAAGATGCGGGGGCACCACCTTGGGGTGAGTGGTTACGGCAATTCAAACGAGATCGGCTCTTACGAAAGCCGTTTCATATGATGCCCGAGACCGAGGTCAAAGGACTGGCCTCAAAGATCCGAGCGCGTGAACTGGATGTTCCGAACCGCAAGAAGGGCATCCGTTACCTGAAGGAACTGGATTGCACACAATTCCCGGAAGCAAAAGAAATGCTTCTGAGCTTGCTTGATCCTAAAGCAGAAAAATTTGAAGAGGTTCGATTTGAGGCCGCTATGGGGCTGCGGGATATGCTGGCCCGCCACTCCTGTAATCCCAACGCCAAGGGGGCAAAAGGTGGAAAGAACGGAAAGAACGGCGGCGAGGATGGCCAGTCTTGCCATTGTCGCAGTTGCTGTGACGCGAAAACCCTCAATACCCTTGCGAAAACAGCCTATGAAATGAACGAGGACGGCTGTTGCTATGAGCCGTCACTGCGAGTTCGCGAGATGGCCGTTGAAGCCATTAAGAGCTGTGGAGTTCCCTGTAACTTCAAGCCTTACTATGGGGAATTTGATGAAGAACCGGGTCCTCCGGTGTCAGAGGAATCAAACAGAAGCGAAGAAGTGGTTCCTGGAACTCCGAATGAAGGTTCCCCTGAACCATCTCCGTCTGACAATCCGGAGGGAGCTCCTGCTCCATTGCCAGCGGTTACTGACGTGGCGACACCGATTACAAGACTGGAGAACCTCTGCATTGTATCATTCGCCCACGGTCGGCAGGTGCCGCCGGATCTGAAGATTTCAACCGTGTATCGCGGCAGAATCTACTACTTTGCGAGCGAAGAAGCCAAGGAGGAATTCGTCAGTGATCCACAACAGTTCGCTGTGGCTTTTGGTGGCTGTGACCCCGTCCACTTTGTAGAGACGAAACAGCCTGTCGAAGGGCGTTTTCTGGCGAGCCATGAAGGTCACTTCTACATGTTTTCAACACGAGAGAACCATCAGGCTTTCAAATCGAATCCGTCACGATATGCACTGAAGGCGACGGAAACCGGCCGCATCGCCTCTGCTGAATAGGCGACTTCTGAAATTCGACATCGGTCCCTGCGTCATGAGGGCATTTTGGCAAGTGATTCTGCCAAAGTGCCCTTTTTTTGTTGCACTACCGGTCCACTTCGCCCCGAAGTTCACTGCCTGAAAGTCCTGATGCGTGCTCTGTCTTATGCAGCATCCACCATCCGACTACAATAATGAGTGAGAGGGTCCCCAGCAGGAACAACGCGAACGCCGACTTCAGAACTCCGTCACCGTGAAGCGGTTCGACGTTCCCTTCCAGCGGCTCGCCCTGCAAATCACCGGCTGATTCATGGCGAATTCGCCGCTGCAGCTGAGCAGACCAAAACCGCCGGGCTTCATTGATATCAGATTTCTTCCCAGGCAGATCCGTGTTCAATTCGTACTTGAAAGCGCCTTCAATGTCACCCCGGAATCCAAGGACCACGGCGAGATAAAATAGCTCTGCGACTTCAGAGCTTCCCGTCGGCACGCACTGTTCTGCTTCGACATAGAACTTCCAGGCACGGTTCTTTTCGCTGAAGTATTCCTGTTCAAGCACATAGTTCTGCCAGTCAGTCACATGAGTTGTCAGGACCTCGTCCGCCCAGTAGATCAGCACCCGTTTGAGAGACTGCCATTCGCCTGCGGAAACCGCAGTGATTCCGGAGTTGACTTTCTGCTCGATCGCTTGCAGGTCCGCCGTTAACTGCCGCTGAAACTGCGGCAACTGATCATTCCCGGCCACGGGCTGGTTGACCAGTTCCAGCACCTTCTGAAAAAAAGGCTCTGCAAGACCAATTACGGGCACAGTCATGAGGATTTTTCTCCCTTTTCAGAACTGCGAATCGCAAACAACGAAAACGCCAGAGTCGCCAGGCCACTCGTTTCCTTATCCGTGATGTCAATCCTGTTTTCGCCGTTCACCTGTTTGACGACCATGCGTTCATTAAATCGGATTCCAAGGTTAAGGCTGCGCTCGACAGTGGCCCAGGCTTCGTCGCGGTCCACTCGAAAATAATGCCAGTTCGCTCGAGGAAATGCGCGAGGAGCATCTCCCACCGGCATGAACCTGACGCCGCGCCGTCCGAACTGATAGATCTTGTCAACTTCTTCAGCACTTCCAGCCTTCATTCCCAGTTCTTTTTCCGACAGAAGTTCGATCACACGACTGGATTTCAGACTCGCTTCAACCCCGATGTAGAAGGACCATGAGGGTTCAAGCCATTCCGACTGCATTCTCACCGCCATTTGCAGTCCCTGAGCGGCAAACGGAATCCGCACATAGGGCTCTTCTCCACCCGTTTCAATCTCCAGCAGTTTCTTCAGCGTGCTAAAGCAAAATGCCAGATTATCGTGGTCATAGACCGGCAATTCGGCCATCTTTCGACCACGTCGAAAAATCGCCAGGTGACCGACAGCACGACAAAGTTCGGTATACAGCAGAAACGGATGAAGGCCGCGTGAAGTCGGAAGCCAGGAAAGGCCGCCCAACGCGGTATTAATCGCATGCAAATGCAGAATGCGCTCCAGGTCTTCTTTGTGGCCACTGGCAAACGCCACGCCTCGATCAATCATCTGCCGAGCCAACTGGTCGGATGTTGCTCCAAGTCGGTCGGCCACCGATCGAATTAATGAGGCGAGTGGTCCCCAGGCTTCCTGCGTCAGTAGCGGAGGAATATAGTCCAGATCAATCTGCGGTGGTGCCTCGGCACTGGCGCCCAGCCGCAACTGAAAAATGGGTACCGCATCAAAGCCGCGAACAGCATCATCCCCGATCAGGATCTGAGGATTCAGCTTTCTGAATTTCAGGGGCTGTGGATTTCCGGCCAGATTCTCATCCTCAACTTCTTCTTCGTGAGCCAGATAGCGGGCCGGTGGGGCCCCGCTTCCGATTCCCGCCGTATTGCTGAGGCCTCGTCGAAGTTCTGAAACACCGACATAAACCCTGACTCGCGATTCGCTATTTCGAAACGCAGTTCGCGGAATCGTAGCGGCAGAAAGATGACAATCTTCGGGAAACCGAAGCTGGGTCCCATCCATCAGCCTTAAATGGCCGAAGCTCAGGGACACACGCCAGTTGGCCAAAGATTCCTGTTCGACCTGAAGAGCAAACAGTCCATAAGAATTGGGAGTCGCCAGCAGTTCAGAAAGTCTCAGGGATGCATGGACCTGTGCTTCCAGACGCTGAAAATGATGCGGACGGAGAAACAGCCCCTCGCCCCATAGAATTGAATTGGACGCCATCACATTTTCCTTGTCGACGGATGTAGCCCGGCACTTCTCAGGACTCATCCGACCCATTTGGAATTTTTTGAATGTGTGATATATCAGATGAAGTTCGGGTTTTGAACAACTGACGGCGGATATTGTAGAATCAGGTCAATCATTGCCGCGCGACAGAGACAAGGAAATCCAATGGCAAATGCGCTGAAGTTACAGGGAATCCGCCAAGTGATTTGTTATGCAGTGTGGTGGACGAATACATTGCTCAGCGGCAATTCCCGAGTAATGGATTTCTGAGTCGTGGAGGTGAATGTGTCCACTGGTTCCGCCCCTGATTCGCAGTCGTCGGGAATCTCCGGTCCGTCTGATGCTCCAGAAGTTTTCGCTGATGCAGCGGGTTCTCAGTCCGGCGATCGTTTCGCCAGAATTCTCGAGCAGATTTTGGCGGCACCTCAGGGAGTGAAGTCAGTCGATCTGGATTCCAGTCATGCCGACCTGCTCCGTGTGGCTGAAAAATACAGCACGATGGAATTTTGTGTGGATCCGGTACTGCTGGAACTTGTCAGAGTTCTGACACGGAAGATCGCCGGCGTTTCTGAAGCACGCCTTGCAAGACTGGAGCACACCGTCTCAAAGTCGCTCGCTGATGATCAGGTTTCACTGCAACGACTGCAGCACATGTGGGGGCAATTGAAAGGTCTGGTTTCCAATGCTGGATAAAGGAGAGAGAAGTCTGTCGCCAGCGGAGCTCATTCACAGTTGCCAGGGTCTCGTGCGATCCATTGCGTGGAAGATTCATCAGCGACTGCCTTCCAGCATCGACCTCGACGATCTCATCAGCTATGGCCAGGTGGGTCTCGCCGAGGCCGCTCGGGATTTTGATACGACACGCGGCATTCAATTCACGACTTATGCTTATTACCGCGTTCGAGGTGCAGTGCTGGATGGGCTCTCCACCATGTCCTGGTTCTCCCCGGCCGACTACAGCCGTGGACGCTATGAGCAGGGAGCCAACGCCGTTCTTCGCGAATCGTCGGCTGAACAGGGGATAACCGGGGAACTTGACTGGTTTACCGGCACAACGCGGGCCCTGAGTGCAGCCTGCCTTATCAGTGACCTGGCCAGCGCGAGCGAAGATCACCGGATGGCTGAGACCTGTTCACCGTCCGCCGCCGCGGAAGCAGACGATCTTAAACTGGTTATCGAACAGGCGATGAATTGTCTGACGGAACAGGAACGAAGCCTGATTAAAGATGTGTATTTTAAGGGCTTGACGATTAAGGAGGCCGGGGAACGTATCGGGATAAGCAAGGCGTGGGCCAGTCGCCTTCACGCCCGAGTTTTAAAAAGTCTCGGATTGCAGATTTCTCACAGCCAAACTTGATTGAATATTCCTGAGTCGAATTGTAGCCTTCGACCGCAGACGATGGATTTTTGTGCGCTCGGCCTGGTCTGACCTCAGAGTGGGAATGTATGACGCTTGAGCTTGATATTCCGGCATTGCTTTTACCGTTTGAGGATAATGCAAGGTGCGGCGAGGATCTTCGTTCCGACGATGATCCGAATAATGCCTACCGACAGATCCGAGACGCTCGCAATGAAGCTCGGGATGTGGAGCGGCAGGCGGACCTGGTTGGAGAACCCACCAGTGGAGCAAAAACTCTCTGGATCGATGTCTGGGAAAATGGGCAGGAGTATCTCAAGAGCCAGGCGAAGGATCTCGAAATTGTCGCCTATATGATCGAGGCTTCAGTTCGCCTTGGTGGATTTCGCGGCCTTGCTTGCGCGCTGCGGCTCACCGGCGAATTATTGAATTCATTCTGGGGAGAGCTGCTCCCGACTCCTGACGAAGAGGGAATTGAGACGACGCTGCGGCCATTGAGCCGTCTGAACGGTGACGTCATCACCTATCCACTGATGCGTGTTCCGGTGACGGAAGATACGGCGGTCGGGGCCATGGTGGTTTGGCAGTACTCCCAAGCGAAGCAGCTTGAATCACTGGCTGCCGAAGAGCGCGAGAGACGCGTTTCGTCCGGGGCCGTGACCCTTGAAAAATTCAATCGCGCCGTTTCGGAATCTTCTGATGGCTTTTTCCGTGACCTGGCGGCTCAGATTCAGGAAGCACGAAAAGAAATCAAGCAGCTCGGTGACATCCTTGAGACGCGCGCGGGTGATGATGAAGCGCCCAACCTTTCAAGATTTGTGAAGGCTGTGGACGATGCCGAATCAGTCCTTCAGCAGATTGCAGGTAAGAGACTTGCGGTGAAGGAGAGCCCTGTTGGCACCACCGAAGCCAGCACAGCCGGCGCTTCAGCAGTTGCTGGTTCTTCAGCGACGGGAACCCCGGGAAAAATCGGCGGTCGAGAGGGTGCATTTGAACTTCTCGAAACGGTCGCCAAGTGGTTCGATACGCATGAGCCCCAAAGTATTCTGCCGTCAGAAATCCGCAAAGCGATTCGTCGAGGGAAGATGTCGCCGCTGGAACTTTATGGGGACCTGATCGGAGACACAGAAATCCGGCGACAGCTTTTTCGTGATATCGGTATTGAAGTGCCGCAGGATCAATAGCTTGTTTATGTTCCGGGTGAGCGTTTGCTGAGATCAGGCTACCTTTTCCTGGTATTATGGGATTCGTAACTTTGTTCATTTAGAAAGGTTAATGAGATGGCCAAATCCATCCAGCACAAGCTGGACCGCGTTCGAAAACCCCGAGTCCATATCACCTATGATGTCGAGATCGGTGATGCGGTCGTTAAAAAAGAACTTCCGTTTGTAATGGGTGTGATGGGCGATTTTTCCGGAAATCCTTCGACACCGCCAAAAGCACTCAGTCAGAGGAAGTTTGTGGCGATCGATCGCGACAACTTTAATGACATTATGAAGACAGTGAGCCCTGAGCTTAATATTCGTGTAAAGAATACCCTGCAGGGCGATGACAGTGAGTTAGGAGTTAAACTGAATTTTTCCTCAATGGACGATTTTACGCCAGGTCAAATCGTTGAGCAGGTGCCCGTTCTCAAAACCCTGCTGGATTCTCGCGATAAGTTGCGGGACTTGCTGACCACGATGGATCAGTCTGAGGATTTGGAGGCTCAGCTGGAGAGTATCCTGAAGGACACCGCAAAGGTTCAGCAGGCGGCCAGTGAGATGGGTGTTTCAGGCTCCGAAGGCAATAAGCAGGATGGGGGTGAGTAATGGGATCAGAACAACAGCGGGAAAGTGCGAAGTCGGCCGCAGCCGGTGAGCAGACGGTCAGTCTGCTCGATCAGATTACATCCGCGATGCCCAGAGCCGTCGAGCGTGACGAGGCTCAGGATATGGTAAAGAACCTCATCGGGGCAGCGATGCAGGGGACTTTGGTTTGGGATAAAAGTGTTACCAAGACGATTCGACAGGCGATCAAGCAGATCGACGAGAAGATGTCGCGGCAGCTGGCTCAGATCATGCATAATGATCAGTTCCAAAAGCTGGAAGGTTCGTGGCGTGGCCTGAACCATCTGGTGATGAACTCAGAAACCAGCAAGCAACTCAAACTGCGAATGCTGAACATCTCCAAACGGGAGCTGTTCAAGGATCTGGACAAGGCTGTTGAGTTTGACCAAAGCCAGATCTTCAAGAAGTTGTATGAAGATGAATTCGGCATGCCGGGTGGCGAGCCGTTTGGTGCTCTGATAGGTGATTATGAAATCACAAACCACCCGGAAGATATTGACTTGCTCGAAAAGATCTCCGGGGTTTGTGCGGCCGCCCATTGTCCGTTCATTTCTGCTGCTGATCCGACCCTGTTTGGGTTTGAGGACTGGACAGATCTCACCAAACCGAGAGATGTCGAAAAGATCTTCATGGGGAAGAAGTACACAAAGTGGAACTCGTTCAGAGACACTGATGATTCCCGCTATGTCACGCTGGTACTGCCTCGCGTGCTGGCTCGCCTTCCCTATGGGGCCAGCACAAAACCCATCGAGGAATTTGGTTATGAGGAAGTTCAGCTGGATGAACGGGGTGAAGCGAAGAAGACGTCGAACACCGATTATTGCTGGATGAACGCCGCTTATGTCATGGGGACTAACATGACGCGGGCGGCTGCCGAAACCAACTGGTGTACAGCGATTCGCGGTATGGAGAACGGCGGCAAAGTGGACGGACTTCCAGTCCATAATTTCATGAGTGACGATGGGGATCTGGACTCCAAGTGTCCGACCGAGGTTGGTATCACTGACCGTCGCGAGGCCGAGTTAAGTAAGGAAGGATTCCTGCCGCTGTGCCACTATAAGAATACGGATTACTCTGTATTTTTTGGAGCACAAACCTGCCAGCGACCGGTCAAGTACGATCGTCCGGATGCCACGGCAAATGCGGCAATTTCGGCCCGCCTGCCCTACATCATGGCGGCCTCCCGAATCGCTCATTTTCTGAAGTGCATTGCGCGTGACAAGATTGGTTCGTTCCTTGAGCGTCAGGATATGGAAACATTCCTGAAGCGATGGATTGCCAACTATGTGCTTGAAGATCCTTCTCCAAGTCCTGAAATGAAGGCTCGATACCCGCTCGCAGAAGCGAGGATTACGGTCGAAGAGATTCCCGGGTCGCCAGGCGCGTATAACGCTGTCGCGATGCTTCGCCCCTGGTTGCAGCTCGAGGAACTGTCAACGTCTCTGCGAATGGTTGCAAAACTTCCGCAAAAGGCGTGATGTCCTGAAATCCCGTTCTGCCCTGGAAGCAGGGCAGAACGGGGTGCATTCTGGCTTGTTGTCGTGAGCTGATTTGAGGAGTGTGTTTGTGCCCGAAGAGCGGTTTCATGTTCAACAGGCGCTGGGATCGCTTCGTGAAACTGAATCGACTGTAAATTCTGAATCGGCTTCTGGCCTGATCGATTTGATGGTTGGCCGGGGCGTTGGTGGCGCTGGCGCGGCCGATGTTTCCGTTAGATTGCGGCAATTCCTGACGGCGACGACGAAAGCAGAGGCGCTTCAGGTCTGGCTGGGGAAATATCCTGGTGGCCGGCTGGAACTGGCGAAGGCTCGTCGGGCTTTAAGTCGGGACATTGGTCGAATCGATTTGTTGCTTAGCGATCAGGTGAATGAGATTCTTCATCAGCCATCGTTCCAGGCTCTTGAAGCCGCGTGGCGAGGTCTGCAGCTACTGTGGCAGAATCGCAACGATTTGCTTGCTGAAAAGGGACTGGACGACAAGGCCACTGAGATCGAGATTCGAGTCCTGAATGTCTCCATGAAGGAACTCAAAAAGGATTTTGAGGACGCAGTCGATTTTGATCAGAACAACCTTTTCAAGAAAGTTTACGAAGCGGAGTTTGGAACGGCCGGTGGTCATCCGTATGGAATGCTGGTGGGGAATTATGAATTCACAAACCACCCGGATGATATCGATTTGCTGGCGCAACTCAGTGGGATTGCCGCAGCCGCATTTGCTCCGTTTGTGGCGTCAGCCACCCCCGGGCTGCTCGGTCTGGATGACTTTTCCACACTTGAACAGCCAACAGATCTGGACCGCATCTTTCAGCAGCCAAAACATCGAAAATGGCGCAGCCTTCGGGAGAAGACCGATTCACAATTCCTGGGGCTGACTCTGCCAAGAATTCTGCTCAGAAGCCCCTATCAGAATGATGGTTCAGGCCATCATGGATTTGTGTTTGAGGAAAAAGCCGACGGGAAAGATCGGAAGCATTATCTTTGGGGGTCTTCCGCCTGGGCGTTGGCGTCAGTCGTGATGCGGGCTTTCGCCGCATCCGGATGGTTCGCAGATATTCGAGGAGCAGAACGGGGCGTGGAAGGGGGAGGATTGGTTACGGGTTTGCAGGCCGTACCCTATGGGACTGACGCGGACGGAGTTGCGGAACGCAGCTCGACTGAGGTTTCGATCTCCGATATCCGGGAGGCAGAGCTCTGTCGTCTGGGATTCATTCCTTTGTCTCATTGCAAGGGAACGCCCTATTCCGTGTTTTATTCAAATCAGTCGGTGCACGAACCGTCGGTATTCGAGGACGCGGTGGCTACCGCCAATGCTCGTGTTTCGGCGATGTTGCAGTATGTCCTGTGCTGTTCCAGAATAGCGCATTACCTGAAGCTCAAAGCCAGAGACAAGCTGGGGTCTGTGTACAGTTCCCAGCAGATCGAGAATGATCTTGGGGCCTGGCTGGTGGATTATGTGACTCCGGATGAAAAAGCATCTCCGGCCATGAAAGCTCGTTTCCCGTTACGGGAAGCCGAAGTCAAGGTCAATGAAGTTCCGGGTGAGCCGGGCAAGTTTTACCTGACCATTCGATTGCTGCCGCACTACCAGCTGGATCATCTGTCGTCGGCGGTGACCCTTGTCGCTCGTCGCATGGAATTCCGGGAATAAAAGCTATCTCAGAGAGGAAGAGATTTTGATGAATCCAATTGAACTGTTTCAGGCGGGAAAGCTGGTTGAAGCTGTGGCGGCGGTCACAGATTCTGTTCGCAACAAGCCGACCGATGTCAAATCACGCAGCCTGCTTTGTGAACTGCTTTGTTTTTCTGGTGAGTTTGAAAGGGCAGACAAACAGCTGGATGCCGCGCTGCAGACGGATCCGCAGACGATGACCGGGGTCTCGCTGCTTAAACACCTGATTCGTTCCGAACTTTCGCGTCGAGAAGTGTTTCGTCAGGGCCGGGTCCCCGAGTTTCTGGCAATGCCGACGGCCTCACAGAAATTGCGACTCGAGGCACTGGTCTGCCTTCGCGCCGGACACCACGCAGACGCCGGCCGGCTTGCCGGTGAGGCGGCTGAACTGGACCCTGAGCTCTCCGGGGAAGTCAATGGAACGACGTTCTCACAGTTCCGTGATATGGACGATATCCTGGGTCAGACGCTTGAGGTCTATACGGCCACGGGAAAATACTATTGGATAGGATTCGAACAGATTGTCAGTCTTGAGTTTAATCCTGTAGAACACCTGTCGGACATGCTGTGGCGTAGTGCTGCCATTGAAACCGCCGGGGAAGTCTCAGGCCGCGTGCATATTCCCGCGCTCTATGAGGGCTCTGCTAACTCGGCCGACCAGCGCATTCGCATCGGACGTGCGACGGAATGGAACCAGGCTGATCCTGCCGCCCCAACGCTGGGAGCGGGGCAGCGTGAGTTTCTGATGAACGACGATGTCATTTCGATCATGGAAATCAACAAGCTATCCTTCGTGACATCCGGTCACTGAACAGATTCAAAATCCTGATGAGAGGCATGTCGAACAATGAGTACAGGAGTCTCGAAGAGCACGATCAGGTTGTCGTTGCTGGACAGACTGATTGACAACGAGCCGGAACTCAGCGTTGAAGTACCTCTGGACGAAAATCAGAGACTGCGAATTATGCAGTTTGCAATTCGCAGAGATCTGCAGAATCTTCTCAATACCCGGTACCGAGTCATAGCGTGGCCGCCGGAACTGACGGAACTGGATGACAGCCTGATTAATTATGGCATTCCGGATTTTACAGCCTCCAGTCTTAATGCGGCTGAAGATACCGAAGTTCTCATCAAGGCGATCCGAGTTGCCATCGGATTTTTCGAACCCAGACTGGCAGATGTGCAGATTGAGCGAGTGGAACATGACTTTGTTGATCGGACCTTTCGATTCCGGATTGAGGCGATGCTGCTTATCGAAGAGAAAAAGCATCATGTGCAATTCGATTCGACGCTCGAATCATCGACGGGGCAATTTGCTGTTCAGTGACAATCCTGATGTGCCACTCCAGGAATCGGCCGATGAGTGAATCACTTGACGTTTGGTATCAGCGTGAACTGGATTATTTCCGGAGTACAGGGGCTCAGTTTGCCGAGCGGTTCCCGAAGATCGCGAACAGATTGAGCTTAAGTGCGACCGGGATCAAGGATCCGCATGTCGAGCGATTGATCCAGTCGTTTGCCTACATGAATGCCAGAACACGGCATAAGCTGGACGACAGCTTTCCCGAACTTGTCGATGCGATGCTGGGTATTTTGTATCCGCATATGCTCTCGCCTGTGCCCTCGATGTCTGTTGTTGGATTCTCACTGAATCACGGACAGAAGGATCAAACGAACGGGCATCTGCTGGAGACCGGAACGCTGATCGAGTCCGAACGAATTCGAGGTTACAATTGTCTCTTTCGAACGACTTATCCGGTAAGGCTGTACCCCTTAGAGACACAGGCCGTCCGACTTTTGCCTCGCCCATTTTCCGGCCCGGAATCGCCCTGTCGGAGTGAAGCGCAGTCGGTGCTTCGATTTGAATTAAAAACCTTTGACCCTAAAAAGACGCTGGCGGACTACGCTCTTTCAAGCCTGCGGTTTTTTGTCAGTATCCCGAATTTTGAAAAGGCGGCCAGGCTGATTGAGCTGGTGCTGACCCAGACGCTGGAAGTCGTGATTACCGGAGCGAATCCCTCTGGTCCTGCCGCAGTTCTGCCGGCTTCGATGATTTCGCCCGTGGGATTCGGTTCCGATGAAGCGGTCCTTCCCCAATCTCCCCGAACCTTCCCGGGCTATCGTTTACTGAGCGAGTATTTCGTACTCCCTCAGAAGTTTCTGTTTTTTGACATCAATGGACTAACACCCGAGATTCTGTCGCGGCTCGGGAATACCCTGGAAATCTCTGTCCTGCTGAGAGAGCACGTAGCGTCTTTAGAGGCGGCCGTTTCCAGCGAGACGGTCCGACTGGGATGCACGCCAGTCATCAATCTTTTCCGAAGGACGGCCGATGCGGTTCAGCTCGGCTATCGGACGACCGAGTATCGTGTCGTGCCGGACGCACGTTCGGAAGAATCCATGGAGATTTATTCGATCGATTCCATCAGCCTGGATGACCAGGATGGAAATGTGCGTGAGTTTCAGCCGTTCTATTCCGTAGCTCACGCCTCGTCCGCGAATGAGACGGGATACTGGCACGCGGTTCGTCGTCCGGGACCCGTGGAAAGTGACACGGGGTCATTGCGGAATCCGACGGAAATGTATGTCTCTCTCGTCGATTTCAGGTTCTCTCCCCTGCGGCCCGGGCAGGGTCTGCTCTATTCGAACCTGACTTGTCTTAACAGGGATCTTCCGGAAGAACTGGCCAAACAGCAGGACGCCGAAAAAATCGCTCTGGAGATCGTAGGAGGTCGCGGGCCGGTGTCTGAAATCAAGTGCCTTGTCGCTCCGACACCGACACTGCGGCGGCATATGGGACGTGGCAATTTGTGGCCGTTGATTTCACAACTGTCGCTCAATCATCTTTCCCTCGTTGAGACGGACGATGCGGTTCTGGCGGTCAGAGAATTACTGGCCCTGAATGACCCTAAAGAGTCGGCTCAAACGAGGAATCTGATCGACGGACTTAAATCCATCAGCAGCGAAAAATGCATCCAGAATATAAACGGAGCCTTTGCACGAGGTACACAGATTAACTTGTTGTTTGAAGAAGATAATTTTGCCGGCGACAGTGTATTCCTCTTTGCAAATGTCCTGAATCACTTTTTTTCCATGTATACTTCTATCAATTCCTTTACGAGAGTGACCGCCACGACTCGCGAAAGAAAGTCACGCGGTCTGGAAAGCTGGAAATGGCCGGCACGGACGGGAAAACGCAACCTGATCTGATTCTGGAATTGCTGCGGACTCCGGAACAGTTTGAGTTCTTTCAGGCGGTGCGTCTGATTGAGCGTGCAGCTGCCGAGCAATTAAAGAATGAAACACTGCATCGAGTGGGTGGCAATGAGGGCCCGCGAGGCGAAGCGGTAAGGTTCCGCGCGCTGGCGTCGCTGACATTTCCCGCCGGGCAGATTTCCTTCCTCACGATTCCCGTGCTCAATGATCGCTGGCAGTTTGGAATTTTCCCACTGGACATGACGGTGTCCTTCATGGGACTGACAGGACCTGCCGGGGTTTTGCCGGAGCACTATACTTCTCTGGTTATCGAACGTTCGCACCTGCGACTCAAGGATCATGCACTCCGCGAGTTTCTGGATCTCTTCAATCACCGACTGATCTCGTTGTATTTCCGAGCCTGGGAGAAGTACCGATTCCCCGTGGCCTATGAACGGCATCTGGTGGAGGGGAGACTGGATGACGATTTGTTTACATTGTGCCTTTTCTGCTTGATTGGCATGGGCTCCGGGTCGCTTCGTGATCATTTCACGTTTGATGATCAGGTCCTGCTGTTTTTTGGCGGACTGTTTGCGTCGCGCCATCGAAATGCAGTGTCTCTTGAGCAGATCCTGAGCAGCTATTTTGACCTTGCAGCGGAAGTTATTCAGTTTCATGGACAATGGTTGTACCTGCCGGAAGAATGTCAGTCTGCCATGCCATCGATGTCCAGACGTCAAGGATTGAATCTCAGCCTTGGCGCCACAGCGGTTGCAGGATCGCGAGTCTGGGATGTTCAGAGCCGGATCAGGATCAGGCTCGGCCCATTGTCATGGGCTCAGTTTTCGCAACTGCTGCCGGGGACGACCAGTCTGAAATGTGTCACCGAAATCATCCGCATGTATATTGATATTAATCTGGACTTTGACGTTCAGTTGATTCTGCCGAGGGCAGAAGTACCCTTATGCTGTCTTGGCTCTGGTGAGGGCTATCGCCCCCTGCTGGGGTGGAACACCTGGATTGGTGCGTCTCCGGAACAACAGAATCCGGCACTTGATGCCGTATTTCGATTTTGATTTAAGCCATCTGACCAAGTTAAACATTCCTTTGATTTAGATGAAGCTGGAAGTGCAATATGGCGTCGATAAACCTTAAGTCGCTGATCGGTAAGCTCAACAGCACATGTACTCGAACTCTGGAAGGTGCTGCTGGACTGTGTCTGTCCCGGTCGAATTATAACGTCGAAGTGGCCCATTGGTTTCTTAAGCTTCTGGAAGGATCGCAGACAGATATTCATGCCATCCTGAAAGCTTTTGGTGTCGATGTTTCACGGCTCACGGCAGACCTGATGAAAGCGGTGGACCGGTTGAAAACCGGTAACTCCAGTCAGCCATTGTTGTCACAGCAGATTGTTGACCTTGTTCGTGAGGCGTGGGTTCTGGGTTCCATCGAATTTGGTGCCACTCAGACACGCTCGGCGCATTTGCTGTTGGCACTGGTCAACGACAGATCGCTGGTCCAGATTGCTCAGCAGATGTCACCGGAATTCAGTAAGATCTCTGCGGAAAAACTGAATCGGGACCTCCCGACAATCATCGCCGACACTTCGGAAGCGGCCGCTGATGCCAATCGGGCTCAATCGGGACCGGCCAGTCAGGGCGCACGTCCAGCAGGTGGGCCAAGCCAGACTCCGTCATTGGATCAATACACCATTGACCTGACGGCTCGAGCCAGAGCAGGCAAGATTGACCCTGTGCTTGGCCGCGATCAGGAGATTCGTCAGATTATCGACATTCTGACCCGCCGCCGACAAAACAATCCGATCATGACCGGAGAAGCGGGCGTCGGCAAGACCGCCGTTGTGGAAGGATTTGCCCTGCGAATTGCTCAGGGAGATGTCCCGCCATCGCTGCAGACGGTCGCTGTCCGGACACTGGATCTGAGTTTGTTGCAGGCTGGAGCGGGCGTTAAAGGAGAATTCGAAAATCGTCTGAAGTCGGTGATTGAGGAAGTCAATCGTTCGGTCACTCCGATCATCCTGTTCATCGATGAAGCTCATACACTGATCGGTGCGGGAGGACAGGCCGGACAGGGCGATGCCGCGAATCTGCTCAAACCGGCTCTGGCACGAGGAGAACTGCGGACGATCGCTGCGACTACCTGGGCGGAATACAAGAAGTACTTTGAGCGGGATGCGGCTCTGGCTCGACGATTTCAGGTTGTCAAAGTGGAAGAACCGTCCGAGGAAAAAGCCATTGCGATGATGCGGGGACTCGTTGATACCCTGCAGAAACATCACAAGATCGAGATCCTGAACGAGGCCGTCGTCGACTCAGTCCGCCTGTCGAGTCGCTATATCTCCGGACGACAATTGCCGGACAAGTCCGTCAGTCTGCTCGATACGGCGTGCGCACGCGTCGGCATTAGCTATACGACGGTTCCACCCGCGCTGGAAGACTGCCAGAGGATGATCGATCATACGACAACGGCGATCGAAGTGTTGCGGCGGGAGACCGCCACGGGTGCTGATCATGCAGAAGAAATCGGGAAGCTGACTCAAAAGAAAGCGGATGCGATTAAGCAATATGAAGTGCTGAAAGAGCAATGGAAAAAAGAGATGGATTTGATCACTCAAATCCGTGCCATCCGCGGGAAACTGTCTGGCGTATCGAGTCCTGATCCGAAAGCTGTTCCAGCGGATGCAAAATCAACGGACGCAGCACCTGGGGCAACCGCCGTTCCCCTGTCGGATGACGATCGCCTCAAACTACTCGCTCAGCTTGATGAATTGAACAAGTCGCTGGCGGGCGTGCAGGGACAGACTCCTTTAATGCAGGCCTGTGTTGATTCTCAGGCGATTGCAGAGATTGTCTCGTCCTGGACCGGTATTCCGGTAGGACGCATGATGAGCGATGAGATTCACACGATCCTGAAACTTCATGATCGCATGGAAGAAAAAGTGGTAGGCCAGTCTCACGGGATGGCGGCGATCGCTCGACGAATTCAGACATCTCGGGCGAACCTCACGGATCCAAGTCGACCCATCGGCGTCTTTTTCCTCGTCGGCCCCAGCGGTGTGGGAAAGACCGAAACGGCGATCACTCTGGCCGAACTGCTCTACGGTGGTGAGCAGAACATGACCACGATCAACATGAGTGAGTTCAAGGAGGAACATAAGGTTTCCCTGCTGATGGGTTCGCCTCCAGGCTATGTGGGCTATGGTGAAGGTGGGATTCTTACCGAAGCCGTTCGCCGAAAACCCTACAGCGTCGTCCTGCTGGATGAGATGGAAAAGGCTCATCC
>JANPHT010000162.1:0-6243 GCA_031424595.1 Planctomycetota bacterium
TGAATCCGAAGAGCCGATTTCCCTGCCTCCTGTTCGGTTGGAAGACACCGCGACTTTGCCAGCCGAATCGACCGGCATCATTCCGCCGGACGACTCCAGGGTCGACTCCATACCATTCAACCCAAGTCGTGTTCCAGAGATTCCGCCGACGGCTCCACGAATGACGGTGGACAGCAATGGAATTGCGAATATCCCCTTCCGGAATTCCGACACCGTTGTAAGTCGTCGCGATCTTGAGGTTCACATGAACGATGGATTGATCACCTTGATTGCAAATCAGGCAAGCCTGAGTGACATACTATCCATTCTGGCGCAAGATCATGGGCTGAACATTGTTTCGTCCGACATGATCACTCAAAAGGTCACTGTCACTCTCAGAGATGTGCCGCTAGCGGATGCATTGAACGCAATTCTGTCGATTCAGGGACTCTCCTGGAGTCGGCGAAACAATATTATTTCGATCACACGGGTAACCCTTGATCAGGTTGGTGGAGCGATCGTCCAGGGCCGAGTCATCCGCGTCTATCCGCTCAGTTATGTTACCGGGACCGAGGTGGAAACTGTAATCAAGGATTTGCTTTCGCCGGTCGGAAAAGTCAAGTCGATGCAGTCGGAGAAGTTGGACTCACGAAAGTCGTCTGATCGACTGATCGTCGAAGATCTTCCTGAGTACCTTGATCGCATCGACTTATGCATCCAGCAGTTAGATCGTCCGCCAAGACAAGTCCAGATCGAGGCCCATATTCTGGAGGTGGACCTTTCTGCAGAAAACCGTCATGGGGTCAATCTGGAAATGCTGTCGGACCTGGCAGGAACCAAGCTCTCCATTAAGACGCCCGGTTTGGCCAAGGCAACCAGCAACCCAGCCTTACTGGTCGGCATCGACGGATCAAAAGTGGACGGGCTGCTCGATGCACTCAAGAGCACTGTGGATGCCCGCACATTAGCATCACCGCAGGTGCTGGTGACTCATGGACAGGAAGCTCGAATTCAGATCGGCGGAAAAATCGGATATCGCCAGAGCACGACAACTGAGACCAGCACCGTTCAGGGAGTGGAGTTTATTGATGTCGGAGTTGTGTTAATAGTGACACCGTACATTGGCACAAACGGACAAGTGTTGATGAAAGTGAATCCTGAGGTTTCTGATGGCTCAGTGGATCTCCAGGGGCTTCCATCGGAACAGCTTACGACGGTCGATTCGACTGTTCTCCTCGACGATGGCCAGGGGATGGTCATCGGCGGTCTGATTCGGGAAACTGACAATGATCAACGATTGAAAGCCTCTGGGCTGGGCGAACTCTGGATGATCGGCCGATTATTTCAGCAGTCCCAGAAGAAGCGGTCTCGTACGGAGGTCATCGTTGTTCTTGTACCCAGAATTGTTGAAACTCCACGCCCTCTGGATGCGGAGCAGCAAATCCAACTTGACCGCACAGAAACGCCACTTTTTCATGGGGCCCTGGAACGAGAGTTTCGTCCCTGGGAGCCAGAGCTTCCAGAAGTTCGATTTCGACCCCGGGATACTCGGCGTAACTTCCAGGAATTTCGGCGAAGTGGCGGTGCCAACTGGATCCCGGAACCACCTCGTTCAGGAGAATATTTTCTGAAGGAGCCCACTCCCACAGTTCCAGTGATCATGGAGGCCGTTCCACAAGCTCCGGCGCTTCTTCCACAGAATTCGGCGGAGAACAAGACTCCGCATGGCTCTGAAGCGGCACGACGTGCCAGCCATATCCCGTCGAAGTCAACGGCTTCACGAAACGGTACTCAGCAAGTCGCAGCCTCAGGTAAACGAATTCAGTCCAAAGCCGTCTCTGCAAACCCGTCAATCTCTTCGCAGATCCTGGCGGAACGGCAAAATCAGGCTTCTCACAGGCATGTGAACAAGTCAGAATCTTCAGGAAGCGGACCGGAGGAAATTCGACGATCTGCGGGCCAATACGCCAGTTCTTCCAAAGGAATTAACAAGCCCGAGAGATAATTACATTTTCCCTTATTGAACTCACTCACTGCTGATCCATAGCCAAGAGTGAATGAATCGATTGGAAGACAACGTTTCTCCGGAACTTTTAGCGAGTTCATTTTTTTACGGGCAGCGTGTCCGTACCTTTTTTGTGTGTTCTGAAAGGCTTCAGTACTTCGAGTGCTCTCATGCCAAACGAACTTCCCCTTCCGGATGATTTGAAGCATCTTATTGAGAAGCGAGGCGGAAAAGACCGCCGCAAGAAAAGCCAGGCTCGTCTATCGGATGACGAAGATGGCGGAGGTGGTGGTGGAGGAGGTGGAGGTGACGAAGTTCGCCGCCCCGGTCCGAAGGATCGTCGACACTCCAAAAACTATCGCGATCTTTTGAATGATGACGATGAGTAATCGAACCTGAGTCAACTACTTCGATGTTTCCGGTATCGAACACTTGCAGGCTATCCCGAAGCTGGCCGAGTCTCGATGAACAGCGCCGCTTGAATCAGGAATGCCTGTGACAGATGAAAGCGGCGCGACCGAGCAAACTTCGCCTGTCAATCGCTCACCCCATCACTCCGCTCCGGCAAACAGGTTGCGACAAGTTGCCGCAATTTCGGGCGCTGTGGTTTGCCTCGCTTTGGCTGCGGTTGGTTTTTTTCTTCCCGTGCTTCCCTGCACTCCGTTCGTACTGCTGGCCAGCGGTCTGCTTATCCGAGGCTCGCCAGCACTGCACAAAAAACTCCGTGCGTCGCGTTTTTTTGGACGTATCCTGAGGGACTGGGAGGATCGAAACGGAATCCGCCGCGTCGATAAGGTACGAGCCATTGTTTTCGTCATTCTCGGATTGATGTTTACAATCTTTGTCGTACAGCCAGCAACGCCTTTCATCATCCTGACGGTGTTCTTCGTGATCATCGGACTGTGGGTGATCGTGCGGCTACCGATCGCAAAAACACCAGAATCGTGACGGCCCCTTCCTGGGCATCTGCGCACGAGCTGCAATCGGGGATCAGACCGCGTCACGTCAGCCTTACGGAACCACGGCGATGGAAATCCATGCCGTGAGCATTGATCTCACCACGCCCGCGATTGCACTCAGTGTGTCTTTATCATGACATCAGCAATACTGATGCGGTAATAAAGGTCAATTTCGAATTCGTTATGCAGGATTCGGATTTTTGTCAGCGTCTTGGTTTTTGGGACTACGTTTTGCGGCGTACCACGAATTCAGAGGGCGATAGGCAAGACAGGTGCAAAGTCTACAACGACGAATAGCGGTCTCCATGGTCGTGATGGTGTTCATCATCTCGCTGGGCCTGCTTGCGCAGAAATACACGTCGCTGGAATGGTTGATCCATCGGGAATCGAAACTTCGAGCGATCGTGGATCAGCGCCCTGTGGAATCATGGATGGCTGGTTTTCTGATCTACATTTGCCTTTCGCTGATACCCGGGACTTCGGGAAAATCCGTCATCGTTGGTTGGCTGTTTGGTTTCTGGTCTGCGGTAATGCTTGTAGATTCGGCGCTGACCATTGCGGCTATGACAACGTTTTTCCTGAGTCGCGTGTTGTTTCGCGAAGCCGTTGAACATCGATTCGGGATCTATTTGCACTATTTGCGGCAGAAACTCCACCACAATGCTCAGTTTTATCTCCTCACACTCCGGCTCGCGCACGCGCCATTCAGTATTGTGAATTACGGTGTTGGCGCGACCAATATCGTTTCTGCATTTACTTTCTGGTGGACGACTCAGGTGGGTCTGCTTCCAGGAACAATCGTCTTCGTGTTTGTGGGCACGCGGATTCCAGCACTGTCCACAATCGCCGAAAAAGGCGTGCTGACCTTGTTGGATCTCTCACTGATCCTATCCCTGATTGCAACGGCATTCCTCCCCCTTGCCGCCCGTTGCCTTGTCCGTACGTTTCAGCGTCGTTTTGCGAATCGGCATGCCGATTGCGATTCTCCGATTTGTCAGACAAAGGATGGAGAATTGCATGTCCGCGAATAGTCTCGCGTTGCTATGGACCCTTTTGGCCGTCTTTGGAGCGCTCCTCGGCGGCACATTTGTGCGGATTGTCGCGCTCCGAGGCGCCGCAGAGAGCGTTGTTCAATCGCGCCTGAGCAGTTTGCGGACTTGGTGGATCCTTGCAATCACGGTTGCGGTTGCCGTCATCGCCGGGCCTATCGGAACGGCGACATTGCTTGGCGCAGCGGGTGTGCTGGCGCTTTGGGAATTCATGGCACTTGTCGGCTGGCTGAATGTCGGCAGACCGACCGTGATACTGATCTTTGGCATTGTGCCGCTGCATTACATTCTGGCCGTGACAGGTCAACACGACCGCGTGCGGCAGTTGGCGCCGGTTTGTTTTCTGGTTGCCGTGGGAGGGTTGAGATCCTGGTTGGGGCTTGTTGAAGGCTACATCCGAACGACCGCAGCCGTGTTCTGGGGCCTTATGCTGTTCGTCTACGGGCTGTCGCATGCGTACCTGCTCACGGAGCTTCCTTTTAACTCAGTCCCTGCTGTGGGACAATGTGGTTGGTTCCTGTTTCTGATTTTACTCACAGAGACGAACGACATTATGCAAGCCATCATCGGCCGCCGTCTGGGGAAATGTAAAATCACTCCTCGCGTCTCTCCGAATAAGACTCTGGAAGGTCTCCTTGGCGGCATGGGAGTCACCATTGCGATGGCGATCCTGGCATCATCGTCGCTGACAACATGGACACACGGGCGTTTGCCTGGTCAGTGGATCCTCATTTCCGCGACGGCCGGATTGCTGATTTCTCTCTTTGGCTTTCTTGGTGATATCAATATGTCGGGCATCAAACGCGATGTCGGTGCGAAAGACGGAAGTACGTTGCTTCCTGGACAGGGAGGCATGATCGATCGGATTGACAGCCTGACCTTTACCGCACCGCTGTTTTACTATTATGTGATCATGGTGGCCTGAAAACTGCACTTGGTATGACGTTGAGTGTCCGTCGATCATTTCGAAGGAAGCAGGATTAGAATTCCAGATGACAATTGTCCGACATGCAACCGTGTCGAAAGGATGAAGAACGTTGAACTCCCGGTCCGGATCAACAGAATCCACTTCCAGCGCCGATGCCAGTCAGCCGTTTCGACATCGTATTGTCACATTGCCGAATTTCATTTGTCTGATTCGCTTTGTCGGCTCCATTGGCATGTTGTGGCTGGCGTATGACAACCAGGCGCGGCTTTTTGCCATTGTGTTCGGATGTATGAGCCTGAGCGACACAATTGATGGCCGTCTCGCTCGCTGGTTGAATCAGCGATCAGACTTCGGCGCACGGCTGGACAGTTTTGTAGATGCAACGCTCTATACGTGTCTGTTTATTGGAATGTTTGTGTTGCGTTGGGACGACTTAACAGTGGAAGCCCCGTGGTGGGTGGTGGCATTGTTGAGTTATGTGCTGACGACTTTGGTGGGGTTGTGGAAGTATGGCAGGATTCCCAGCTATCACACCTACGGAGCAAAGGCATCTCAATGGCTGATTCTGGCGGGTGCGTTGTGTTTGCTGCTCAATTTGTCCGTCTGGCCTTTTCGTGTCGCCATGCTCGCAGTCATTCTTACAAACCTGGAGGCCACGGTGATCACCTGTTATCTGAAGGAATGGCGTGCTGATGTGCTGACATTACTGCATGTTCTGCCTGACAAAAATGACACAAATGGCAGTGATCCGAAATCCCCGACGTAGTCAATGCCTGCCGTGTTTCTCTGTTCAATCTCCCATCTTCCATTTCTGTGAAGAGCTGTATCACTTGATCGGTGTGCTGGGCAACGCTGAGCGAAAGCTGTTCAGGATGGCATTGCTGATATCATCCCGACATTTCAACCGAAAGATGTGCAGAACTCACAGGGGGAGTTTCATCTCGTGGCGACCGTTTTCAGCCTGCATGCAATCGGATCGTTCCCTTCGCGTTCAATCGCCAGTCAATGAAACCCCTGTGGAAGCAGCCATTTGTGATTGCCCCAAAACCACAAATCTGATGATCGTTGCCCTTCCTGATTTTCACAGCAAGCTACGAAAACAATTCGCTTCAATTCGTCATTACTCTCCGGGATAGCTCTTATGGTGACTGATCAACCCAATCTGCTGAAAATCATCTCTGCAACACGATTCGCGGAAGGCCTTGCAAATCCACAGTTGCAATGCATGTGCCGAGCGGCTCGATTAGTCAGGCTGCCGCCGGGGAGTACGGTTTTTCAGGAAGGATCATATGAAGACGAGATCTTCATCATTTCAACAGGGAA
>JANPHT010000163.1:0-12453 GCA_031424595.1 Planctomycetota bacterium
CGCGCTGCCGGTCAGTCGATCGTCTCCCGCGTTGCCTCGCAGATCATTGTCGAGACCGTTGCCGAGAAGAAAGTCGTTGGCTGTTCCTCCAAAAATGTTCTCCATCGCGGACGCACCATTGAGCGTCAGGGTGCGGTTTGTATGAACGGCCTGCGCGCCTCCGGAGACAAAATTTGCCGTGATGCTGATCGCAAGCGAGGAGAAGTCCAGCGTGTCGATTCCGTCGTCGAACGCTTCGACGACGACATCAGATTCTGCTGAAGGAGCGACGGAGAATTCATAGGTATCGTCGCCCTCTGCGCCCCGCAGCGTATCGCTTCCCTGACTTCCATTCAGCCGATCGTTTCCGCCATTGCCGACCAGAAGGTTATTGAGAGCATTGCCGGTCAGTGAGTCGGAACCGCTGCCACCGTTGACGTTTTTAAGGACTGACGCACCGTTCAACGTCAGGCGACGGTTGGCGTGCACAGGCTGTTCAACGCCGATCAGCAGACTCACCTGCACATTCGTCGTGATAGCCGAGAAATCAAGGGTGTCTGTTCCACTATTGGTGGCTTCAACGATCGTATCGGCTTCCGCAGAGGTCGCGGTTCCGAATCGGTAGAGATCGTTTCCGAGCCCGCCTTGCAACGAATCATTGCCGCCAGCCCCGATCAGTGTATCGTGACCTCCGTTTCCGGTGAGCGTATTAGCCAGAGAATTTCCGGTCAGTGTATCGTTCCCCGAACCTCCAATCAGATGACCGAAGGCCGAACCATTTGTGAGCACAAGATTCAGATTGGCGTTGACCACCTGATTACCGGTCGACGCCAGACTCAAGAGGATGTTTGTCGTTGTGGAGAGCGCAAAATCGATCGTGTCCGAATTCCCCGGACTCTCCTCCAGAATGTATGATCCCAAGGCGGCATCGGTATCAAATCGATAGCGATCAGCACCAGCCTGGCCCGCAAGTCGTCGGGTTTCCACGCTGGCAAGAGTCAGGGCGGCTCCATTGATATTGAGGCCGGAATTCGTGACTGTGAATGTGTCATTGCCGCTCGATCCACGAACAACGATTGAATCGGTCCCTCCAAGTCCATTGATACTCAGCGGCTGTGCCATGGGAAATGTCCCGATGGCAACGGCAGCTCCGCCGTCCGTTGATCTGGTAACAGTGACGTTGCCACTGACAGTCGTTGATGAATAGGTCAGGACAAACGCGTCGTTGCCAGACGTTCCCTCAATGGACAGATCAGCGGCCGCAGTCTCTACAGCACCGATATCAACAATCCCGAACAGAATTCGTGTAAACCCAGCCGCTCTTTGATCGGTGGTCAGAGCGGCGTTACTGCTGGTGACATCCACGGACAGGCTATTGCTGCCGCTGTTGTACGCGAGACTGTTTGCCAGCAGTGCATGTGTCTGTGTCGGGCCGCCGTTGTCGGCCAATGGGCCGAGCTGTGGATCAATCCGTGTGCCATCCGTGCTGCCGCCGATAAAGTTCCCGTTCGCTCCGGCCAGAGAGCCGACCGTTGCGGCCAGCCCCGTGCCGTTGTTTCGTCCAATCAGACTGTTATTGACGACGAGAGCTTTATTGTTTGACTTGCGAATGTCTGTTGCGACGCCACTGGCATCGGTGTTTTCCGCAACAATACTGTTATTGATTGTGAGCGGCGCTGCAAAGCTGGAAATACCACCACCCTCACTGTTGGAACCACTGACACTATTCAGTGTTAATGTGCTCTGGCTCACTATGGTTGAGCCCAGATAAGCACGAATAGCTCCACCGTTTGCTCCGGCCCCGGACGTCAAATTCGCAGAGAACGTACTTTGACTGATGGACACTGCCTCATCGCCGGTTGAGACGGCTCCGCCATAGGCTCCGTTGCCCGTGGCTGGGCGGACACTTCACGGCCCCATTCGGCAATTCAGACCATGGGTGAGGAATCGACAGGCGGGATTGTCGGTTCCCGGAGTTTAGCTGGTCTGAGAGCTCGAGGCAACGACTGTCTCCTAAAACCAGGAGTCTCGTTCAAGCCCCAGCCGCGTGCAGACGCAGCGGATGAAAGTCACAACTTGCTTCGCTTTGATAATTCCCCGCAGCGTGTTGATGCTCGTGCCGAGATTCGGCCTATCGCCACCGAAACAGATTCCCTCGGCTTCGTTGTGGATTTGTCCCCCGTCGTTCGCGATCAAGTGGCCTCCGCCCAACGCCAATTCACGCTGAATCCGGACGGCAGCGTCATTATTCGTGATGCATGGAAGACCGCAGACACTCCCAGCCAGGTCGTCTGGCAATGGCTCACCTACGCGACCGCTTCGACAGAACCCGACGGCTTCCTGCTCAAGCAATCGGAACGAACCCCTCGACTCCACGCCTCTGCTTAGGGAAGTCTGATTCTCGCTGTTGAAGATGTTTCGCAGCCCAGAAACAAATCTGACTTGCCCAACCCTGGACTGAAGCGTCTCACGATCCGATTGAACACTCCGCGCGCCAGTGAAAGCTGGAATTCCGTGACGGTTCAATCAGTCCGCCCTGACCTCCCTTGAAATTCCAGGACGCCCCAGGACTGAGATTGGCTGTCGCACAAGATCGAATTCGCTGCTGATTCGCTTATTGCCAAGGAGCAGTAAAAGT
Organism: Planctomycetota bacterium; assembly: GCA_031424595.1. Taxonomy (GTDB): domain Bacteria; phylum Planctomycetota; class Planctomycetia; order Planctomycetales; family Planctomycetaceae; genus SXXK01. The sequence continues at coordinate 2,618 of JANPHT010000163.1, forward strand.
GCCAGCGAACAGTTCCCGACGATTTTCTTCCGCACGATTGTCAGGGGCAGGCAACGGCCAGTCTCTACTTCGGAGGATTCGGTACAGCAAGAATTGGAAGATGATCACTTGTTTGATCGTTGTGTGGAAAATCTAGAAGACTTTCCCTTTCACTGCTTTACCTGATTGGCAACAAAAACAAAATCCGGGTATCGATCCACGCCGATGATGCTGATTCAAGAAGGTGGACCGAATATCTGAAATGGCTGATTAGCAGTCATCGACCAGACGATGTTCGAACTGTGATCGCAGGGCGATCGCCGGAAATAAAAACCAACGTCTGATCCTGTTACTGGAGGGGCTCGCAACGAGGCACGTCGATGACCTGGCCGCAGCAGTGGCTATTTGTTCGAGTCTTCATCAAGCCAATCCTGCAGATCTTGAGGCTGCCGATCAATTGGCAGCCGTGCTGGTAGAAAGTAAAGATGAAGCTAAACGTGGGCATGCATTGCAGCTCAGCGAAGCCAGTCTTCGCCAGGCGCCTCATCTTGAGAAGACCATTGCTACAACCGCCTGGGTGCAGTTCAAACTGGGATCCGTGGACGTGGCTGATCGAATGCTCGGTGAGCTTGCATCGAAAATCGCTATTTCCCCTGCGACGTCTTTCTACATTGCTCAAGTGATGAAGACGAAAAGGCACCAATTTAACACCACATTGGTCTGGTGACGTGATGGTCTATAGAATCCTGAAGTTCACGGTTTTGCCAATGCGTCCCGTTAGAAGTTTCTCATGAAAACATCGATAAACAAGAGTTGGATGACTTTCCGGTTTGCTGCCGTTTTCGGTGTCGTTGTTTGCTCTGGACTCGTTGATTCAGTGGCCGTGTCACAGTCGCTGGATGAACAATTGCGACAAACTTCAGTGTCCCAACTGGCTTCACTGTCTCGGTCGGAAGGTGACGCCGCGCGAGGAGCGGTCGTTTTTTTTCAGCAGCAGATGGCATGTTCGAAATGCCATTCGGTCGGAGGCACCCGGCCCTCGTCGCTCGGGCCGGATTTAGCAACGCTGACAAAAGACACAACCGACGAATCATTGATTGAATCGGTGTTGCTTCCGTCGAAGGTGATTCGCAAGGGCTTTGAATCCGTCACACTGGTGACCAGCGAAGGTCAGTCGGTTGTTGGGATTCTCGTCGAACGCACGGCGGAGAAAGTTGCCGTCCGCGATACCACTCGCAACGGCGAACAGGTGACGTTCGTCGTAACGGATCTCGAAGACATCATTGAGAACACCGTTTCTATCATGCCAGCCGGGCAGATGAATCAACTGGCAAGCCGTCAGCAGTTTTTGGATCTTATTCGCTATCTGATCGAAGTTCGCGACGGCGGGGCGGCTCGGGCGAAAGAGTTGCAGCCGTCTGCCGCATTGCTGACACTGAGAATTCCTGAATATGAACAGCACATCGACCACGCGGGCTTCATCGGCGAATTGAACGATGACGCCTTGGAGCGCGGTGAAGCGATCTATCGCCGGGTCTGTATGAACTGTCACGGCACGAAGGATCAGGCGGGGTCATTGCCAACGTCGCTGAAGTTCGCCAGCGGAAAATTCCGCAACGGCAGCGATCCGTTCACAATGTACCAGACGTTAACTCGCGGGTTTGGTCTGATGGCGGCTCAGACGTGGATGGTGCCTTCGCAGAAGTACGACGTGATTCACTACATCCGCGAGACGTATCTGAAGCCGCACAACCCGTCGCAGTTTGCTGAAGTCGATGCAGCATATCTCGCGAAACTACCCAGGGGCGACGCACGTGGCCCGGCTCCGAGCACCATTCAACCGTGGAACGCGATGGACTATGGCCCAAGCCTGACTCATTCGTACGAAGTGCCCGGAGATGTTCACAACATCGCCTACAAAGGTGTCGCGGTGCGGCTTGATCCAGGCGCGGGCGGCGTTTCGCGAGGTCGTCACTGGATGATGTTTGATACTGATACGCTGCGAATGGCGGCGGCGTGGAGTGCTTCCGATCCGCCTAGCGCCGAGCAGAACTTTATCGACTGGCGAGGCATTCAGTTCAACGGCGAGCACCAGATTCATCCGGGCGTGACTGGTTCCGTAATTGCTTCCAATGGGACTGGCCCGGGATGGGCCAATCCTGCAACGGGCGAATTAACTGACGATCAACGAGTGCTCGGGCGGGACAACCTGCGTTACGGACCGTTGCCTCGTAGTTGGGGGAGATTTCACGGCACGTATTACAACGGTCAGCAGGTTGTTCTGTCGTATTCGGTAGGTTCAGCCGATGTGCTGGAGTTGCCGTCAGTACAGAGCAACGACGAGCCAACTCAGCCACCATTGTTTCTTCGCACGTTTAACATCGGGCCTCGAGATCAAGATCTGGTATTGCAAGTTGCGCAGCGGGATGAGGCTTTCTCGCACGTCGCGGTTGCTGGCGATTCGGCGAGCGGTCGGCATCAGCCATCCGGCAATGAGGGCAGCACCGTTGGGCTGACGTCCAAAACTCGCCCACACCGCGAAAAGAGGGAAATAGTTCGGTTCGGCTTTCCACGGGATGTTGATTCAAAAGCGAGTGAAGCCAGGCAAGTAGAATTTGACGGACAAACGTTTGTCGAGGTCAAGGACTCTGCCGCGTTCGATATGACTAGCCAGGACTTTACGATCACAGCACGAGTGAAGACTCGCGGCAATGGCACGATCTTCGCCTTCGCAAAGCCGGACGCAGAGTGGGTTCCGAATGGGCAATCTTTTTTCATTCAGGAAGGTCGAGTCAAATTTGATATCGGCTGGGTGGGGTCTGTTGAATCGAAGAAGAAAATCAACGACGGCAAGTGGCATAGCGTCGCTGCAGTTTGGACGAAGTCGAACCAGCAACTTCAGCTTTTCGTCGACGGCAAACCAAACGGCAAGGGGACCCTGGCGGCGAAAAGCACGTTGGAAAGCGGGGCCGTGCGAATCGGATTCACGTCGCCGAATTTCCCTGCGCCGGATTCTTTCCTGACGGGAGAACTCGAGGAAGTTCGGTTTTATCAGAAACGGCTCGGGACAGAACTCGAGTCGGCGGAATCGCTGGCAGCAGCAACTGATTCCCTTGTCGCTCATTGGGACTTTGGAGATTTGATCGGATCTGCTGTCGTGGATTTGACGGGCCATAACCACGATGCCACTGTACACGAAGGTGGGCCAGAAGCTCCGGGGAGCGCCCCGATTCTTGCCGGGTTTTCGCCGGCGAAGGTTCCGGCGACCTGGTCGGATCGCGATGGACGGCTGCTACTGACGATTCCCGCGGGACAAGAACCGTTGCGTTTTTCCGTTTGGATCGCGGCTGAATCTAAGGCTGAATTCTTGTCGCCGGCGATCGTCAACTCCGATCAGGATTTGAAGCCGCTTACACAAGGCGGCCCAGCTCGCTGGAATCAGAAGATCCCCACAACAGCGTCAATCGGTTCCAACACAGGGCCGTTTTCAACAGATATTCTGACCGCTCCGGAGGGTAACCCGTGGCTCGCTCAGGTCCGATTTACCGGCCTGGATTTCTTTGCTGACGGTCGTATGGCGGTATGTTCGTGGGATGGTGACGTTTGGATCGTGGACGGGTATCTGAGAGGCGATCAACTCACCTGGCAACGCATCGCAAGCGGGCTCTATCAACCACTTGGACTTAAAATTGTCGATGGAAAGATTCATCTCACGTGTCGCGATCAACTGGCGGTGCTGCACGATCTGAATGGCGATGAAGAGATCGACTTCTTCGAATGCCTCAATAACGACCATCAGGTCACCGAGCACTTTCATGAATTCGCAATGGGGCTACAGACCGATGCCGCAGGGAATTTTTACTACGCGAAGTCGGGGCGCCACGCTTTGGAAGCTGTCGTGCCGCATCACGGAACACTTTTGAAAGTCAGCAAAGACGGCTCGACGACCGAAATCCTTGCGACTGGTTTTCGAGCGGCCAACGGAGTGTGCCTGAATCCTGATGGTTCGTTCGTGGTGACCGATCAGGAAGGCTTCTGGAATCCAAAGAACCGCATTAACTGGGTCACTTTGTCGGAAGATCAAAAGCCGAAGTTCTACGGCAACATGTTCGGCTATCATGACATAACAGATTCGTCAGATGACGCCATGGAGCCGCCGTTGTGCTGGATAACAAACGCTTTCGATCGTTCTCCAGGAGAACTGCTGTGGGTTAACAGCGATCACTGGGGCCCGCTGAATGGTTCGCTGCTGAATCTCTCATACGGCTACGGAAAAGTATTCCTGGTGCCGCACGAACCCGTAACTATCTCAGGCAAAGGCAAACAGATGCAGGGTGGGATGATCGAGTTGCCTATTCCCGCATTCCCCACCGGTGTGATGCGAGGTCGCTTTCATCCGACCGACGGTCAGTTGTATCTCTGCGGCATGTTTGCGTGGGCTGGCAGCGCGACAACACCAGGCGGACTCTATCGCCTGCGTGCGACCGGCCAGCCAATGCATCTACCAGTGAAGTTGCATGCCACAACGTCTGGTCTAACGCTGGGATTCACCGAGCCACTGGACGCCAAAACTGTCACGGCTTCGAGCATTCAGATCAAGACCTGGTCTCTTAAACGGACAGCAAACTATGGCTCTGAGCACTTTGACGAGAAGGTGTTGAAAATCGAAGATGTTTCTATGTCCTCCGACGAAAAGGCAATCAGCCTTCTCATTCCGGAACTTCGATCCACGTGGTGCATGGAGATCCGCTATTCGCTGAAGTCATCAGACGGAACGCCGTTCGAAGGAGTGATTCACAACACGATTCATCAACTGAGCGAGTGAATGCCGGGTGGCCTCTCTCCGGGTAGCAATTGAACTTCCAGGCCAGAAACGCCGGCTGGCGTGTATGCAATTCTCACTGACGCGACGCTCAGGCCGCACGACGAACGATCTAACCTGAGCACAGGTCAGACAACAGCAATCGACTATAGGTCATTTCATAACCCATAGCAGAAGTTGTGAGACTTCTGGAGACGCACGGAATTTCCACGAACCACGCTGCCGAAGTCCGTTTTGAAATGCGATCTAGTCTGCTGCCACCGCCTTCTCCATCCTTTGCGCGACGTCAGCGACCAGCAGCCCACGAAGCAGAACGTCCTTCTGGCGGCTGATGTCGCCGCGAATGACTTCCACCTGATTGGGAGCAATCATTGCGACCGCTGCGAGAAACCTCACAACCGCTGCAGTTGCCTTGCCCTTCTCCGGCGGTTCTGTGACCGCAAGTTTAAGTCGATCAGCATGCATACCAATCAACTGCTGTCGCCGCGCTTTGGGTTGCACAAAAACCCGGACGACAATGCCATCCGAGGTTTGCACAAGAGCGGGAGTGAAATCAGGTGACGTGGGCAATTCTTCGTCTTGCGGAAGATCTGGCAGCAGAGAGGACTACTGCTATGAACGATTATCGGATAATGGCTGCCCCGTAGCCGCCAGCTCTCATGCAGACTTGCGCAGTCGGCCCATGATGCGTTCGAAGTCGTCATTATTGCCGAAGTGAATCACGATCTGTCCAGAGTCGTTTTTCTTCTGCCGAATGTCAATCTTCGCACCAAGAATGTCACGCAGGTTTTCCTGAAGGGAAAGCACATGATTCGACAGGGCGGGCTTATCAGATGTCGACGACGACACATCAGAACCAGCCGGCAGAGACAGCGTTCCCGCTTTCAGCATCTCGCGGACGATCTCTTCCGTGCGGCGCACAGATAACTGCTCCTGCTCAATCTGACGAGCCAGCTCAATTTGCTGAGCTTCCGACAGTGGCAGGATTGCCTTCGCATGACCACCACTGACGCGATTCTCACGCAACATCTTTTGCACGGCTTCTGGAAGTTCCAGCAACCGCATCATATTACTGACGTTCGCGCGGCTCATGCTGAGCTGACGGGCCAGTTCTTCAATCGTACCTCCGAAGCGATCCAGATAGTCCTTAAAAGCACGGGCCTTCTCGAGGACATTCAGATCTTCACGCTTCAGGTTTTCTTCCAGGGCGGCTTCGCTCGACTGTCGATCACCAAACTCAATCACCCGGCAAGGCACGGTCTCGAGACCAACCTGCTGCGCGGCTCGCCACCGGCGTTCACCGGCTATCAATTGGTAACCGGATTCCCCTTCGGGTCGAGCTCGAACAAGCAGCGGCTGCAGCAAACCATGTTTGCGGATGCTGTCAGCCAATTCGTCGATTGCCGCTTGATCAAAGTCACGACGCGGCTGAAACGGATTGCGTTCAATCAGCTCCAGAGAGATTTCGTCGGAAGCCGGAGCCGGAGGCGCAGACATTGCATGCATCGGGATCGTCGCTGGTCGAGGGCCGTCGTGATCATCCATGCCGCTGCTTCCCAGCAAGGCATTGAGTCCTCGACCCAGTCGTCTCTTCATTCCACCATTGGCCTGATCGATTGCTTGAGCGTCCATGCTATCGCCTCGAACTTATTTCTGCTGTGTACTGTTGACTTAACGCCGGGATTTCAAAGCTCGCCAGTATTCGACGCCATGCGTTTCCACTGCGCAAAGCTGGCGTCAAAACTCCCGTGTTTTTACTCATCGGCACAATCGTTACAGTCAGTGCAGTCCGGATTTTCGAATTCCCGCCTGCGGCAGAAAATGCCGAAGCACTATTCTGGTCAATAGTTTTCTGCAATCCAGGTTTCGGTGCTCAGCACCTCTCCCGTGGCCTCTGAACTGATCGTCGTTTTCCATTGCAGAACGCCAAAAGGCAACTCGTCGCAATACAAAACGTCGCAACGATGCCAGCATTTGCCGAATTCCGAATCGTCTATCAGCACTCGTGCCGCGCCACGTTCCACTTTTCTTGCCTTCGTTCGATCTGCTTTTGAAGGAATCCACATTACGCCGGCGGGCCTAAACCCAGTCCACACTGGTCGCGACGGCACTGGCTTCCCCGCTTTGTAACTCTGGTCTGCTGCACGCAGGTACTCCCGAGCGAGCACAAACTCAATACCCACAATCTGGACAAGACGATTGCGTCCGACAGAGAACAAGTCAAGCTCTTCTTTCTTCCCTGACGACTCCAGCTCGAAACGACGAAGCAGTTCTTTGGGGTTGTCCTTCGGAGCCGGGCCAACACCACGAGTGTATGAGAGCCCGCCAGCCTGCCCAGGGGCATATGCTGTGACAACGAGTTTTTCCCCCGCTGCATTTCTCCACACTGCCGAAGTACCCGCTTCATCTGGCCAGGTTGCAAACACTGACAATCGTTCCGATGGAAACGGAGGGATCGGAGTCTTGTAGTTGATGAAGCCAGCCGCCTCCATTTGTTCATAAAGCCATGAAGGGCGCCACGGGCGATTCATCGACCAGCTGACGGATATGATGGAGATCAGAAGTGACAGCGAAGCGAATCCCTGGAGGCCACGACGAGTACAACGCTCCAAAGCCGGCACAAGGGCGATCCACCAGAAGGGCGACAACCACAGCATCCACCGCAAACCAACAGAGTTGCCTCCGTAGTTATAGTTCTGAGTCCGTGTCAAATAGAAGCCGAGCGTAATCGCCGACGTCATCGCTCCAAGAAGTATCAGCACGCGTCTCGAAGCCTGTGCTTTTTTTACAGCACTGAACCACCATCCCGAGATGGAAAGGCACAGCACCGGCGTAAGCGACAGCAAGCCGTGATGCCCAAGAATACAATGAAAAAGGTAGACTGGAGTAGATTCCGTGTTGGCATCCAGATCTCGCGGATGCGACCAGTAACTAGGGATTCCGTTGTGTTCATAGACATAGGTTTCTGTGCCGTACGTTGCATAGAACGGCTTGACTCCACCTGTTGCCAGCCAGTTGGTTGCGAAGAAAGCAATGAGTGGGATTGCGGCTGCTGGAAGAAAATATGTAACGGTCCATCGCCGGTTAATGAAGGCGACAATGAGGAATGCAAGGACTCCCCATTGAGCCGCTGGCAGTTCAAAGCAGCAGGTCAGTGCCGAAAAAAAACCGAGCGAGGCGAAGTCGAGTCGACGGAGAACATGTTGGATATTGTTTTGAGAATTCCCATTCCGGCCGGAGCCGTTGGCGAATCGGCTCTCCAGAATCCGCGCTGCCGCTGTGATAGAGAACATCGCGCAGGCAACAGCCGGCGTATGATTATTCAGTGTTGTGAGATACGGATTCAGAATGGAAGCAAATCCGGCGACGGCAAGTACGAACATTCGCACATTCAACGAGCTTCCAAAGATTCGCAGGCATCGACTTAACGAAATCAGTGACAGATAAAATGGCAGGACATTGACAAACATCAATAACAGACGAGTTACATAAGCGGTGTCATTGAACAGCCCAAAACCAAGCGTCGCACGCTCAACAGCGTAAAGTCCGGCCACCATTGTCGACAGCAGCGGCGGTTTGGAAGAATAGAAATGCCACGGTTCTGATTCACTCGTTCGATAACGAACTTTATCAATCGTGGACCAGCGACCGACAGAGTCGATTTCATCGATCTGAAACGTCCGGCGTTCCACAAGTGACCAGACGGTAGCCCATCGCGAACGATCATTCGCGCTTTGCAATGGTGCCGCCTGCAGGAGTGCTGCCACGATAATCGCAGTGGAGGCAAGGATGAGAACATGCTCAACCCATGCCAGTCGATTGCCGGCTGTTGGATCGCCTTCCACCGCAGACCTGATATTCATGTTATGGCATCGTCCTTTGAATTCGATCCTGGTCACAACCAATGACCATGGCTCCGACAGACGTAATCAGGAAGTACTGTCTCCGTGTTTTCAGCCGACACGACTTCCAACGACACTTTTGATAAAAGCCATCAACCCACCGCACTGTGTTCCAATACTGTACGAGACCAGAGATAAAACGTCACTCGCGTTAGCATTAGGCATGTTGATTCCGCCTTTTTTGCGTGATCTGGGCAAATTGAGGCGTGACGTTGATTGATGGGACACATTGGTCGATAATCTGTGTCCCTTAAATCCTGGAAGATCACGGGGGCATCCCTGAGAGATGCCTTGATCACCTGCCCTGATTTCAAAATCTGGAAATGGCCTCATAGGCCGCAAATCGAATGAACGCCGCTAATTTCAACGCACCTGCTCGCCCGCTTCAAGATGTAAACATTATTGGCACGTCGCCTCTGATATCGCCTGCGGAATTGAAGCAGGAATTCCCGGTTTCACTGGCGATCGCCGCACACGTCGGCGAATCGCGAGGTATCGTCGAAGACATTCTTCGCGGCAACGACAAGCGAGTGATCGCGATTGTAGGGCCGTGTTCGATCCATGACACAGAAATGGCGTTGGAATACGCTCGCAGACTGAAACAGGTTGCGGACGAAGTCCGCGATAAACTTTTTGTCGTGATGCGAGTGTATTTTGAGAAACCCCGCACAACGGTCGGCTGGAAGGGTTTGATCAACGATCCGCATTTGAATGACACCTTTGACATTGCGACAGGATTGCGAAAAGCGAGGCAGATCCTGCTGGAGATCAACACTGTTGGCCTGCCAGCCGCTACCGAAATGCTGGAGCCCATCACACCACAGTACATCGCTGATCTGATCACACTGGCGTCGATCGGCGCGCGGACGACTGAGTCTCCGACGCATCGTCAGATGGCAAGCGGTTTGTCGATGCCAGTGGGCTTCAAGAACAGCACCGAAGGAAGTCTGGAAGTTGCGATCAACGCGATGAAGGCCGCGAGAGCTCAACATAATTTTCTCGGTATTGATCATGATGGCAAAACATGCGTGATGAGCACGCGTGGCAACGAACTGGGACACCTGATCCTGCGTGGCGGTCGTAACGAGCCCAACTATCAGGCGGAGCATGTTGCCGAAGCCAGTCGAATGCTG
>JANPHT010000164.1:0-4083 GCA_031424595.1 Planctomycetota bacterium
GCATGGTCAGATTGGCGGTTGCTTTCTGTTTCGCTGGAGTCCCCGCACTTTTCTTCACTGCCTTCTTCGCCATGAGCTAAACCCTTGAGATATCTCTTAAAGACTCGCCTTCTGCCCGGTTGAAGACCATCGAGAATCTCAGAGATTCGATCGATGGCAGATCTCTGCTCATCAGTCAGTTTGAGTTCTTCGCCATTAGAATGTTGCGAATTGTCGTTCCCTGCCACTTTGCCCCGCTTTTCTTCGTCCTTACAGACTTCCGGTTGAGGAAGTCAGCCACTGCCCCATAACTGAAGCCGGAGTCTCGAAGCAGTCCCATCAGTTCAATGACAGCCTGCTCTCGTTCTTCCCTAACCAGAGTCTTCCCATCTTCCAGAAGTGTGAAGCCGAAGGGAACCGTTCCAACCCGTTCGCCCTTCGATTTTTTGTGAGCCATCGCAGTTGAAGTACGCTCTGAAATCTGATCCCGTTCGAATTCCGCCAGTACCGCCATCATCCTGAAGACCATCTTTCCCGCCGCGCTCGTGGTATCCAGTTTCTCCGACAGGCTAACCAGATCGGCCCCGGCCTTGTCCAGTCGCTCGCTGATAGTGATCGTGTCTTTTGTCGATCGAGCCAACCGAGAAAGAGAGTACACAATAAGAACGCCTTTCGACTTTGTAACCGCATTCAAGGCGTTCTGAAGCTCCGGCCGGTTGTCTGCTCGTTTGCCGGAGATGCCGGCATCAACGAACAATCCTGCCAGTTGAACATCGTTCGCCAAACACCATGCTTCAATCTTCGCCCGCTGTGCATCCAGCGAAACGCCATCCTTCACCTGGCCTTCTGTGCTGACGCGAACATAACCGATTGCCGTCTGCATTGTCTCGTCCCTTCCGATTAAGTGTAATACCATTTGACATTATCTTAATCGACCAGACATCTATGTCAAATGACATTATTCAGAATGGCTTGGGGGTCGTTTCATGTATGACCGTGCGGTTCTACACGAAAGCCGATGAAAAAGAGCACGTTATATGCACTCCTGTTTCGCTGAGTCCGAGGCGTCGTGAGCGGGCCACTCGTTTTCGTAGCTACAAGAACCCTAACCCTGCCGTGAGCACATGGACGCGGTAACCATCGTTCCGATTATGTACACAAGTGGTTTTCTTCATGCAGCGTGTCGATCCGCGACGTTTTTGCCCAGACCCCCACCCCCGCTGTGGCTAACGCAGCGAGGTTAGCCCCCACGCTACTCTCCAGAAGTTGCGGCAAAAAAATTGGAGAAGAGAATCGCCGTTACCTGTGAGGTTGTCGTAGTCACAAGAAAAACCAGCCTGCCGTGAGCACAGCGAACCATCGGCCTCCAGTCGGCACGCTGGCGTTCGTCGCTCGCTCCAGCCAGCTTGAATCAGAAGACATTCCGCTGCGATCTGTTCGGGTGTTGGATCTTGTGGTTTCATGGTCTCACCTGAACGCTGTAAACCTTTACCACCTCCCGAGCCGTCGCAAGGAACTGATGTTCCTGTGGCGTGAATTGGCCAAAGTCAGGCAAGGCGTCTGCCTGTGCTATCACGGCGTGTGCCAGTGCCAACAATTGGTCTGAGCCACACCATGCAAGAACTTTCCCGAAGCTCTGAGAAATCTTCACTCCACCGTCAGTGTCATAAGCAGCTTCAATTTCGGAAATCTTCATTTGTCAGTTCCTTTCGAGTTGAATGGTCTGCCAGACACTTTGCTCCGCCATGTGAGTGAGTTTGAGGAACAGTTCCTGCCATGTGTTTGGAGTTGATTTTTTCGCGATGTGTTCGAGGAACAGAGAACACCCCTATAAATAGGGGGGTGTTCCTGTTCTTCTCACACCGAGAACACTGGTTCAAAGTGTTCCTGTGTGGTCTCGTGTGTTCCTGTGTTCTTCAAACGTGATTCAGGGGTCACTAATCGGAAACCCTCAGTGAGTTTCGGCGTTCCATCTTTCTTCGTTCCTCCCCGATTGATTCGCACCCGTTCCACTTCCATCGCTGTCAGCAGATCCATCCACACTGGCTGGAAGTTGTCTGGATTCAGGCTGGCTGTTCTCCGAATCACGGTCATGGTTTCGCCGTCCGGAAAACGCTTCATTGCCCGAAGAACAGCCGCCCGCCTGTTCTCGTAAATCCTCTGTTCCTGTTCTCGCTTCCGTTCTTCTTTCTCGGCCACACGTTCCTTACGAATCTGGCTGAGTGAATTCAGATCGACTTTCCAGAATCTGCCATCGGCTGCGCGTCCCTCTTCAATGTCGAGTCCGTACGCGCCACAGTGTCCAGCTGAACCGCCAAACGTGAACAACAGGCGATGTGTCCCGGGTTCATCAGGATTGAATTCTTCGCGACGATTCAGGAGAACCCACTGCCGAGCCCATTGGCCGAAACCAGCTCCGGCGATGTGGTCCAGCGTCGGCATGACTCCGGGCGGCATGTGCATTCTCATGTGGCTGGCCAGAATCGGAGTGCATCCGGTTTCGGCCTGCAGTTTCGTGAGACTCATCAGAACAGCGCCCACCGCAAACTGATTCGCTGCTTCGTTGCCCTGCAGATTCATTGAAAGGTAGGCAGGATCGATTCCGACAACGTCGATTCTGTTTTTCAGAATGAAGTCAGTCAGTGTTGCGATGTGCTGCGCGTCCGTCAGTTGCGGGGGCCTGAATCCCCAGTGCATTTGGTCACCCAATTCCCCCAGGCTGATTCCTTTCATGTCACAAATCCGTCTGGCCGTTTCCTGCAGCGTTGCAGTTCCAGATTCTGAACTGAGAAGCAAAACCCGTTTTGACTTCGGAACGTCGAACCGTCCGAGGAAAGGAACAGCCGCCGCCAAGCTCAAACCCTGATCAACCAGAATTGAAGTCTTCAGAGTCTTTGACGGTCCGGAATACAACTGAGGTTGATTCTCTGCCATCACATCTTGAATCATGTAGGTCACTCGGAAGTCGGCCTCAGCAAACGCCCGCGAATCCATGATCTCAAAATCGATTCGCGGGATGTCGTCTTGTTTGCCTGGTGGATTTTCATCACTCGCCATTGGCCGATGAACCAACACGTCCGCGGATGTTCTCAGGCGATTCTGCAGCGTCTCAGCGTCTGCTGAATCGAATTGTTCCTGCCAGTCGAACACGTCGCCGCCGCTTGGGATCTCTGGCCAGTCTTTCGAGAGGTTCGCAATGTGGATTTCGTCAACGGTTGTCTGCTCAAAAATCAGTCGGCAGACTTCGTCGCTATACTTCCGCCCTGGCTCATCATTGTCCGGAACGATGTAAAGCCGCTTGCCGTTCAGTGTTGACCAGTCCGATTTGTCAGCAGCTTTTGAACCGCCGGCCGATGTGGTGGCCTGCAGTCCAAGACTCACGGCCGCGTCTGCAGCTTTCTCGCCTTCACAGATCCAAACTTCAGAAGCGTCGATGATTTCCGGCAGACGATACAATGGCCGGGGTTCTGGCATTGCGGAAGTGATCCATCCACCGGGGACGCATGACACCTGGCGGATTTCCTTCCGATCGTCTGCCAGATTCCATCGCAGAACTGCCCCCGCGTCTGAACCATCGGCGTTGTGATATTGCCAGCCCGAATCTGGCTTGCGTTGCTCTGGTATGATGCCACTTTTAACCATAGCCCAGGCGAGTGCGTCCGCAGCTTTCTCTGGAGTCGCGTGAACCGTTTTCGGCTTTGCTGGTTCCTTCGGGGGGTGAGTCTTGTGATGTCCGTTTGCCTGGCTGGAGTGATTCCCAAGGAACTCAGAAACCCGCTTTAACGCGCCTGCGAACGTGCATCCATTCAGCCATTGAATCGCCGCGAATCCATCGCCGTTGCGTTTTGAAAAACACTTATTGCAGAACAGCCCGCCATTCTCTGCAACATCCGGCAGTGCCCTGAATCGATCAGTCCCGCCACATTGAGGGCAGGGTCCGTGAACCTTTGAGTTCAATTGACCATCAGTCAAGCGGCAGACGGATTGCAGAATCTGAACCCATCGTCCCGTGGCCTGACGTTTGATCTCTTCAGCGTTGAGATTCATCGGTAGCCCTCTGAATCAAACAGCTTCCGCTGTCTGTCCATCGGCTGTTGACGCCAT
>JANPHT010000165.1:0-11366 GCA_031424595.1 Planctomycetota bacterium
GGTATCCAGTTGCCCATTATTATTTTCCCACCGGTTTTGGTAACCCGTACCATTTCCCTGGCTACATCAAAAGGCTTTGGTGCGAACATAGCGCCAAAAACGCTTACCACCATGTCAAAAGACTCATCCTTCAGATCCTCAGCCCTCTTCGAAAGTGATCCCGAAGAGAATACTGACGACCACATCTGAGGGACGTCCAACGGAACAAGAACTGGAATCTCATCGGTTAGTGTAATCTCTCGTCTCTCTCAAATTGAAAGATCTGTACCATGTTGAAGACTCTCTGGAATGATGAAGCTGGTGTAATTCTGTCCGCCGAACTTGTGCTGATCAGCACGATTCTGGTTCTGGGTATGGTTGTTGGACTTGTTGAACTGCAGTGCTCAATCGTTGCTGAACTCAGCGACCTTGGCAGCGCTTTTGGCAACCTGAGCCAGTCGTACAATATCTCAGGATTTGCAAGTTCGAAGGGTAATAATCAGTTCAAAGCCCGCACATCTGGTGCTCGCTACACCGACAATCCTGACACTTGCGACTGCGATACGAACCTGAGCATCGTTTGCACAGACATCGGCGAACTGCAGAAGTAAGTCGAAGCTGTTATTCAAATTCAAGACTGCTGAGCTTCCGAGCTCATTCAAGGCAGGGTCAATTGACCCTGCCTTGTTTCGTTGATGTGCATTCAAATAACCACACGACCTCACGATTGCCGGATCACAAAGCCGCGGCACTGCGAAAACAGCCGAAAGTCTGCGGTTTGTTTCGGTGTGGCTTTCTGACAACGAATTCTGCTCCCTTGAGAAGGTTGAGCGATCAACTTGTCATGTCAGACTGTAAAGTGTTAAGCCGCTTTGCGCAGCATCCTGGCAACATCCGCAAGCCTGCCAAAGATTCTTGCGACGGGCCCAGTCGGCCGATTCCCTGATTCCCGCTGCTTCCAAAGCCCGTGTTTCCATCTCGCCACGCGACGCTTCATCGCGTTTGCGGCACGCGGCCTGCCTTAACGGAATCCAGAACCAGTCCAGTCCTGAGTGCTCTTCACACGGACAGTCTTTCAATTTTGCAAGACTCGTCGAAGAGCCTCGGATGACATCTGGAAACCTAACTGCGATCACCTGCGGCGGTGTCGTTTTCTTTCAAATTGCTCGGCAAACAAACAAGGTCAAAACAATGTTGAAGTCTCTGTGGAACGATGAGTGTGGCGTTATCCTGTCAGCAGAACTTGTCCTGATTGCAACCATTCTGGTTCTCGGCATGGTTGTGGGACTTGTGGAACTGCAGTGTTCTATCGTTGCGGAACTGAGTGACCTGTCCAGTGCGTTCGGTAATCTGGATCAGTCGTACCACGTTTCTGGTTTCGCGAGCAACAAAGCGAACGGTGCCACCAAAGCACGAACCAATGGTGCTTCCTACCGCGACGTTGCTGACACGTGTGACTGCGACGGCAATATGACCATCATCTGCAACGACCCAGGCGAGACGCGTAAGTAATCGATTGCTGAAAGAAACGAACCAAATCCGCAGAAGGCAGAGCTTGACGGCTCTGCTTTTTTTGCCTCGGCAGCTTGGTCTGTTCAATTGTCTGCCTTCGAAGGCATGACAACATTTCGTAAGCGGCAGTGTCAGGATTGCGATCTGACGATCCGTTGCATTCTTAAACAAAGCGGATCATCAGCCCGGGCGCATAAAGAACGGCATTCCGAAAACGAAATGCCGTTGCGATAGGGCCTGTTATGGAAACCAGTCGCCGTTACAGAGGTCTGACAACCGAAATCGGACGAAGGTAGTCATTGAGTGTGTCTGGGCTGACGACACCACCACCCATGCCGCTCTTGCCGACACCGCCGTATGGGACGCCGTGAACAATCACATTGTGAGCGTTAATCCAGCCGTTGCCTGAGACGAACGCTTCCGCAACTCGAGCACATCGCTGCAGATCCTTTGACCAGACGCTGTTACCCAGTCCGTACTCAGTATCGTTCGCCAGGCGGATGCCTTCTTCCTCCGTTGCGAACGGAGCGATAAACGCGACTGGCCCAAAAATTTCTTCTCGAGCCGCGATGTTGTTAAGGGACCCTGCCAGCAACGCCGGCTTCACATAGAAACCTTTCTTACCCGGAATCTGAGCTTCTCCGCCTTCCAGAATCAGATCGGCACCGTCAGCAACGCCTTTCTGGAGATAACCCAGAACGCGAGCACGCTGTTTGCTGCTGACCAGCGGTCCCATCTGTGCCGCGCTGTCCATCTGGTATCCCACCTGAACCGACTTCATGCGAGTGATACACTCTTCCACAAGATCGTCATAGATATCACGCTGGATCAACCAGCGAGTAGCGTCGCAGCAAACTTGTCCGCTGTGGAATGTGATCGCCTGAACGAGCTTGTCTGCGGTTTCCTGAATATCCACGTCGTTGAAAACCACGGCAGCTCCCTTGCCACCCAGTTCGCACTTCACTGGAATCAGATTGCGTCCGCAGGCTTCTGCCACAAGTCGACCAACTTCTGGTGAACCGGTAAAGCTCATGCGGCGGAACTTGGGATTCTGTGAAACGGCCGCGCCAGCGGTCTCGCCAAGCCCCGTCACCACATTGAGAACGCCATTGGGCAGCAGTTCCAGTTCCTGAATCATGTGGCAAAGATACAGGGCGGAAAGCGGAGTATCCTCGGCAGGCTTCAGCACACAGGTGTTGCCGGCGGCCAATGCTGGCGCAAGTCCCCAACCGGCAAGCAAAAATGGGAAGTTCCAGGGGATAATGAATCCGCACGCGCCCCAGGCATGACGAGTGACCCAGGCTTCATGATTCTTGACACCAATCACCTGACGATAATTGACTGCCTGAGACAGGTCTGCAAAGTATCGGAAGGTATCAATAAAGTTCTGCACGTCACCCAATGCCTGGCTGTAGATCTTGCCGCAGTCCAGCGATTCGACCTGAGCAAACTCCGCCTTGCGAGCTTCCACGGCGTCAGCAATTCGATGCAGACAAGCCGCTCGTTCAGACACTTGCATCTTCGCCCAGCCGCTGGTGTGGAACGCATCCACCGCGATGTCAACAGCCTTATCGACATCGGCTTTCTTCAGGCTTGTGACTGTTGCAATCTTCTCGCTCGAGCCTGGATCGACAACGTCAAAGGTCTCGCCGTCTGCCGCTTCAACCCAGCGACCTCCAATAAATGATTTATGCAATGGTATCGCCAGAAATTTGGCAACAGCCGGAGCGATCTCAGTCGCTCGTTCAATCGATGACGTTGACATCAGGAAACTCCTTCAAAAGGGGCAGCGTATGGCACCGGGGATGAGGAAATGGAAGCCGAGTCACCACTGTCGCAGCTAACGCGGTCTTCGGATGCAAAGACCAATGTTTCATCTGCACAAAAAGCAAACTCGCCGCAGGGGTCTCGAAAAATGATACACCGCCGGAAATCGATTGTGAAATCACCGACGACTGAAACGCTGCAATGCCATGGATCAAACGTCATTCGACCGTTTATGTGTGCCGCGTCGCCTGTGCAATTCATCCAGATTTCCGGCCTGGCATCACGCCCGGGTGAACCTCGATGTCATGTCACGGCTGAAATCCTAAGACAGGATCTCGTTGACGACATGGCCATGAACATCAGTCAGGCTGACATCACGACCGCCAAAACGGAACGTCAACTGCTTGTGATTGATTCCCAGCTGATGCAGAACGGTGGCGTGGATGTCCTGAATCATCAACGGATTCTCGACGACTGAGTTTCCAAATTCATCAGTTTGTCCGAAGGCCATGCCGCCTTTGAATCCACCACCCGCAAGGAAAATGCTGTAACCATTTACGTGGTGATCGCGACCGGCCGACTCGGAAATCCCCGGCGTGTGCGGCGTTCGTCCCATCTCTCCAGCCCAGATCACGATCGTTTCGTCCAGTAAGCCGCGTTGCTTCAAATCGAAAATCAAAGCCGAAACCGACTGATCGGTGATCATCGCATTCTCAGAATGATGCAATTTGAGATTTCCATGCTGATCCCATGGCGAGTTATTCGCGTGGGTCAGTGGACAAGTAATCTCGACGAATCGGACACCCGCTTCCACCAGTCGACGTGCACGAAGGCACTGCAGCGAATAGTACTTCTGATAGTCGTTGGAGCTGTCGAGTCCGTACATTTTTCTCGTCGCTTCAGTTTCTCCGGAAACATCTGCGATCTCGGGGACTGCCGTTTGCATGCGAAACGCCGTCTCATAATTCCGGATGGCTGAATCAATCAGTTGCCGCTCAGGAGTTTCCTGCGCAAAAGTTTGATCCTGTTCGCGAAGGAGCTGCAGTTTTCGACGCTGTTTATCAAACGAGTCGCTCGGCTGAATATTGTCGACGGTTGAGCCTTTCGCTCTCAGCAAGGTGGCTGACGTTGTCGCGGGCAGAAAAGCACTGGAGAAGTTTTCGAAACCTCCGTTGGGGATCCAGTCGTTATTCAGCAGAACGTAGCCGGGCAGATTCTCGTTCTCCGAACCAAGCCCATAAGTGACCCACGAACCGATGCTGGGCGCTTGACCTGTGACTCGACCCGTATGCAGCAGAAGATTCTGCTGACCGTGCAAGGGTTGCTTGCCCACAAGCGATCGAACGACGCAAATCTCATCCGCCATTCCTGCAGCGTGCGGCAACAGGTCACTGACCCACAATCCACTCTGGCCTCGCTGTGCAAACTTCCACGGACTTCCAAACCAGACTCGCGCGGCGCTGCTCTGGGAAAGTTTCGAGACCTGAGAATCCCCAATTGGCTTTCCCTGTTGTCGTGCCAGCTCGGGCTTGTAGTCAAACGTATCGACATGACTGGGTCCGCCGTCCATAAAGCATAGGATCACATGCTTTGCCCTGGCAACGGTCCTTGACGCTGGAATCGGTACGTTTTCGAAGCCCTTTACTTTCGACATCAGTCCGGCAAGGGCGAGCAGCCCAAAACCGTTCGAGGCACTTGCCAGAACGTCTCGTCGCGATTGCAAATGCGGATTCATCAGGAACGGCTCCGGGTCAGAGTTTCTGCCACTTTACTAAGTCTGCGACTGAACTGGCGTGGTGTCAAGGAGGAAGTTCGTATCGGTCCGCTGGCGAATCTATCGACGAATTCGTAAAACACGGCTCAGTGCATTTGCAGTAATCTGAAATCTGAATTCCACATTGAGGCCCACGGTGATGCAATACGGTTACGAAGATATCTCCCGCATGATTGATCATTCACTGCTGAAGCCCACTCTGACATTCAATGACTTTGAAGCAGGCTGCCGGATGGCGGTTGTGTACAAGTCCGGAAGTGTTTGCATACAACCGCATTATCTCAAACGCTGCGCCGAGATTCTGAAGGGTTCGGGAGTTAAAGCCAGCACCGTCATTGGTTTTCCTCACGGTGGGCACTGCACTTCGACAAAAGTTGCTGAAGCCAAACAGGCACTCGCGGATGGCTGCGAAGAGCTGGATCTGGTTTGCAATATCAGTCGAGTATTGAGTGGCGACTGGGACTATGTCAAAGCGGATCTCAAGGAAGTGATCGAAGTGGCGCACGCCGCCGGTCAGAAGGTGAAAGTGATCTTTGAAAACTGTTATCTCGAGGAAACTCACAAAATCAGACTTTGCGAGATCTGTACGGAATTGAAAGCCGACTGGGTGAAGACATCCACGGGCTATGGGACTGGTGGCGCGACGATGGATGATCTCAGACTGATGCGCAAGCATGCTGGTCCACATGTGCAGGTCAAAGCGGCCGGTGGTGTTCGCGATATGGATGCTTTGTTGCAATGCCGGGAAATCGGCGTGACTCGCATTGGGGCCAGTGTGACTCAGGCCCTGCTCGACGAATGCCGATTGCGATTGAATCTGCCGCCGATTCACTTCGATGCCAACGTGGTTTCCGACGGTTATTGAGCCCGGTGGCTTATTTGTCCTCCGGACGAGGCGGCAAGAACGTCGTGAACGGTTTGCGGCAAAGATGATCCGTGATTCTGCTGCTACTTCTCTTTTCTCAAGGACCTCTTAATCTCGTTCACGTCGATCTGGAGAAACTCCTGAGCATAATCCGCCTCCATGTCGATACTCTCCGCGCCCTTCGACGCTTTGCCTGGGCTCTGCGGGAGCTTCCTCGAGTTATTTTTTTTCTTTGGGGTCCAGGGATTGTCGGCAGATTCCAGCAACGCCCAGAATTCTTCACTGTCCATGCACTTCGCTCGCCGCCGACTCGCGGACTTGTGAAGTCGATGATCGCTGGAAATCACCAAAACCTGCTTCGGACTGCTATGAGAACTTAAAAGCATCTCAATCTCAGTGTCTGCATCCCGACCATCACGAGAAAAACGTATCGTCATAGGGGACGGGAATGACTGCTCTTCCCGCACCGTCGTCTGGAGCGAATCGAAGACGACCGTTGTCTCTTTCGCAATCCGTTGGTCCATTCTGGCGATCAATTGGTTCAGCAGCCGCTGACGGCAACGTTCAAGGTCCCCGGAACCATAACTGATTCGAACAAATCCTGCCGCGTGCATCAGATTGTAACCGTCGATAATCAGGTACAGTCGGGGCATCTGCGAAATTTCAAAGCTGAAGTGACAACCACTTGGTCCCCAGGATCATGCCAATCACCACAAGCCAGGCAACGACAAATCCGATGGTTCCCCCCTTCGTCGGGCCGGGAAACTGGAACCCAAAAAACGAAACAGCCGGTACCAGTTCATTTTCCTCCGGAGGCATGTATTGGTCCGCGTATTCGCTTTCATCCGGAGTCACTGGAGTTCGGATCACACGATAGAAATGTTCAAGCTGATCATCATGCTGTGGGTCCGTCAGCATCGAGGCAATCACGCCAACGAACAAACCGCCAGAAAGAATACAGACAATTTTCCAGGCATCGATCATGATGAGTCCGCTGGGACCGTTCATAAACATCTGATCCGAAAGAGCGGGAAGTGACTTCTGGATCTCTTCAGGAAAATAGCCGCAAATGACACCCAGAAACGCAGCGGCAATCGTGGTGCTCCAGACAGAAACGGTATTCCACCGGGTCCAGACAAGTCCCATCCACATACTGATTCCAATCACTGCGGGAGTCTTGATCACCAGCTTCAGGACATCCGTGATGTCTGTAAAAGTGGTTTGCAGCAGTAGCGCCACAGCAACCAGCAAGGGCCCACAAACACGACCGACAGCCAGATAATGGCCCGCTTCGCGTCCTGGGGCGATATGGTGCCGATAGAGATGTTCAGCGAACAGCCCGCTGCCAACGATCATCTGAGTTCCACAGTGGCTGATGACGGCGGCCAGGACCATCGCGACCATCAACCCCAGCAGACCTGGCAAAACCTCATTCAGAATATCTCGAGCTACTCGTCCAAATATTCGGTCCGCAAACGCGAAGTCCGTCGCGTGCAGCGCTGTGCTTTCCTGAGGCGAAAGTGACGACTGATCGCCGGACGCAACCATCGTCAACTGGGAAAAAAGTTCGCGCTGTTCGACGGTGGCCTGGGGAGCCTGAAGTGGACTTGACGGGCCCAGATACCACACCAGACAGCCGAGTCCGATAAAGACCCAGGCGATCGCCATTGATCTCTTTAACAAGCTGCCGAATGTGAATCCGATTCGCGAATCCAATTCTGTCCTGCCTGCACCGCACATGGCAATAATATGAGGCTGAACAATAATGCCAGCCAGAGCGGCAATCGAAAGCATCGCCAGATAAAAGGGAGTAAAAGGCTCCTGACCAGCCTCAACGGTTGCCGTGGAACTCGCCACAAAATCCAACATGCCAGGCTTTAACGATTCCATCGTATGCAGCACACCAAAACCGCCAATGCGGCGAAAGATCACCGGAAGCAGCAGGCCGGTCAGACCAATACGCAGCATTCCCTGGATGGCGTCAATGCGAATGACGGAACTGAGACCACCGATGACTCCGGAGATCACAATCGCGATACAGAGGCAGCAAGCCGCCACATCTTCGCTGCCAACAATACGCCATGTGACAACGGGAGGGCGATCAATTGCCGGAGGTTGAAAAGCCGCCGGAACATCGATGACGGGAAGCCGTAGGTTGATAGCGGCCGAAAGCTCAGAGAAAAACGGATCGGTCAGCGTATTGAGCAGCCTCGCTCCGCCAAACAGAATCCCGGCCATGAGCACTACGGAAATGATCATCCCGTAGACGGAGTACAACGCTGCCGTACTGGGACCGAATCTCATTGCAAAAAAATCGGCCGTGGTTATGGCCCGAAGTCGCCGCAATAGGGGGGCGATGATCCAATAGAAAGGAGTGATCGGTAACCAAAGAAACTGCCACCACAGTCCAGCAAGTCCAGCCCGCCAGGTGCCTGTCATGACTGACGACTGAGAATCACTGCTGGTGCCTGATCCGAATGCAAAGAGAATCAGCAGCACTCGGCGAACACGTCGGCCAGCAGTGAAATAATCATCCGGCATACGCATGCGCACGGCCGAGATCACTGCGATGATCAATATCAGCAACAGAGAGACGAAAACAACAATCCAGTCGACCGTTTTCATTCCAGGCAATTCAAGAATCTGCGTGTCATCAGTTCGGTCTATCAGAATGTGAAACCCAACGCGGCCCGCGTTCCGCAGTATAGTTTGAATGCGGACCTGCCAAAAGCATCCTCAGGGACTGGCCGGTCTGATTGTCAAAACATGCGGATTTCTTTGGCGAAATGCGTCGTCGCTTTCCTGAAACTGAAATGTTCTGCTAACGTTCTAACGCAGTCCCGAGTTTTTCCAGCCAAACCTACAACTCCCATCCGTTCACTTCTTTCTTCTTTCTTCAGGCCGTTTGCTTCGTGACATCGCCGACTCCTACGCATGCCGCTCGTTGTTTTGCAGACTTAGGCGTCACGGTGATGGGACTCGGCCGATTTGGGGGTGGAGTCGCTGCAGCCAGATTTCTCGCCAATCATGGGGCAAGAGTTACGATTACAGATCTGAAAGCCGCTGACGAGTTGTCAGATTCGCTGCAATTGCTGAACGACGTGCCGATTTACCGCTACCTGCTTGGCGGACACCCTGTCGAAGCCTTCACCGACTGCCAAATGCTGGTCGTCAATCCTGCAGTGAAACCGGACGACTCTCACGTCTTGGCCGCGCGGGCCCGTGGCATTGAGATCAGTACAGAAATCGAACTCTTCCTCAGCCATAATCCGGCGTCCGTCATTGCCGTGACGGGCAGCAATGGTAAATCAACGACGACAGCTCTGATTTATCATTTGCTGAAGGCGGCTCGAATTGGCACCCCAGCGAGTCAGCATTCTGGCAACGTCTGGCTCGGCGGAAACATTGGGATCAGCTTGCTGGATTGTCTGCCGAAAATCACCGAGAACGATCTGGTTGTTCTCGAACTGAGTAGTTTTCAACTGGAGTTGCTGCGTACGAAAGCATTTCGACCACAGATTGCTGTGCTGACCAATTTTTCTCCCAATCACATCGATTGGCACGGAACGGCAGCCGCCTATCGCAATGCAAAGCAGGTGCTCTTCGATACTCAAACAGAGGAGGATGTCAGCATCCTCCCGGACACCAGTGAATCCGGCGCGCTGTGGAAAACTCGCGGCCAAAGTCTCCTGTTTGGAGTCCACGACATTGGAGACGATGGAGGTTTTCTGGAAAACGGCAGTCTGATTCTGCGATCGGCTCGCGGGGGCTTCGAGGACTCTGTGCGAATCTCGATCCCTTCACAACTTCCCGGCATCCACAATCAGCTGAACGTTGCTGCGGCGGCTTGTGCCGCGTGGCAGGCCGGGGCAGATCCTGAATTGTTTTCGACCGCACTGACATCATTTCAGCCGTTGCCGCATCGACTTCAAATGGTCGCCAAACATGCAGGAAGGCAGTTCTGGGATGACTCCATTGCAACAACTCCGGAATCGGCCATCATGGCACTGCGAGTTTTCTCGGGTCGCATTGTGTTGTTGGCAGGTGGGTACGATAAAGGACAGGACCTGAGTGCATTCGCGGCCGAAATCCGCAAGAGTGCAAAAGTCGTCATTTTGATGGGGCAAACTGCCGGTTATTTAAGGGGATTAGTGAGTTCAGGCGATTCGGGTTGCGTTGTGCAGATTTGTGATGCAAAAGACTTCACAGATGCCTTCGCCCAGGCTGTTGCACTCAGCGAACCAGGCGATATTGTCCTGCTCTCACCCGGCTGTGCAAGTTATGGGTGGTTTCGCGACTATCGGGAACGCGGCGAGTTGTTCACTCAGCTTGCCAGGGAATGGAGACCTTCGGAATGAAGTTTATTTCAAGTCAGTTGTTGTTCCTCGCATTGGTTGGCATGCTCACAGCATTGTCCGGATGTGAAGAGGGTCCCAAAGAAGTGACCGCCGCAGATCACGCGCGGCGAGTTGCCAGGGAAGATTCCACAACTCTGAAGCTGAATCCTGACGAACTTCGTCGCAAGCTCAAGACGAATGAAATGGCTACATTTCTGGTGTCCGGAAATGACATTGTGGAAGCCAACTTGTTTCGCTCGGGCGTTCGTTCGGTAGAAGCTCTGAAGGGAGTTCCCTTGCGAGGCCTCGATCTGGGTTTTACTCAGGTGACCGATCTTTCGCCGCTGCAGGACATGAAACTGGAAACACTGGTTCTTGAGAATGTTCCCGTCAGCGACATCAGCGTGATTAAGGGAATGCCATTACGAATTCTGAAGCTGCAAAACACGAAGGTGACGGATTTCTCGGTCCTGCAGGGGATGCCTCTCGAACAATTGAATCTGCTGAATCTGGCATTTTCTGATCTGTCGCTGCTCAAAGATATGCCACTCCAGATTCTTTGGCTGGCAGGAACTCAGGTGACAGAACTTTCGGAGCTTCCAGGTCGTAAACTGGTGAGCGTTGATGTCGAACGCACCGCGGTCAGCAGCCTGGAACCGCTGGCTACAATTTCCACGTTACGTCGACTCAACATCGCAGGTACGCAGGTCACAGACGTCACTCCGCTGCATAGCCTCCGACTTGAACGGCTGGTGTTGTCACCCGAACGAATTCGCACCGGTATGGAAGGCTTGCGGAACAGCAAGAGCCTTGTGCTGATCCAGACAACAATCGAAGAGGAAATGTCTGCAGACGACTTCTGGAAGCGTTACGATCTGGGTGTCTGGAAACCAGCCGATCCTGAAGCTCCGTCGAATCACGGGGCAGCACCTGCCCCGTGATTCTCTGCCCCTTTGTGATCTTCGTGATCTTCAACGAGATCATGAGTCGGCCGCGAATTATTGCGGCAGAACGCAGATATGGCTGCGTTGAGACTCAAGCGAATCTGGAAAGTCGCTGCGAGCATGCACGCCCCGACTCTCGCGCCGCTCAATGGCCGACGCGGTCATCGCGCGGCTGACGAGCATCATGT
>JANPHT010000166.1:0-13115 GCA_031424595.1 Planctomycetota bacterium
TAGCTATCAAGTCGAGTAATCATTGCGGCGTGACCCTTATCCGGGTCTGGCCAGTTTCGATCCGCATAGGGACCAAAGTCAGGGACATGAGCACCGTTTTCAAGCTCGCGAGTGCGTTCGTTATTTGCGTGGGGGATGACCAGGCACCATTGCAGATAAAACGGACAATCCTTGTTCAACGTAACAAACCGCAACGCTTCTTCGACAAACAAATCATCAGCAAACTGAACTGCTTCCGTCGCGTAGCCACCTCCACTTTCGCCGACCGGCGTAATCTTATTGGGCAATGAAACTTTCTGCTCATTACGCCACAAGAAATCGGGGAAATGATTGTGAGCATGGTGTTGATTCAGATAGCCGAAGAATTCATCAAAGCCCTGTTTTCCGGGCAGTCCAGAGGCTGCTTCCCCAACATCGCCAAGGCCCCATTTGCCGATCAATGCCGTTCGATAACCCGATGTTCTGAGCACACCGGCGACGGTGACGTCTTCCTCCGTCAATGCCTGAGCCTTTGGATTCAGCTTTCCCGCATTTCCTCGCACTCGAGTATGTCCATGATGCAGACCGGTCATCAGCACGCTTCTTGACGGAGCACAAACCGTGGCTCCCGCGTAGAACTGATTGAACTGCAGGCCTTCAATCGCCATCTGATTCAGATGCGGAGTCTGAATGACCTTTTGCCCATAACAGCCAAGTTCACCGTAGCCCAAATCGTCGGCAAGAATGAAAATGATGTTCGGCCGAGTGCCATCTTCTGCTGCCAGCACGGACGAACTCAAGACGCAAAGGCTCAGCGTCAACAGAGCCAAAGCGCGTTGCCCAGCGCCTGACTTAAGATGGCAACCATTTGGCGGATTCAGCGACGCAGAACTGTGTGTCGAGTTGACTACTGTTGATTGCCGCATATTGTTGTCTGAGTTCCGAGAAAGGGCATCCGGACGTAAGCCGATGTGGTTCAATCTACGGTTTAAAGATGAGATGGCAAGTCTTGCCAGGATTTTGGAAACACCCGGTCTCCTGGAAAGGCGCAAGTTTGCTATCATCCACTTGCTCGCTCGACCTTCATCATGAACATGCATTCAACGTGGACTGGCGACTGGTTTGGTCGTTGCTCCCGGGCTGACAGATTTTTAACGTGCATTTCGTTTAACGAGGACAAAGGAATCGTGATGACTGAGTTCGTCAAAGGGATTGGCGCGGCTGCAATGGCAGGAGTCATGGTACTGACAAGCGCCATCGCGGAAGAAAAAACAGCACCTGCCGGGAATTCGAAGACGGATACCGTCACGTTGACCGCCGGAACCTGGAAAGATGTTGAGGAACTCGTAAAAGGGCAAAAGGGCAAGGTTGTCGTCGTTGACATCTGGTCAACATCCTGTCTGCCCTGCATGACCGAGTTTCCTCATCTTGTTGAAATGCACCACGCTCACAAAGATAAAGTTGTTTGCGTAAGTTTCAACGTCGATTATGTCGGGATTAAAAATAAGCCATCTGACTTTTATCGACCTCGTGTGCAGGAGTTTTTGACGAAACAAAAGGCCACGTTTACGAATATTCTGTGCAGCACAGAATCCGATAAGGTCTTTGAGTCGCTCGAACTGTCGTCGATCCCGGCGGTGTGTGTGTACGATGCCGACGGAAAGTTGGCAAAGCGATTTGACGACAGTCTCCTCGAAGACGGGGAAGAAGAGGCTTTCACTTACAAGAAGGATATCGATCCCTTCGTCAATAGCCTTGTCGAACGTCTGAAGTAACGAATTCCATGTCTGATTTCCCGGCACCTTGTGAGACGACCGCGGCCCATGTGGCGACATTGTTTGGGGTGCAGGCTCAGTCCGTTCGGTGGATGACGGGAGGATTCAGTGAGGCATCTGTCTTCAGGGTGCTCGCATCAGACGGTCGACAGTTTGCTGTCCGTAGTGTGCTTGCAGCGTCGGCGATGTCGGACGATCAATGGGAGTTTTTCGTCCGATTGCTGCGGCGAATGCGGGACAATCGAAACGATGTCATTGTCGTTCCGATGGCCGCGCCGATCGTGGGGGCTGTGTTATCTGATAATGTCCGTGCGTTTACCGCTGATGATCGTGCCGTTGGAACAACGCGAATCCGCCTCCACGAGCATTTCTGGCAGACGGAGCGATGGCTGCCCGGAGAAGCGTCTTCGGAGCCACCCTCGCCGCTGCAACTGGACTCAACGCTGCATTGTCTCAGGATGTTTCACGAGGCAGCCGTCAAGGCCGCGACCATGTTGCCACCGAACGAGTGGTATTACGTCGCCAAAGGGAAATCGCCCGGAATCTTGCGAAGGCTGGAAATCACCGGGCAGCTGATTGACGGGACGTTGCCGCGATATCGTCAGTTGACAGCAAACGACGCAAACGGCGAGTTCCGACAACTGGCACTGCGAATCTGCAATGTGCTGGAAACGTGGTTGCCATGGTTACTGCAGCGACTGAAACCGTTGGCGTCGGAGTCGTTTTTATTGCAGCCTGTCATGCGCGATCTCTGGCGCGCCCATGTGTTGTTCACGGGCAATTCGGTCACCGGACTGATCGATTTGTCTGCCATGTCGACAGATCATGTGGGCTACGATTTGACTCGACTGTTTCGAAGCTGGTATCGACGTGATTCCGAAAAGATCTGTGGTGCCATCAGGGGTTTTATGGCCAATCGATCATTGAATGAACTCGACCTGTTGCTGTTTCAGGCTTTGGACGCATCGACGGTTCTGCTAAGTCCCGTAACATGGCTCCGTCGTCGAATTGCAAGTCAAAACGAGTTGAAGTTGACCCCGGAGCGGATTGCCAGAATTCGGGAAGTCACTGAATTGGCAGAGCATTTTCAACCGCTTGGGCTCTGACATCCGCAAGATTGAGGGGCCGGGGGGCATCTGCTGATTTAGCTGGACACCGCCATGTTCTCAAAAACGCAGCGTTTTCCAACGATCCGGCTAGATGATCCGTTCGGTGCTGCGAACGCCGAATCGAATGGCTTTGATTTGTTCTTCCGCGTCACCTTCATCCGTATCATCCACATCGGCCATAAATTCGCGGCGATGAAACTCAACTTGTTCATTGGGCGTGTTGTTTCGCATGCGTTCGTCTGTAAGCAGAAAAGTGGAGTCATCCTGCGAGACAAAGAACATTCGAAACCAAAGCATTTGCTCGACGTTCTGCTGAGGCGAGTCGAGTCGAATACGAAGACCCTGTTCGTACCATTCGAACAGCATTCCAAAGAAGCCGCTTGGGATGTACTTGACCGCCGACAGATCTACTCCGACAGCTCGATAGCCCTCGACTTCGATCAGTGTTGTCAGAGCCTCCCGCAGCAATGCGAGGTCGGCCCCGTCCCAGATCTCCATATCTTCCAGCGCTACGATGGCAAAATCGTTCTGGATCCGAATACTCAGTCGCTGCTTCTTTCTTGAACTCATCGCGCCATCTTTCCAGAGTTGGGCTGTTCACTTTTACCACCATGCTTGAGAGGACAAGACTGATGATGCAAAGGATGAACCAAACAAAGACGAATTCAGTGCCGTAGAGCTAACGCGTGCGCAAGTAGAATCCCTTTAAAGGTTTACGTCGATCGACTGATCTTCTTCTGTGAAAAGAAGACGTTTGGTGCCGTTGCAGGAACACCACGTCAATGCATCATGATGTTGCCATTTGTCTTCAAAAGAGAGGAGTCAGCTCCGGATATCAGGTGTCTTGAGTTGACATCAGGGGGCAGACAAGGACGCCGCGATCCCCATGCCACCGCCGATGCAAAGCGACGCCACGGCATTGAGCGATTGCTTCTTTGAGATCTGCCACGCGAGGTGAGTCAGCAGTCTGGCTCCACTGGCTCCCAGCGGATGACCGATCGCAATGGCACCTCCATGGGGATTGACCTTGATCGGCAATCCAGCAATGGATCCTGTGGTGATTTCGGGTTGTGAAAGATTGACTCGGATCTCCAGCAGGCGCAAACACGCAAGAGTTTGGGCGGCGAATGCTTCATTAATTTCCAGGTGATCGAATTCAGTAAGTTGCTGGCCTGTTTGACGCAGCAGTTTTTCGATGGCGAACACCGGGCCCAGGCCCATGCGTTGTGGATCGCATCCGATCGTCGTCCCGCCTTTCAATTCGGCCATAATGGACCATCCGTTGTCATGCGTGGTTTTTTCGTCGGCCAACAGAAGCATGGAGGCTCCGTCATTGATTCCGGAAGCGTTTCCGGCGGTGATCGTTCCTTTGGGGTCAAAAGCGGGTTGCAATGCCGCGAGCGACTGGCGATTTGAATTCGGGCGGGGATGTTCATCCTGACTGAATTCGCCGACGGGGACGATTTCGTCAGCGAACATTCCTTTTTCCAGTGCCATGGCATACAGTTTTTGACTACGTTCAGCCCACGCATCCTGTTCCCGACGACCGATCTTCAACTCTTCGGCAAGATCTTCTGCAGTCTCACCCATGTGACGATTACTGAAGGTATCGATAAGGCCATCGCATTCGATCGAATCCACAAGGCATTCGACATCCACCTGCTGGCCTCGTGGAGGTCTTGCGATCAGCATTGGAGATTGCGACATCGACTCCACTCCCCCCACGAGCACGGCATGGGCGTCTCCGCTTCGAATCGCCTGAGCTCCCAGAAGAGCGGCCTGCATTCCGGACCCGCACATCATATTGATCGTAAAGGCTGGTGTAGAAATCGGCAGGCCGATATTGATGGCAACCTGCCTGGCAATATTCATCCCCTGCCCGGCAGACAACACGTTCCCCAGGATGACGTGATCGACCGCGCTGTGGTGCATGTGCCCGATCACAGCCTTAGCTGCGATTGAGGCCAGATCCACAGTGCTGGTTTCTGACAGCGAACCGCGAAATCTCCCGAAGGGCGTTCTCCTGGCCGAAATAATGAATACTCGAGTCATCAGCAAGACCTTGATGCAGAGAACGGGGAGAGTAAGGACTGCCTTCTGGATTTTTCCGGAGCGATTATGAGGTCGATACTTTACACTTTGTCGATCGTGGGCACTTCGAATCCCGGTCGGTTCTTATCCTTCAGCAGAGAGTCAGCTTCTTTCGCGAATTCACCCACGTGAGTTTCCGTCGCCGGGTCAAATGTGATCCACGGCCCGACCGTGTACTCAGCGCCATCCTCGGGAACGCCGACTCCGTGACGCATGGTCTCATGCAGCTTCAGAAAGTGCTCTGCTGCCACTTTGTTGTCACCAAATCGACCGGCCTTTGCGTTGAAAGGTACTTTCTCGCCGAGTCGATAGGAGTTGTTCATCAGGTGCCCAAGCACGCATCCATAATGAGCATCGTAAACGTTTCCATTGGCCATTTCTGGTTTACCTTCACGCACGGCGCTAATAAACGCCGTCCAGTTTCCCCCTGGAGTTACCTTTCCGGGCTTGATGTTCAGTTTTTCTCCTTCTGAAGTACCTGGAGCAAAGTACTCACCTCGAATAATCTTGCCACCATCTTCGAAATAGTATTCATTCTCGACCTGTCGTTCGTACCCAGGGTAATCGACATTTCGAACATTGAAAAAGACTTGTTGACCGTTGGAGTACTCCGCAAGACCCATCATCGTATTAGGCGTTTCTCCCTGATCATTCCATTGGAATCGGCCTCCGATTGCCATCGCCTTTACGGGATGCGTCAAGTCCTTATCCAACGCCCAGCGAGCAATATCGAGTTGATGTGTACCTTGATTATTCAGGTCGCCATTGCCGGTTTTCCAAAACCAGTGCCAGTTGTAGTGGACGTAGTTCGCATGGAATTCGTCGATGGCTGCGGGGCCTCGCCAAAGGTTCCAGTCAAGATTCGCTGGCGGCTGAGTAATGGGTTTCATCCCGATACTGCCGCGCTGCTTGCAGCAGTATCCGTAAGAAATGCTGAGCTTGCCAAACTGTCCCGCCTGAATGGCCTCGTGCAGTCCTGCGATCTTCGCATCGCTTCGACTCTGAGTACCGTGTTGAATCACAACGCCATACTTCTCCTGAGCGGCGACTGCGATGCGACCTTCTCCCACGTCATGACTCATTGGCTTTTCGACGTAGACGTGCTTACCAGCCTGTGCGGCCCAGATCGTGATGAGCGAATGCCAATGGTTCGGAGTCGCCACAGAGATTGCATCGAGGTTTTTGTCTTCGAGTGCTTCCCGTACGTCGGCGATTCCTTTGGCTTTGAAATTCTCCTTCAGCTTTGACTGCATTGAGTTCATCGCGCTGGCGAGCACCTTTTGATCAGGATCGATCAAATAGGCGATTTCGACATTGGGCTGGTCCATCCATCCTGCAAGATGACTCTGGCCACGACCGTTTAAACCAGCCACAGCAATTCGGACTCGGTCATTCGCTCCCAAAACGCGGCCGGAAGCTCGAGTTCCCGTCAGGAGTAGTGAGGCCGAAGCGGCCGAAGTTGTCTGCAGAAATGCTCGACGAGAAACCTGACTCATCTGTGTTCTTCCCGTGAAAAAGTTGACCACGCGTCGCCGAAACCTCGCGGATTGTACGACGGAGCCCGAGAAGCAAGCAATCGTCGGCAGCCTTGTCAGTTCGTCAAAAAATATTTCATTTTCGGCGCAGCAGAACGACTTCGGCTGGTACTTTACTGATATCCACGACGCAACATCCTGCTTCATCTTCGACTTCATTGCTCAGGTTTCTCGATCGAGACCTTCTGCGGCGTTTCGTTCAGGAGGGGGACGATCAAAACTACCTCGCAGTTTTGCAGGATTGGTTCCGGATGGTGCGGAACAGAAAACGTTACCGGCGTAGATCTGGCACGTATGCAACTACTTTCGTCAACAGGAACAACACTCATGAGTATCAAAACTGGCATGATGGTCGTGGCAGGTGCCCTTGCACTCTGCGGTGTTTTGGGAATGACTCAATTGGGCGCCTTTCAGGGCGCAGGTGGAAGTCCAGAAGATGATTCTTTGCCGATTGTGAATGCGACCGACGCAGCGGATGGCCCATCGGAATCATCAGAAGCCGTATTGGTTGCCGTGGTGCCTTCGGTCGCCGGGATAGCTTTCTCCAATCCTATCTCCGCTGATTCTGTCGGCGAGAATAATACCGCTTCCGCCACACCTTCCGCCACAACCAGCAACCGCAAACGAAATGCACCCGCGTCCGAGTTCTCTCGAGCGTCGGCGAGAGCTGTTGAGCAGCAAATTTATCAGACCATTGGGACCGAGAAGATTCCTGCCCTTGAATTCCCGGGAGACAATAGTCTGGCTGATGTCCTTAAGTTTTTGTCCCAGCATTTGTCGGAAACAACCGGGCTGCAATTGCTTGTCATGTTGGACCCATTGGATCCTGATATTGGTTCCGATCCGGAATTTCTCAATTCAACTATCATCTCGAAAGTGAGCCTTCCTGAAGGCTCAATGACGATTGCAAGTGCTCTTGAACTGATTCTCGCGAGGGTTACGGATCAGGATCCGAAGCTGACGTGGGTGATCAGAAATGAAGTGCTGCTGATAACAACGACCGATTCTGCCGAGTCCGAAGAAAATCTGATCCTGCGAAGCTATGACATTTCTCGACTTCGCAGCGTCTTTCCACCCAGCGAGCAATACTGGGACACACCAAAAAGTAGACTTTCTGGAGGTACTGGGGGAGGTGGTGGAGGCAAAGGTGGAGGCGGCGGCTTCTTTATGCTGCAGGAAAACGCGATCGGTCATTCACCACGTGACGCAAGTTCCTCCTCGCTGAAGAATCGAACGCAGAATGTGACCGGCAGCCCTGTTGCCCCGGATCCGGGGACTAACGAAACACGGCTCTATTTAGTCCCGTACGCAGGTCTTCTGGATGCGATTCAACAAATGACCACTCCACCGTGCCCATGGATCAACAACGGCGACGAAATAGGAACGATGACGATTGCCGGAAATCGATTACTTGTGCACCAGTCTCGAAAGGGCCATGAAATGGTGGTGAAGATGCTGGAAGAGTTGGAGTTGGCTGCTGACGAGATACCGCCTGCTGACAAGATACAACCTGCGGAAGTATCTCAGCCTGGAGGTGGGCGTTCGGCAACCAAACCTTGAAAGTGAAAACACAACTCTTATGCTGACTGCCAATGCTTCATTGTTCCTGAAGACAGAGTGCATTTGGCGTTCATGTCAGCAACTGCGAAATTTCTTTTCCACCATCCACAATTTTTAGCGGTCGTCCCTGGGGGCTCATGTTTTCGTGATCCGCATTCACGCCCAGGGCTTTGCAGACGGTTCGCATGAGGTCCGGCACACTGACGGGGTTTTCCGCGATCTCGCTGCCATCCGCACTGCTGGCTCCGTAGACCTGTCCGCCACGAATACCGCCTCCGGCCATCATCATACTGAAGGCTCGCGGATAATGATCACGCCCTTCACGAGGATTAATCTTCGGCGTACGGCCGAATTCGCCCATCCAGACAACGACAGTATGCTGCAGGAGGCCTCGATCCTTCAGGTCCTTTAACAGCATGGCCGTTCCTGGATCCACTTCCGCTGCATTCCTGGCACACTCTTCAAAGTTGTTCTGGTGAGTGTCCCAGTTACCTGAACGCACCTCGACAAAAGTCACACCCCGTTCCACAAGTCGCCGCGCTAACAGGCAGCCGCGTCCGAAGTTGGAATCTCCATAGGCATTTTGCAAGGCATGCGGTTCGGATGAAATATCAAACGTGTCAATCTCCGGTGTCAGCACCAGCCGTGAGGTCTTCCCGTAAAGTGAATTGTGCGTTGCCGCCAGCTGCGCCGATCCATGATTTGCAAATTCCGAGGTGAGCTTTTTCAGAAGCTCGGAACGTCGATCGAATCGATCGCGTGGGACTGGCAGTGCAACGTTTTCAGGCAATTGGCCCGGTCGAGCGACGACAAAGGGTTCATAGTCCATTCCGAGAAAGCCGGCACCCTGAGTTGCTCCGATGGAAACAAACGACGGGAGTTCAGAAGTGACGTCGCCAAGCTGTTGAGCGATATTTGATCCGAACGAGGGGTGCCTCACGCTTCCCGCAGGAACGTAACCCGTGTGCAACTGATACGTCGCGCGGGGATGACTGCCTTCTTTATTGTTCATGGAGCGGACAACAGCGATGTCCGCCATTTGTTTCGCCAGGAGCGGAAAATTGTCGGCAATACGAATGCCCGGGACACTGGTTTCGATGGCCTGTGTCGGGCCACCATTCTGATGGCCGGGCTTTGGATCAAACGTTTCAAACTGACTTGGCCCGCCCTGCATCCAAAGCAGAATCATCGATTTGCCGTGTCGCCGCAATTCTTCAGCCTGTTGGGCCATCAAATTTCGGAGGCCGCAAGTGCCAGCTAAGGCTCCCGCAGCGGCAAAAGTCTTAAGAAATCGACGGCGAATAAACTGGCCGTCCACGGACGCGATGCTGTCAAAAATCTGAGTTTGAGTCATAGCGTGCCTCGCGATCTGATTTATTTACGTTAAATTCTCTGATGTGACACAGATGATCGACCGCGATCCGCCACGCTTCCACGTGAGAAACCGTGAGAAACATGGTGCGGAAGGGATGGGGCTGAACGACCTTTGCAACCGAAGCCTGCAAACACGGACGCTCAGAATCGGTCAGCCCCTTCCCCTTCGCACCATTTCATCTCCGCTCGCAGACTTGAATCACATCAGGCGTAAGGACAAGCTGGCTGTGGAACACCGGAATACTGAGCTGGAGTCGCAGAATCCGGTGAGATTTTTCCAATTTAGCGACGGCTGTAGAATTCAGGAGAATTCAACAGTGCCCAAAGCAGATCTTCCAGTCCTGGCCTCAATTCCTTGCTGGATGTTAAATGAGCCATTGCAATCTTCAGTTCACCGTCCGCAGGATCACGACCAAGGGCTGTCAGATAAAGCTCCCGGACAATATCTTCCTCTGCAAGTACCGAAGTTGAAATTCGAGTAATGACGCTGGATTCACCGGTTGTCGCGATAGTTCGCGCCAGGAGCTGTGAATTCATCATGAACAAGGCCTCCGGGATACTTCCCGTCAATTCATCACGGAGTGTCGAAGGATCGAAGCCATAGATCCGAGAAAATTCCTCACGACCGGGATCACTACGCTGCATTTCATAGGGTGAACGTCGACCTTCGGTGTACCTGAGCGGAAGCGCTGTCACTCCCAGCGTTTGGCACAAGGCTGCGTAAAGCTGATCTGATCGCAGCCGAATGGGCTCGCATCGAGCAAACCCGTCAGCGTCATTGTCAGGGGCCCGTTGATAAGTTTTCGTTGCAGAGATCGTGCGGATTAACCACTTCAAGTCGTAGTCGCTGGCGACAAATCCATCGCTCAGGATTTGCAGCGTTGCTTCATTTGTGCATTCGCGATCAGGTCCCAGGTCGTCGATCGACAAATAAAATGCAGTGCCTGTCATTTCAAACCAGACGCGATTAATAATGGCCCGCGAGAACCACTCATTGTCCTTGCTGGTGATGAACTTAGCAGCCATTCCGCGGCGTTCACCATCACTGAGTCCACTGGGTACTTCAGCGGATTTCAGAAAGAATGACGGATCGATCTTCGTTCCCTGAGATCCGGGATCAGCAAGATCGGGCATGTAGTGTTCGATCGCTCCCTGACCGGGTCTGTCCGGAGGCTGCGCGGTCATGATCTCTTCAATCGACAACTTCCCATCGCCATTTTTGTCAATGACGTCTTTCGCGGGCCCTGTGAAAATGCGGGCCAGCATCGTTCCTTTGGCTTCCTGTTCGGTGATCATCTTGTCCCGATTTTTGTCGGCACGCGTCAGAAGAAACTGCGATGCCGCTGGATTCCTTGAACGGTCCGTGTTTACCGACGAAATCTCATAATCAAACATGTTGTCGGAATTGCGGTCACGTTGGACACTCACTCGAGGGAAGAACGCAGTAAACTCATGAAACTGATCGCGATTCCAACTATCCCAGGGATGGTTGTGGCAATTAGCACACTGAATCTGGACTCCGAGGAAGAGTCGAGAAGCTTCTGCGGCGACTTCTTCGGCAACACCTTCATGAGCGAAAATCAATGCCGTCGCCCCATTGTCGTTGACGGGGCCGCTGGCTGTCAGAAGCTCCGTGGCGATTTCGCCCCAGCCCCGTCCCTCATTCAGTTGAGTCGCCATCCAGTCGCCAAACGCAGGGCGTACAATTCCAGCTCGCATGTTTGTCGCGCGGCGAAAAATGGCGTCCCGCCAGTAGCGTGACCAGTTGAGTCCATAATCAGCAGAGTTCAAAAGCGAATTGACCAGTTCAGGACGTCGATCCTCGGATGGATCAAGTCCAAACGCAGTGATCTCTCCCGGAGTCGCCGGGCGACCCACAATGTCAAACATGATCCGCCGAAGAAAAGTGGCGTCGTCTGCTGCTGGAACCGATGTGACCGCTTCATCACCCCAGAGACTTCTATCCACCGCTGCCGCAGTTTCATTCGGCGATGGAGGGCCGAAAGCCTGCATCTCCCCGCAGTAAATCAAACCAACAGCGAAGGCAGCACAGATTCGAACTGACATCTTCTGACTCCGAAAAGGAGAAATCCGTCCAAAATTGTTTCCGCCTCACGCATCGTGACAAGATTCGGCCGTCCCAGCCAGTTGAACCATGGCCCAGCCTGAAAAGTGTCGCGATTTTTGCAGAGTTGATCTTTTATCGCTCCGAAACGGGGAGACTCTGAGTGGTGTTGATTCAGTCTCCAGCAACCATCAATTCGGTGCGGACACCGCGAATGTCCATTTCGTACTCAATTTCTTCGATCGGCGGCCTTGAAAAGTGCCATGTGACTCCGTGAATGCCTGCGGGGCCGATGCGAGGATTCACAATCCTGGCGATCGCGTCATCTGCAGGATGGTTCGTGTAGACGTTGACTCGCGTGACAGAATCCCATCCTGTTCCCAGTTGATTAAGCCGGCTTTCCATAAGGTCCATAACAAATTCAGTCTTCTCGGCAATTGCCTCCGAACTGAACTCACCAAGTCGGATTATTCCTTCGCGGTTCAACACTCCTTCAGGAAGTTCACCGGCTCCGGCGACGACAAAAGTCGGTGGCATCGAAGGTTCACATGGCCGAGTGTACGCGAAGGCAAAAAGCGAAGGTTCATTTGGCCGTACTAACTCTGGCGCGATGTGAGTCCGGGCCACGGGGTTTATTCCGTCAACGAAAACATCCCAATCCTGCAGCACTGCAGCGTAGGCCGCATTGAATTCTGTAAAGCCAGCAAACGTGAATGGCTGCGGACAGCGCAACGACATCGCACAAAGGGCTGCTTTCGGACGTCCCGCTGCCGCAAGAAATTGTTCAATCCGCTGAAAGCCTTTTTCCCAGGCGAGCATGCACTTCATCGTCACATGAACGACTTCGAACCCTGGATTTGAAATGATACCACAGGAGTAGGGCGCGATCCCCGGCACAAATGAGTAATTGCCGGCCGGATGATTCGTCAATGCCGTTTTCATGGAAACCTTGATTGAGTGCGAAGGATTTCGGATCACGACAATCGTTAACCGCGATGTCGTGGGGCGACGGAATATATTCGCGAATCAGGGAGGGCGTCGACTGAACGGGTGAGCCGATTTGCATTCCAT
Organism: Planctomycetota bacterium; assembly: GCA_031424595.1. Lineage (GTDB taxonomy): Bacteria > Planctomycetota > Planctomycetia > Planctomycetales > Planctomycetaceae > SXXK01. The sequence continues at coordinate 12,560 of JANPHT010000166.1, forward strand.
CATGGACATCACGAAACTGGTGCTCGAATTCTTCGCATGGCGAGAATTGAAAATCAGATTGGTCGGGTCCTCAGACCCCTGCAATGGACAACACTGGCCCGACATTACCACTGAGGCGTTAAAGAACAGGCCTCCTGAGGAATTTGAGCATGCTGGGATGGATGAGTTGGCTGTCGTTGATCGCCAGCGGGATTCTGATCATCAGGCTATTGCAATGCCGCCGTTTCATGGTTGGGCTGACGGTGATGTATTCCTGGGGCTGGGCATTGTCGGCCAGTATTGCGGTGTTGGTGTCTGCACTCTTGTCCGGTAATTTGATTTTCACATCACCCGGCTGGAAATCGGCGAGCCAGGTCGCCGCGGTTGTGCTCTTGCTGACGCCTGCCGTTTCGACGCTTGGGGCCCGGAAGCCCGGCGTGATTGCCTGGCAGTTTTTTGTCGTTCTGCCACTGATTCTGGTCCTGTTTTGGCCTGCAGCCAGCCAACTGATCAGCAATCACGGTCGAGCGGCTCTGGATCTGGGCGTGCCGGCGATCACAGGAATTGTGCTTGTGCT
>JANPHT010000167.1:0-11642 GCA_031424595.1 Planctomycetota bacterium
CGTGGTCCGCTGCGCTGGCTGGTCAGTGCTGTTGAATTGACTCGCCGCGCCGACGGTGGCACCACGCTGACCCACACGTTCAAAGTCAGCGGTCGGCATCTTCCCGGGCTCTGGTTCGCTCGATTCCAGTTCACAGTCCTCATTCGCAGAGCACTGGATCGCGTGTATCGACGAATCGATGCCGTGATTGCTCAGCGTCCTTCCGTTTCGGGCGTGGATGAATTCGAAGAGACGCGTCCGCTGAAAAATTCAGCAACGGCACTCCTGCAGCGTGTCATTGATAAACTGTCACAAGAGGGTGTTGACCAGGAGACGCTGCTGAGGATCACGGACTTTGTCACGATCGCGCCCGCGCAGGCGATCAGCCGTATTCGACCGCGGCGTCTGGCACAGCGTCTCAATCTCCCGGTCGAAAAAGTCATCGACGTCTGTTTGCATGGCGTTAATGCGGGATTGTTTAATCTGCAGTGGGAAGTGATCTGTCCGTCCTGTCGCATCCCGGCACAGTCACATCACACGATCGCGGACATCAAGTTGCATACACGATGTGAAGCCTGCAACTTTGACTTTGAAGTGGATTTTGCAACGCGAGTTGAACTTGTGTTTCAAACAGTCTCAGAGATCAGGAAGCCCGAGACCGGCCATTTTTGTATTGGCGGTCCTGCGCATTCGCCGCATGTCGTGGCTCAGGCGCGAGTCGCATCAGGTGAAACCTTGAGCGTTGGTCTTCAGTTGGCAGCCGGAGAGTATATTCTCCGAGGACCACAATTACCGTTTTCGATTCGCCTCAATGTAACGGCAGAGGCCTCGCATGATCGTCTGCACATCGAGTTAAAAGGTGGCTCTCAAGCCTCCGCTGTCGCATTGCGTACGGGGCAGCAGCTGCTTATCGTCTCGAACCAGGAAGCGACTGAGATTGTCGTGCGGATTGAACGCAGCGCTGTCGTGGACGATGGCTTCACGGCATTGCAGGCAGCCGCTCTCCCGTATTTCTGCAGATTGTTTCCCGGGGAGATCCCGTCGGCTCAGCAGATTGTAAGTCTTCAACACATGACCTTTATGATCGTCACGACGGCCTCTGATAATCGGCTGACGACCGCATTCGGCGAACTGGCAGCGTGCGAACTTCTCAGACGGCACGGAGAACTTCTGTCAGATTTTGTCGCGCGATTCAGCGGTTCCTATGTCCGTTTGTACGGCGAAGGAGCACTCCTTGCATTTCGGAATTCGATCTCTGCGTTGAATGCGGCAACGCGAATCTCTGACACTATTCCGCAGATTGAAGGCGTGGCCGCATGGCGGCCTGTCGTGGCAATTCATGCTGGCCAGGCCATGGTCACCACTCTGAACAGCCGACTGGACTATCTGGGCTCCCCGTTGCGAATCGTGGAGTTGCTGGCATCGGCTGGTCGCGCAGGCGATCTGATCGTCAGCGAAGTAGTTGCCGAGGGAATCTCCCGAACACCAATTTCCGATCTTCCTGAAGAGCTGGTTTCCGGAGCAGCGTTCCCGATCCTTGCCACCGATGGATCCCTGGTCCACGGAATCCCACTGCGACTTGTTCCGCGATCCTTGTCAGAACGGTAACCCTCTGACATCCGCTCACTGGATGGTGTCCTAACCACATTGCGCAGAAGTACGGAAGCTCGCTAAAGAGCATCATTCCATCTTCGATATCATCTGTGCCTTTCCAATACGCCTTGATCAATTCCACGGCACGACCGTGCAGACTACTGAAGAACCTATTGAGGGCTTCACAAATGCGATCACAAACAAGCCCGCTCTCAAATAGCCCGTTGCACAGACGTCCAACTAGCGAGGACGAGAGGTTCTAGCCTTCTATTGTATCGTGCATCTGGTACCGGAACAACTCGTACCCGCGTTCTCGGAGATGTATCGAATGCTCCGCGACGGCAGCGTTCTGCTGGTTTCGTTTCATGTCGGCTCCAAAATAATCCCCGCAAAGAACTTTCTCGATACGACCGCAGTGTTGAACTTCAATTTTTTTTGAAACCGACCAGAGTGAAGCGGCCTTGTCATCCGTGGGTTTCAACCCGATCAATCTCCGCGTTCGAGCCCCCTACGACACCGAACATCCCAGTCCAAGCGCTCGCGTGTTTGCTCATACATGAGACAAGGAGCCCGCAGCTCAATCACAGTGGCCTCGGGCGAGACACTGCGAACTACGTTGGCCGGGCCGGTACACGATCATCGCGAGTTCGACCTGTAGGCTGAGTTTCAGACGTTGACGCAAACGATCTCGGGTTAGCGAATGACGCACACAAGGATCAGCGCGTTCCGACTGATTGGATCGGCAACACGACAATCAATTTGAATCGCGGAGTGCCAATTGTTTCAATGATCACAGCGCTGTTGTGAAGGATATTTTGGCATGAACAACGATGCTGGAACCGTAATGCTGACTTGCGATCGAGTTGCACTGCGACTCAAAGCTCTGGAATTGTCGTGAAATAGTCTGTCTAATTCACCGTAGGGTGAACTTAAAGTCCGTCTGAAAAGTAACGGACTGGAAGTCCATCATAAATTTTGCAAACCCGCATATTGATTCGAGACAGTGACTATGTGGTTGAGCCGATTTCCTCTGATGCTGCTCCTGATCACCCCTGGCGTTAACGGCGTCCTCCGCGGAGTGGAGCCGTTGGACGCCTTTCTGGAGAAGCACTGCATTCGCTGTCATGGCCCTGCAAAGACCGAGGGAGATGTGTGTATTGACAAATTGTCTCGCGACTTCAAATCGGGCGAGGACGCGCACCATTGGGCGGAAGTCCTCGATCGGATCAACTCCGGTCAGATGCCTCCGAAGGATGAGCCGCAACCTGCGCAGGAGGAAATCGCGGCGTTCGTCACGAATCTAGACTCTCTGATCAAGGCTGGTCGGGCGGCGCGGATGGCGGCCCGGCCGGCAGTGGCGCATTATCGTCTCAGTCGGAAAGAGTATCAGAATACGGTCTATGATCTGCTCGGCGTGCGATACGATCCGGCCAAGCCGGGGGAGTTGAACGAAGACACGCTGTGGCACGGTTTTGAGCGCATCGGATCGGAGCTGTCGCTTTCGCCATCGCATGTCGATCGCTATTACCGCGCTGCGGAACTCGTCCTCGACCGTGCCTTTCCGACCGCGTCCGGCGAGTCTGGCAAAGTCCGCAAGACTGCTGCCGAGTTGCGTTACAACGGCGGGAAAGACCAGCAGGCGGCGCTGGACCGGTTCGGCATCAAGCGGCCGCTGCGTTACCTCGTCTTCCCCGGTCGAGTCGAGACTGCGCTCTCGCCCGGGTGGCTTGGGCAAACCGGTCCGGAACACAGCGGGCTCTACAAAGTGCGCATCCAAGCCAGCGGAATTCGCCCGCCCGGCGGCCAGCCGGCTCACTTGAGCATCGGCAAGGAGACTGGTGAGGAGACCGTCGCGGGGCTCATCGAATTTGACATTACCGCACCGGAGGACAGTCCGGAGGTCCATGAGTTTGAGGTGTTCCTGGAAATGCCAACGACGCTGCACTTCTGCGTCGTGGCCACCGAAGGTGTTGACAGAAGAGGCGGCGCAACCTTCCGGAACGCGCTCGCCAGCCCTCTCTATATGTTTACACACAGCAGCGAGACCCTGCTCCTGAACCCAAACGCTCCGCAGATGTTCGATGACAAAGGGAACGGCCTCTTTTCCACGGTGCTCGTCGATTGGATCGAATGGGAGGGACCGCTGGAGACGGAGTCGGAAAAATCTCGGCGCAAGGGCCTGGTGCCCTCTGAGGACGCCACTCCCGAGATGGTTGCGGAGCATCTGCAACGCTTCGCCGAACGCGCCTGGCGACGGCCGGTCAAGCAGGAGGAGTTGGAGCAGTATCTGCAATCCTACCGCTCCGAGCGCGACGCAGGCGAAAAGATGGCCGATGCCTATCGTGTGGCGATGCAGGGCGTGCTGACCTCACGACACTTCATCTACCTCGTCGAGGGCGAGCCGGTGGCCCGCGAACGGCTCACGGACTGGGAACTCGCCTCGCGGCTCTCGTATTTCCTCTGGAGTTCGATGCCCGACGACGGCCTCTTCACTGCGTCCCAGGGCGGCGCCCTCAACGGCGAGGGCTTGAAGAAAGAAGTGGACCGGATTTTGGCAGACAGCAGGATCGACCGCTTCATCGACGACTTTGCGCGGCAGTGGCTGCAACTGCATCGTCTCGGCATGTTCCCTCCGGACAAGGCGCTCTATCCTCGCTACGACGCGTGGCTTGAAACGAGCATGCGTGCTGAGGTCATCGAGTATTTCCACGAGATGTTCGCAAAGAATCTGCCCGTGGATTGTTTGGTCGATTCCGACTGGACCATGGCCAATGCCCGGCTCTGCGATTTTTACGGACTTCCGGAACCTAATTCCGCCGGCTTCCAACGCGTCTCGCTCAAGCCCGAGGATCATCGCGGCGGACTGCTCTCGATGGCTGCGGTGCTCGGGCTGACCTCGGACGGCACGCGCCACCGTCCGGTGCATCGCGGTGTCTGGCTCAGTGAGGCGATCTTTAACAAGACTCCTCCACCTCCTCCGGCGAATGTCGATCCGATCGAACCCACTCCGGCGGACAGCCCCAAGGCGACCATTCGCCAGAAAATACAAGTACACGCCAAAGACGCGAACTGCGCCGCTTGCCATGCGAAGATCGACCCCCTGGGTCTTGCCTGGGACAACTACGATGCCATCGGGCAGTGGCGGACTCATGAGAAGGTCGCACAGGGGCTCGGCGAGGACCCGCTTGTCGATCCCTCCGGCATAATGCCCGACGGCCGTGCCTTCAAGGATGCCAGCGATTTCAAACAACTGCTAATCGAAGACCGCGACACGATAGCGCGGGCCTTCATCGAACAGCTCTGCACCTACGCCCTCCGCCGCGTACTCACCTTCGATGACCAGGAAGACATCAAGGCGATCGAGGCAGAAGCGAAGAAAAGCGATTATCGAGTCAAAGATATCATCCGCGCCGTGGCGATGTCTGATCTGATGAGGAAGCGATGAAGCAGAGAGGAATTGATTAATGAGTAATGGAGATTGAAAAATGCAAAGTGAAAGGAGCGAATCAGAGCGGAATTGATGAGGAAGCGATGAAGCAAAGAAGAATTGATTAATGAGTAATGGAGATTGAAAAATGCAAAGTGGAAGGAGTGAATCAGAGCAGAAGGGTGCGGATATTGAAGAGCGGTTGCTGGCGTTTGCTGTTCGAGTTGGTAAAGCAGTCGATGCATTGCCAGATACTCGGCTTGGACGACACATTGCAGGACAGCTCGTGCGGTCGGGAACTTCCCCGGCTCCCAATTATGCTGAAGCCTGCGCCGCGGAAAGTAAAAGGGACTTTATTCACAAGCTTGCGATCGCGCTGAAAGAACTTCGGGAAAGCTCTGTTTGGATTCGGTTGATCGTTAAATCGGAATTAATACCGGAACAACGACTTGAGCTGCTTCGGGACGAGTGCGAGCAGCTCTGCAAGATCATCGCCAAGTCGCTCGTAACAGCCAAGTCGAACCAATCACGGCCTGACAAAAACCAAGTCTAACATGCTCATCCATTTTGCAATTTCCAATCTCCATTACTCAATAATAATTTCTTCCTCGCAATGAAATCAAGTCACTCGCGGCATTGCCAAACCAGGGCTGAAAGCTCTTGACCCAATGCGAACTGCTGCTCGGAATGCAGTCGCCCGCTCACGTCGTTTGCTCACGTCGTTTGCTCACGTCGTTCGCTCTTAAAAGAGGCCCGCACCGTGCGCGCCAGAAGTTCCGTAAGGCTCTAAGAGATCATCCCAAGGTTAACCCCAATGACCAACTATCTTTCCCAATCCTGGTTGATCGACCGCCGTCACGCGCTGCGCGCCATGGGTAGTTGCATCTCGCTTCCGTTCCTGGAATGCATGGTCCCGCTCCGGGCGGCGGAGGAAGCCACCGCAACGCCGCGTCGCTGCGCCTTCATCTACCTCGCGAACGGCGTCCATTCGCTGAACTACAGATCACCACGCCGGGGAAGGACTACCAGTTCTCCCGGTCGCTGAAGCCTCTGGAAAAGCACCGCCAGGTCATCACGCCCATTAGCGGTCTGCATCACCCGGGAAGCCTCAGCCATCATCACAACTGCATCAATATCTGGTTGACTGGCGGAAAACTCGGCCCTTCGGACCGCAACACCATCTCCGTGGATCAGAAGATGGCCGAAGTCACCGCGCAGCACACCCGGATCTCTTCGATGGAGGTCGCCATCACGCAGGATTCTCTCGCCTGGACTGCGGACGGGGTCCGGCTGCCCGCGATGCGTCGTTGCCGTGAGATCTTTGCGTCCATGTTCGAGGAACCGAAGGGCGGCATCGCAGCCCAGCGGAGGACCCTGCGCCGTAAAGGCAGCGTCCTCGATGCCAACTTCGCCGAAGTGCGTCGGCTCGAGAGGCAGATGGGATCGGAGGACAAAGGACGCATGGAGCAATACCTCACTTCCGTACGTGAGGCAGAGATCCGCACGCGACGGGCCGATGCGTGGCTCGACACGCCGCTGCCTGCCGTCTCGGACAGTGATCGCGAGCGCACCAACCGCGACATCGCCGAAACTATGGCGGGTGATTATTTCCGCACGGTCTATGACCTGATGGTGCTGGCCTTTCAGACGGATGTGACACGCGTGGCCACCTTCAGTTTGGGTGGCGAAGGCCAGGCCATTGCCATTCCTGAAATCGGCATCACCGAGTCGCGGCATCAGCTTAGCCATCACGGAGGCGATCCGGGCTACATCGAGAAGCTCACGAACTACGACACCTTCGCCCTGGAGCAGTTCAGCTACTTCCTTACTCGGCTCGCGGAGACCAGGGATCTCGGTGGCCAGCCGCTCCTTGGCTCGACCATGGCGCTCTTCGGCAGCGGCATGTCCTACGGCCACAGCCACGGCAATGCCAACCTTCCGCTGGTGCTCGCCGGCGGCTCGGACCTCGGCCTGAAGCACGGCAGCCATCTCGACTTCAACCAGGGCCACTTCGGCGGCTACCAGCTCGAAAAACCCGGTGAACACTACCGGCTTTGCAGCCGTCCCGCGAACACAGACGCCCACATGAGCAATCTGCTGCTCATGATGGCCCAACGCATGGGCGTGGAGACAGACCAGTTTGGCGATAGCAATCAGGTGGTGGAAGTTTAGCTGTTCAGTGGGACTGAATTAATGATTAATGATTAATGATTAATGGAGAATGAAAAATGCAAAAGTATGAGGTGCGTCAGCGAGGACTTGCCCATTTTGAATTCTCCACTTTCCATTACTCACTGATCATTTTTTACACCTAAATATGAACTGCTGCCCATTATGAACGCTCACGAAACACCAATGTCAAAACTATATTTTGTACTGTGCCTCATCGTCACGTTGAGCGCATCTGCCACAGCGACCGCAGACGAGCCGTTCCGGCCCGAAGCGGGGAAGTTTCCCTCTTTGGAAGGGGCGAACTCCTACCGGGGTGTGCTTGCGTTCGTGGACCATGCGAACCGCCGCGGCAGCCTCCGTGTGCAAACCACGGGCGAGTTCTTTCGAAATCCCCCGCACCCCTTCGCCATGCTTCCGTACGGCATGATTCGTTATCATGGCGCGCCGGCGGATCTCAGGGATATCCCGCTCGGCACGATCCTGAATGTCCGGGCCTTTCTCCCGCCGGACCCCACGACCTCCTCCGTCCCGGTTCTCCAGAAAGGAGATGCGGAACGGCCCGCCGAGAACCACGTCCTCCTCCTCGAGGACGAACCCAGCCTCTGCCTGCGTGAGGGCAAAGTCTGGAAACTGAAGGAATTGGACCTCCAGAAAACCCAAGGCACGGTCGTTGCCAGCCTCGAACCAAAGGAAGGCGGAGACGACAAGGGGAGCGAACAAACGATGACCCTCGATGCCGCCACACGAATCTGGCGCGGTCGCGAATGCCTCGGGCTCGCAGACTTGATCGCCGATGGCATCTGGCCTGCCAGCGGGAAGAAATCGCTCGAAGGCCAGACCGTCCTGCTCGGACTCACCTGGCATCCCACGCCGGGCGGCGTGTTCATTCGGTTCCACATCTCGGACATCTGGCTGGATGAGACTGCGATGCAACGTGCCGCTCAAAATCAAACCGCGGCGCACAAGGCCTTCATCCGCAGCCGCTGGATGCCCGCGTGGATCGATGCCGTCGAGTATGGCAAGTTCGGCCGCGCCACGGTGACCGCGACCCTGTTCGGCGGCATGGACCCCTCCCTCTACGCCGATTTCCAGAAGGGTGTCGGAGCAGCGATGAATGCGGCCGAGAATACATTGAAGCATGCAGGCGGAGCATACGGACCCGCGCACATGGCATCAAGAGGCTCCATCCTCGACGTCACGAAGGCGACCGGAGAGGTCCCTCTGGGGAGTAGCGGCATTCAAATCCGATTTGAGACGGATCTCATCATCGAAGGTATTCGCCCCGGCCGAGTCGTCCGTGTCCGCCCTGCCGATTGGCCTGAACTCACCCTGCCGAGGGAGGAGTATCTGGGCGACGGAACCTTCAGCCCTGAAGACCGATTCCCGTCCCCCGCCATCTTTCCAAGGTACTGATGCCGAACACTATTGGGCGAACAGTATTGGGACGCAGCGCATTGTTTTGGCGGGGGTCTTCAGTATCGGTCGTCGGTGGTTGTACCGCGGCAGGGTCACGGTCATTTCTCCACCGATTTGCGTGGCAGCTGCGTGTCGTGCTTCAAGTTGTCAAAGACGACGTGGATCAGATCATTGGTTTTGTCCGCAGAGAGAAGGAAGAAACTGACCAACAACTCGTCCTGCCAGTTGTAGTTCCCGTTCTTGATGTCGATGAACGACTTTACGGTCTTGTCGGGGAGAGTCAGTTCCATCAACGAAAACGTGATCGCCAGGGTCTGGGCTTTCGTTGGCTGAAACTTCTGGTCGGTTTAGGAGTGGGTGGCGAGGACGGATAGTCCAGCAGAAACCGCTAAGCCGCACATCAAGGCTGCTCGCATCGTTATTTTCTCGCAGGGGCCAGTTGCATTCTGCTGCGTACTCATCAAAAGCCCGACTTAACGGTCGTAAAGTTTCTGATCAAGGCGGTTTTCCTGGGAAGTGGCGGCAATCCAGCAAACTTGGGTTTGAGGATCGCATGTCCTTCAGAGTTGAACACAATCTGGCATGGCGGATCGAGCACAAGCTTTCGCGGAAGCCGCCACGGCCTTCGGAATGTGGTTTTTCAGGCCCCCACCGAAACGATTGGCGCGTATCGAAACAGAGTGAGTACATGCCATGATCTACCATTCCCGCAGCCACATGCGTTACAATCGCCGGGATGGCAGATATTGAAAATGGCCAACCCGACGACCTTCCGCACTCAATGCAGTTTTCGACAACGCATTGGAGTCTGGTACTGGCGGCCGGCCGGCGAGGGACGCTCGAATCGGATAGCGCTTTAGAACGGCTCTGTAAGTCGTACTGGCCTCCTCTTTACGCCTATGTTCGCCGCCGAGTATTTGACGTGCATGAAGCGCAGGATCTGACCCAAGCGTTCTTTGAACGTCTTCTGGATCGTGATTTTTTGCTGGCAGCCGATCCAGAACGTGGCAGGTTTCGCGCGTTCTTGCTAACGGCCTTCAAGCATTTTCTGTCCAGGGAATGGGAGAAAGCCAAGGCGCAAAAGCGCGGCGGGGGACGCCTTCGCATTTCGTTCGACTTCGTCGCACACGATGGCATGCAACCCGCGGATCAACAAACTCCGGACAAGATCTTCGAGCGACAATGGGCCATCACGCTGCTGGGGCGAGTCATGCAGCACTTGCAGCGCGATATGGAGCGAGGCGGCAAGGGACGGCAGTTCGAACTTCTCAAGCACGTTTTGAGTGGCGAAAACTCAGAGATGACGCTGGCGGCAGTCGCTGAAGAACTCGGTCAAACTGAAACGGCGACACGTATGGCCGCGAGTCGCATGCGACAGCGGTATCGTGAACTGCTACGAGAAGAGATCTCACAAACGTTGTTGTCTCCGGAGGATATCGACGACGAAATTCGCAGCCTTTTTACGGCTTTTGAGTCGTAGCAGATAAATCCCTGTTACGTTTCCGTTACTTTCCGTCAGAAGGGGATAGGTGGAACTGGAGCGAGCCGTGACGGAAAAGAAAGCCTGTCCAAAATGTGGAACCGACCTCCCGGCCAATGCGCCGTCCGGGATCTGTCCGCGCTGTTTACTGCAGGCGGGCATGATGGGATCTTCACCGGAGATTGCAAACGCGGAGACCGACGCCACATTTCTAACAGGCTCGTCGATTCAGGCGAACGCACCGACGCTGCCGCCAACGGTTCGAGACGGAGTGACGATTCAAACCGCTCCGGCACCGGGCGAGAAGATCCGCTACTTCGGTGAGTATGAATTGCTCGCCGAGATTGCACGCGGCGGGATGGGCGTCGTGTATCGCGCGCGGCAGGTACGGCTCAACCGGATTGTCGCGCTCAAGATGATTCTCGCAGGACAGTTTGCTGGCAAGGCCGATGTGCAGCGATTTCACACCGAAGCGGAAGCCGCCGCGCAGCTCGATCATCCGGGAATCGTCCCGGTTTTCGAGGTGGGCGAGCACGAAGGACACCATTTTTTTTCAATGGGTCTCGTTGAAGGCGAATCGTTAGCCCGACGGATCGCCGTTGGACTGCTGCCGCCAAAAGAAGCGGCTGCCCTCATGGTCAAAATTGCCGAAGCGGTGCAGTACGCACATGACAAGGGAGTGATTCATCGCGATCTGAAGCCAGCCAATATCCTTCTCGACAAGGGCGGACAACCGCGAGTGACTGACTTTGGTTTGGCTAAGAAAATTCAAGGCGACAGCAACCTGACCACGCATGGCCAGATTCTGGGGACTCCCGGATATATGCCGCCGGAACAGGCCTCGGGGCAGGTTGATCAAGTACAGGAGCCGGCCGACATCTATTCACTGGGTGCAACGCTCTATGCCACGCTGACCGGCCGGCCTCCATTCCAATCCGACAATCCTGTCGATACCGTCATGCAGGTCATCGAGCGTGAACCGGTAACGCCACGGACGCTGAATCCCGGCGTGCCTCTCGATCTCGAAACGATTTGTCTGAAATGCCTCGAAAAAGATCGGCGACGCCGTTACGGATCGGCGGCCGAACTGGCGGAAGAGTTGCGCCGCTACCTCGCTGGCAAACCGATTCTCGCCCGGCCTATCAGTCGCACGGCGCGGGCTTGGCGATGGTGCAAACGCAACCCGGTCGTGGCATCGCTGTCCGCGGCCGTGATGCTGAGCCTCATCGTGGGCACGGCGGTCTCGTCGCTGTTTGCTGTTGAAGCGCGGCGACGTGCCGCAGGCGAAACGGAACAGCGACAGGAAGCCGATCGGCAAACGTACATCGCGCGGGCACAGCTACTGCGGTCGGAATGGCTGCTGTATGCGAACCAGATCGCGTCGGCGCGGCGCGAGTGGGAACTGCACAACACCGCACTCGCGCTCAGCCAACTGAATCGCACACGGCCGGACTTTCGCGGCTGGGAGTTCGAATACCTTTCGCGGCAACTCGGACAGTCGCTGCGGACTCGGCTGCAGGGCCATGCGGGACCGGTGCTGGCAGTAGCCTTGAGCCTTGATGATCGACTCGTCGC
>JANPHT010000168.1:0-1607 GCA_031424595.1 Planctomycetota bacterium
TCCCCGGCACGCCGACGAACCCTCAAACGAATCCGCCAGCCAATCCTCAGCCAAACCCGCCAACACCAGCACCACCGACCGTGCCTGTTGCGGCCGGGCAGAATGATGTTGGGGATGATACTCCGGGATATGAACCACCGGCGACACGATCAATCCCTCTGAATATTTGGACGGGCTCGCTGTCGGCCGATGGTGAAGATCCTGGCACGATTCTGGTGATGCCTCCAATGGCTTCTCCGCAGGGGCCGTCGAATATTTCATTGACGCCACCCGGAGACCTCAACCTCTACAACCCGTTCGTGTTTCCAATCGGACCGAGTCCAAGTCAGAATCACAATCCATTTGATTTTGGGCTGCGGCAACGATACTCGGAAGTTGCAAGTGATGATGCGGGGAACGAAACGGTAGTCATCATTCTGGCTGTCCCCGAGATTCCCCAGAACATTCAAGAGCTTGCCTCTGCCGAGTTAGATCTTACGGAACTCGAAGCAATGGCGATAGAAGCAGAGGCGGAAGCCGTTGCGGATGAACTGCGTGAGACTGCTGGACAAGTGACGATGGAAGAGCTGTTCAAGATCACGTTGGCACCAGGAGAGACCGCAACGTACGATTGGAAGTTGGTTCAGGAACAGTTCCTTGCCCGGTACGGTGAAGAAGGCATCGCTGCGCTGATGTATCTCCATGAGCAGGGATGGCAGATCAAAGAAGCGAACTACTGGAGTGCTGGGTGGCACTTAACGCATGATCATTGGCCTGACCTGCACACGAACACGATCTATATTAACCGCGGCGACTGGCTGAATGTCACGAGCCGCAGCGAGTGGAATGTGGCCGGGCAGTTGCATGATTCGATTATGCAGGCAATCGCGGAACAGCAGAAGGCCGTTCGCCAGATGGAGCAGTGGGAACTCACAGAGAAGCATTTTCCAACAACGGCTTATTGGCTCTGCTTCACGGACGATGTCATGCTGAACGTAAACACGTCAACCCTCGAGTGGCTCGAAGGTGAGTCGATGGATGGGCGTGTATTGACACCAGAAGAACAGTCCGGCAGAGGCTGGGAAGCTGCGGGCTCCTTCGGAATGTTGGTACTCATAGGTTCCGGGCTCAAACTTCCTGGTGCCGCCGTTAGTGCTGAATCGCTTGCTGGCCGAGGGCTCGTCTATCGAATCCTCAACGCTCCAATTGGAAGTTCCGTCGCAGCAGCCGCGCGAGCTGCCACGACAAGACTGGGTGGTGTAGTCATCGCAAATCCAAGAGTCGCGGCCTTGGTCGCGCGGCTGCGTGAGCTGCAAAATCGACTCGCCGCGTTGAGAAATGGAGGACGAAGTATAAATCTCAGGAACCATCCTCCCGGGCACCATTCGCTAATCCCTCACGGCGGAAATGGGAGGGTAACGTTGCGAGGCTTTTTCCGAAATCAATTCGGAAGATTTGTGCCGAGGGTAATCCGGGACAGCAGATTCAACCTCATTGGCCCTGACAGCCAGCGACTGTTCGGTGGGCGAATGTTCGCGAATGGTGATGCATACCGATTGTGGCATTATCGGGTGGATCCACACTATTTCCCACGAGGATGGCGTGCTCTCGGACCAAAATACGGTTTG
>JANPHT010000169.1:0-3350 GCA_031424595.1 Planctomycetota bacterium
CCCCCCCTTTCGTTTCCCCCACCGCCTCAGACCCCCACCCGCCACCCGCGGCGATGGCTAAAACGAAAGGGGCTCCACTCAAAAGAATCTCATTTTTTCCGAACACTTAAAATACGCACCCTTGACTCGCGGGGCCATACAGGTGTTCGGCTCGTTGGGTCCGGGGCTTCACTTTTTGATCCAGCCGAGATCGACCAGGAAAGCATCGGCTTCAGCGAGGGTCTTTGCGTAATCCTCGCCGCGATTGAAGAAGCCGTGGCCCGCGCCGTTGTAGCCGACCAGTTTGCAAGGCCTTTCCGCCTTCTTCATCTCACTCTCGAACGCGACGACAGAATCGTAAGGAACCGTGGTGTCCTTCTTGCCATGCAGGATCAAGGTCGGCGGTGTGTGCTTGCCGATGTGATGGGCCGGTGAGATCACCTTTGCCTCAACGCCTAATCGCTCGACACTGACCCTGGCCTGCTCCCCTTGGGGTTGCCAGTTCGCGATTGGCGCGAGTGTGATGCCGGGGTTGAAGAGGATCATGGCGTTGGGGCGCTCATCGCTGCCGAAACCGCTGATCGTGCCGGTGCTGGCTGCAAGGTGACCACCAGCGGAACCTCCTGAGGCAGCAATCTTGTCCGGATCAATGCCCAGCCGCTTGGCATTTTCCCGAACCCATGCGATGGCGGACTTGGCGTCCTTCACACATTCAACCACTTTCACACCATGCCGGGACTTCACGCGGTAGTCGACCGTGATGGCGATCATGCCTCGTTTGGCGAAGTGCCTTGCCTGTTTCTCGAACTGTTCCGGTGATCCCGAATTCCAGCCGCCACCGAAGAAGAACACAATCGTAGGCTTTGGCACTTTGGGATCGGACTCCCCGAAGATCCAGAGCTTCAACTCGGTGGAGTCGACCTTGCGGTAGGTCTCGACGCGGGCATCCTTAAATGCAGGTGGATAGGAAGACTGTGCGAATAGCGGTGCTGCGAGCAGGCATAGAACGAGAAAGATGATGGATTTCATAGGGGACCAGAGCTTAAATCCTGGAGCTTGGCGCTGATAACTGTCGTGCATGGCTATCCCTCAGGTTCGTTTCGGAAAATTCATGTCGCCGAGCATTGGTTCGTTTGTCACCGCCTCGAATTGAAGCTCGACGCCTCGAATATACACGATGCCGGAAGTCCGCGCAAAGTTAAAACAGCAATTTTTGAATGCACTTTTGCGGCGGGGACGGCAATCGCAAATCAGCATCAGCCATCGTTGTGGACAAGTGGAAGCGCGATACAAAACACGTTTAAGGTGGCAGGTTGGCTGTCCGATCCGGTGCAGTCAATATCATCGTCGGGGCCGACATCCCGCAAGTCGCTCAACTGAATGCCTTCGAGCCACGGACAGTTGATGAACTCCATCGCAACAATTCCCGCATCACCGCACCGGCGAACGGAAAAACCGAAGGGTAACGACACAGACGAGACAACGCTAAACCGCAGTTGCCCCGCTTGATCGTCAACCCAGCAGGAGAAGGTCATCGGAAGTTGGGGGGATTTAGCCGCACGTAAGGCATCAAAACGGTGAGCGGCGTCATACATGAAGCAAATAACGTCGTCTTCAGAAAGTCCCGCCGCTTGTTCGTTTGTTATCGATATCGAGCAGAGGTTGCCATTCGGCTCGGTGGTTCCGTTTGTGTCAATGACTATCCCAGCAGCGTCAATTTCAGCGAGTATCTCACGGAATTGTTGAATCACGGAACAAGTTCACACTTTGTATCGATGATGAAGTATTCAGTAGGCGAGCGCCAGCGGTAACCGGTGTTGCCGCGAGCGAGCAACCACTTCAAACACCGATCAGCGGCAACTCGGGTTCAGCGTTTTGTCGAGAAATAAGGGAGAAATAAGGGGACATTCTGCTTATCAGATAAAGTACAATGTCCCCTTATTTCCCCTTCGTGCCCCTTCGATAGAATCGGTCACGCTGAAAGAGATCAATCAGGGAGTCGATCACAACGTCAGCCTCCTCTGCGTTGACAACCTCGGCGGTCATGTAAGCGGGAAGATAGTAGTGCAGGCCGATTGGTGTAAGAAAGGTGAAACCATCCGAGCAGTGCCGGCATTCGACTGGGGTCAAAATCGGCCACGGTTTGCCGCCGAGGATTTCATGCAGGTGTTCGACCATGTACGTGTCGATGATTGCATCGCGAGCAGTCGGAATAGGTTGCACCGGAAAGCACGACGCAATGTCATCAACGAGTGAGTCCATGATTTCCGTCGGGTAACGAATTGCCATCACCCGGTTGCGGCGAGTGACCTTGTCTAGTGTGAAAACGCACTACCGCAACTCGGCGTGCATCGCCTTGTTCGCCCGACTTCAGCACCCAAATGAAGGAACGCGTTCGAGGAGTCCAATCTGAGTATTAGCTGGTCGCACGTCGATGGCCTCAATTGTATATCTTGGATAGTGTTCTTGGTGGCTTACAATCAAGACGCCAGAGACTGCAACTGGGAGTTCAGTATGCTGCCACAAAAACGGTAACCGAACAGAGACAATGGTGGTCAGGGAACACCGGTCGCCATCTGGACTAATGAAGATCGTGGCCGTCGGTTCGTAAGGATTGTTGGAAATAGCATAGCCCTTCAAGCAGATCCGCCGTCCGTTGTATGAGTCAAGTCCCGCGCCACTGCCAATGTTGGCGAACTCCACGCGCTCATGCTCTGGAGCGGTCTCCAAATCGTAAAGATGGATGTACCAAAATGGCGCGATCGAAAGTGCGGCGACGGAAAGTATCACACCGAGCAAAGCGGGCCATCTTCTGCGATCTTTTTGGTGTCGAATTGTGATAAGGAAAAGCATCGCAAACGTCAACGCTGGAATTGAAAGGGCAAAGAGCGGAAAGACGGCGAACCCAAGAAATGACAGCACGCCGAGGACAATCGACGACATTGGAAGCTTCGAGCGTTGCGCACTGTCTCGGTCGCTCATCTGTTTCTCCATATCAGGGCGAACATTAGCGTTAACTTCAACCGCAAAGGCTGACGGTGGTTGATTATAAAGAGTGGACGCGGTTGTGGTTCAACGCCTTGTTGAACATGGAGGCGGGGCTGGTTCGAGGGAGTCAGCACCGCTATGGAGTTTGAGTTGTCCCAGGCTTTCTTTTCCGGGACTCTGCCATCATCAGTTCGGCTGTTTCACGGCGGATGAGTCAGGCAGGCTGACAGGCCTGGTCGTCGCGGTTCCGGAGTTCGGATTTCCAGGATGCCGCGAGTCACAAATCTGACAGTCACGCCGGTATTACACACAGGGCACTGTTCCCGGTCAAGCCGATTCACCTCGGCCGGCTCCGCGTGGCGGTCGGCCGGAGACGATCGCCG
>JANPHT010000170.1:0-4530 GCA_031424595.1 Planctomycetota bacterium
GGAACACGGGCGGGGAGAGGTTTGCTTGAGGGATTTGCAGCGGGTGGCTTGCCTCATCGAGTGGAGGGAGCAATGGGCGTTGTATGTGGCGTGAAAGGGTAGCCCGGAGATTAAATGAATGGCATGACCCCGAAAGTTTTCACGCCATCAGGTTCGCGATCAGCGAACTTCCAAAAGAATTCGACGTGGCCGCGACAAATAATGGACTACAGCCCACTTAACGAGTCGAATCCACGTCGCGCCGGCGTGTCGGACCGGAGACGCAGCTCATCGATCCGCTCAATCGCCGCACGACATCAGCCCTAAATGCCGCTGGACAGCAAACGTCCGCATCGACGCCCGTGGCAACTGCACGACCTACGCCTACAGCACGGTCGGGCAATTGACCAGCAGAAAATATCCGGACGGCAGCCGAGCGACCTTCAATTACGACACCACCGGAAATCGCACCTTGATGGCCGACAGCACCGGACGGTACACTTCCACCTTCGATGCGGTGGGACAAACCATGGTCACAGCGAGCCCGAACAATCAGCGACAGACATTCTCTTACGATGTGATCGGTCAGAAACGCTCGATCCACGACGCCGGAGCCGGTCGGTCTACGTTTGTCTTTGATGCTGCCAGCGCGTTGTCGTCGCTCCACAATGGGAACAACGAACGCACGACTTTTAGTTATGACGATTCGGGACGTCGCACGGTTCAGCGAAACGCGAGTCTCCACAGTTTACGATTCGGCCAGTCAAACGACGCAGGTCATTCAACGCAGTTCAGCCGCAGCCACGTTGCAGTAAATCGACTACTGCTACGACAATTCGGGCAATCGAAATGTCATGATTGAAGGTGCGGGTTCAGCACGAGTCACCTGGAGCTACGACAACCAGAATTCATCAAAAGCACAAGAAAAATGCGTCTAATGTTTACCGTCATGCTGGGTGCTATCTACTGCTGTGGAATGATCGTGTATTCATGGATTTCTGCCGTAGACGAGGTCGGCGACAAGCTACAACCCTCGAAGCGTCCACTGAATGTTCTCATTCAGGAGTTGGTTGATTACTCCGAGCCGGAGATGGGTCATTATACTGAGGCCGAATTAGCGCTGATAGAAAGGCGAGAAGAGTCCCTGCCGATTATCATTCAAATGATGACCGATGAAGATTGGTTTATTCGAGCACGTTGCTACAGGGTGCTGTCGGGAATTTCTCAAATGGGTTTCGGATGGCGCATTGATAAGGGAGTCGACGAATGGAGGGAGGATGAGTTTGGAGTCTTTTGGGTAAAGTTGGGCGATTATGTTCATATTGCAATTGATGGTCAGGACGAAGAAATCGCAAAGAATAATCGCAGGAAAGCCCAGAGACTGTGGAGGCAATACTCGGTCCTGCTCATGGATCATGGTAAGCATGTCGGGGAAATGGATCCGAATCTCCTTCCCAGCAGACCACTAACGTCGAAGCCGGAGTAGTCTGATCACATTTAGAAACTGGCACGTCTCAGCACTAAGCATTTCTAGTCGCAAATTGTAACGGATGTTCGACTCTCGAACCCCGCGTACCTCGGCAAGGTGAGGTACAAACAGGAAATCCATGAAGGAGAGCACCAGGGGATTATCACAACGGAGGTCTGGCAGAAGGTGCAGACACTGCTTTCAAAGAACGGCCGGAACGGAGGAGCAGATGTCAGGAACCAATTCGGGGCTTTGCTGAAAGGACTGCTCAAGTGCAGCTGCTGCGACGCTTCGATGGATTGATTCAGTCGGGGGTCGTGGCGAACTATGCGGAGCTGGCTCGGCTGGGGAATGTGACCAGGGCCCGAGTGACCCAGATCATGAATTTGCTGAACCTGGCTCCGGAAATTCAGGAGGAGTTGCTGTTTCTGCCAAGGTTGGAACTCGGCCGAGGTGAGGTGTGTTTGAGGGATTTGCAGAAGCTCGTAACGAAAGTCGAATGTCGGGAGCAATGGCCGTTGTATGTGGGCTGAGAGAGTAGCCCGCAGTTTTGAATGAACGGCATGGCCACGACAGCTTTCACTCAGTCAACTTTGCGATCAGCGGACTTCCACATGTATTCGACGTGACTGCGACACTTGATTGAGTACACCCAACCTGACAAGTCAATTCGACATCGCGTCAGCGTGTCGGACCGGAGCGTGCAAATTAACTTCTTTCTTGTACTCCGGGCTTTGTTGCCGACGCCGGGTAAGACTGTCTGCGATCTTCGTTGCCACTGAAGATTTCTATGGCTCGATGGCCTTCCGATTCCATGTGCAACGAGTCGATTTGATTCGGAGCAGATGCCGAAATCCAGTTCTACTTGGATCTCGGATATGTTCTGTCCGGCTGCTTCGACTCTCTGCTCAAAATGGGAGTACGCGATGACTACCGAGTCTATAACAGTCACGGGCATCTTTGCCGACAGCAATTCCCCACGCTCTTTGAGCAATCGCAGGAGTTATACCCAGTTTGGTTTGGTGTACTAAATCGCATAGTCGGAATCTGGCATGAACACTCGAACGGATCTGGGGTGAACGTACACGGCATCGTCGAGCTTCAAGTCCAGAGTCTTCGCTCGATAGTGTGAGACATCCACATTCAGCTCCACGCCAAAATCTTCCACGGCGACACGCACTTTTAGCACGGAACCCGCGGGATTGATCTGCTTGATTCGGCCCGGAAGAGATGCATGCGATGGTGCTCGATCGAGGTCGAGCTCGTGAGGTCGAACGTACGCGGTGGCTTCACGGGGTTCCTCATGTTGATAATCGTCGTACTGCAAACTGAATGGGCCAAGAGTGACTCGTCCAGACTGAACTCGCCCATGGAAGACGTTGACATTGCCAAGAAAATCCATCACGAAGGAGGTCGCTGGTTGATCAAACACAGCCTGCGGGGTTCCGATCTGTTCGATTCTCCCATGATTCATCACCACGACTTGGTCCGCCATCTCAAACGCTTCTTCCTGATCGTGTGTGACAAAGACGGTTGTCACATGCATCTCTTCATGCAACTTTCGCAGCCACATCCGAAGTTCCTGACGAACTTTCGCATCAAGTGCGCCGAACGGTTCGTCCAGCAAGAGCATTTTCGGACGAACTGCTAGAGCGCGAGCCAAGGCGACTCTCTGCCGCTGCCCGCCAGAAAGTTCCGTTGGAAAACGATTGCCAAGCCCTTCAAGGCGAACCATTTTCAAGAGTTCCTTCACACTGTTACTCACTTCTGCGTTTGCTGTTTTGCGAACTCGCAGCCCAAAGGCGACGTTTTCAAAAACGGTCATGTGACGAAACAGGGCGTAGTGTTGAAACACGAAACCAACGCCGCGATCTCGGGCGGAGGTTTCGGTGACGTCTTCATCCTGAAACAACACGGAGCCGGTGTCAGCCGATTCCAGGCCAGCAACAATTCTCAATAGCGTTGTCTTACCTGAACCCGACGGTCCAAGCAACGCGGTCAGACTTCCGGACGGAACTTCGAGTGTCACGTCATCGAGTGCCTGAAATGAGCCAAAGCGACGCGATACCTTTTGGATGCTGATACTCATGGATTGAGTTCCGGTTCTGAGGTGTTCAATTGAATCTGATATTCGGCCCATCGTTCGAGCAATATGCGGATTCCCAGTGTTGCCAATGCCATGAGCGTCAGGACGGAAGCGACGGCGAAGGAACCTGGGTTGTTGTATTCCTGAAACAGCTTTTCGACTCGCAGTGGCATTGTGTCGGTCTCGCCACTGATGCCACCAGAAACGACTTTGACTGCACCAAATTCGCCGATGGCCCGAGCGTGGCATTGGATGATGCCAAAGAGCAAGCCCCACTTGATGTTGGGCAATGTGACTCGCCAGAACATCTGCCATGGGCTGGCACCCAGACTGATCGCGGCGAGTTCTTCATCGCTCCCCAACGCCTGCATGAGTGGTATCAATTCCCGTGCGACGAATGGCAGCGTGACAAACGTCGTCGCCAGCACGAGTCCTGGCCATGCGAAGATGATGCGGATATTCCATTCCCGCAGTGCAGGTCCAAAATATCCTTGCATGCCGAACAGCAGTACGAACATCAGACCCGCGACAACGGGCGAAACAGCAAACGGCAGGTCGAGAAATGTCGTGAGCAGCGTTCGGCCGGGAAACCGGAACTTTGTGATGGTCCACGCGGCCGCGAGGCCGAATACCGTATTGAGAACCACCGTCAGGGGTGCGACAGTCAGAGTCAACAGAACGGCATGTCGTGTGTCGGGATCATCGAACAACTGAGCCCACCACGCTCGCGGGCCGTCAGCAAATGCCTGAACAAAGACATAGACAAGCGGCACTATGATCAGCACGGTGGCGGTCATGCATGCCAGCGAAATCAAAATCAGACGCAGCCAGAATGGTTCATTAGCGACCATTCGCCCCGCGCGTTTGGTGTGTCGAGAACTAAGATGCATGAGCACGACTCCTTGAATCCAGCCAACTGACAAGCCCAAGCGTGATCATTGATCCTACAAGCAACACGGTCGCAATCGCGGTTGCCTCGGCGTAGGCGAATTCTTCG
>JANPHT010000171.1:0-14603 GCA_031424595.1 Planctomycetota bacterium
TACAGCAGCACGGAACCTGCGCCGGTCCAGGCGGCATGCAAAGCCACACAGGAAATGAATCTGACGAGATAGATTTCGGCACCACTGATTCCGTTGTAATAATTCGATGAATACATGATCCCTTCTGATACTCCGAAGCCCACTCCACTTGTCAATCCAACAAGGCAACTGCCCTGCCATGTTGTTTTTTTTGCTGTGCCGAGGTAAACAAGCACGGGCAAAATCTTGCACACCTCTTCGCAAATGCCGACGCCTAATGTGAAGCCCATAAAGCTGCTGACAAAGCCAGCGTCTGGCTCAAGTGCACATCGGTAAGAGAATCCGATTAACCGCACAATCATGTAGAACAAGGCGATGATCCCCGCCCGTCGTCCAAGCCTGAGTACTCCGGGTCCTGATGATGCGAAGGCGGCGGATTGAAGTCCCAAAAGCAAAACAATCCCGATAGTCGCCGTAAATATCGCACCCACAATCGCGCCGCTAACAGCATCTTTGTGCTTGCGAAACAATCCGATGAATAAAAGGACAAATGCGCCGCCACTGATGGCTGCAAGGATCCAGTGGACAGACGAATCTCGCGAAAGAAACGCACCTCGAATACGTTGCTCGGGCAGCGCTCGGATAAACTCATCGACACCGCTGTCGGCCTGCTCCTCGACAGGAGATTCTATTTCCGACTCTTCCGGTGCCCTCTCCAGGTCACCTTCATTCCAATTGCCTGCCTCCTCGGCAGACTCAATGAGTCGAGACGCCAGATCGTCATCTTTGGGGAGAAGAATCATGCATGCCAACGGCAGCAGGGTGAAGAAGAACACTGCATAGGTCAGCCAGCGTCGACGCGATGGGCTTTCGGATTGATCGAGGCCCCTGGCCTTCCTGCCAGGATTTGACGTTTTGTCTGGCTTCTCTTCAGTGTCAGTCGATTGCTCAGCCGAACGCTGTGGCTTCTTGATCAATCGTTTCTGAACCGGAGGAAGTGCTGACGGCACTAACCACTCCTCTGATCGTACCTCGGACAACTCGCCGAGTCCCAACTCGTCTATATACGGCTCGCTTGGGAATGTCGACTCATCGCTGGGTGTCGGGGCCTGCGTTTCATGCGAACCGTCTAAACTCTTCAGGGCAATTTCTTCGTCACGATTCTTTGACGGCTGCTTCTTTCGATTCTGTGGTAAGCTCGACGAGACATCTTTCGTTGCCTTGGGTTGCGGCTTCGGATGTTTAGCGATGAGGGTATCGGCAATGTCCGCAAATGGGTCCTCTATTATGCTGGGTTTGGGTTGCTCCGCCGGCGCAGTGGGTGAATCGAGCTGAACAGCAGTTCGACAGGCGGGGCATGGGACACTTCGGCCGAAGTGTCTTTCTTCACATAGCAATTTCGTTCCGCAGCCAGGGCAACGCACGGTAAACTTTTTCAAGCGATTCTGCTCCTGACATCAACTCTAAGCAAATGGTACTGCGGAACCAAAGTGACACCCGGACCACCCATCTGATTCGGCAGCATTGAGATTAATGGCGTTGCGAGACCGTGGCAACCCAGCCATCCACACAGGACAATTCAGAAACTCATGAACGAGTCGGTTCAGAGTTTGGATCAATCAGAAGAATCGAAAAACGGAGAATGGACGTCCTCGATAGTCCGAACCCCGTTGCCGCTCACTTTGGAATCCTGTGGCGATTGTACAACGTGTGTTGTTGTGAAGAATCGGTCCCGATATGACATTTGGTGGCGTTCCGCCAGAGACACAGTCATTTTTCAGATTCAAGTTCGGTTTGGCCATCGTCTCTGGCTCAACATCAAGCCATCCGAATCCAGGATCAAGTCCAGTACTTCTGGCTACAACGCACCATTTTGACGTTGTCATAATGCTGGATATTTCTCGCTGACATCTCAGGAAAAAAATTCGAAGTTGCCTTTTTCTATGGCCTGGAAGTTGAACTATTTCTGCGGGCGTTTCCATCAACGCATCACAGTTCTCTGTCGGTGGCGGTCAATGAGCGTCTTGAGGCGTTTCGGCACGAGGCGGAAAGCGGTTGACTGCGAGCCTGATCAGCGGTATGCCTTCAGGAAACTCTATCCGCACAGCGGACAGAATTTCTGACTCATAGGGTCTTACGTTGCGTTGAATTGGCATTACGCAATGAGGTAAATACCGTGTCCCATCCTGCTCCGCGAGCAATGATTGCTGGTTTCACGTCGCCACTCTTCTGGCCTCGCCGTCGGCATTCGGATTCATAGGCTGACCATGCTTGCTCTGGTGTCGTCGTCAGGATCCAGACTTCCAGCTTTCGAAGTTGGCCGAGTCCGATCGCGTATCGATACTGTGAATTCTCACAAAGGACTTGCTCAATACTTTCTGCCAATTGCCGCTCGAGCACCGACAACTCCCGGCTGAGCAGTTCGTGGTCTTTTATTACGAGAATGGCTCTATAACGAGGGTCCGGGAGAAGGACTGGTGTCAGCATGGCAAATGTGGTTTCAAGGCCAAGCGACTCACAACCTCCCATGATGGAAGCTTGTACGTGCTGTTCGTTGAGTTTTTCACCAACAAGATCGCTTTGAGCTCCAGAACGGCCGGTGAATTTGAGCAATGGACATTGCTGAACAAATCCGGTGACTTCAATCTCGTCTCCAATCGCATATCGATATAAGCCGCCGCCGGTTGTCAGAAGTATTCGATAACGATGTCCATATTGAACTTCCCAGGCCCATTTTGGCGTCTGAGTTTGATCGTCGGTGGTTTCAGCGGGCAGAAACTCAAAAACATGCGAACGGATAGCCAGCGCAGAGCCGTGGCAGGACTTCAGTGGAAAGGAAGAGACTCCTTCGGTGGCCAACAGTCCCTTCGGCTGAAATGGAATGCCAGGCAGCCAACACTTCAGTGCTGGAAGAAAGGTCGTCGCTGCAGCGTCGCCCCAGGCGCTGATTAATGACAGGCTTGGCCACGATTTGTTCAGGAAGGTTGGCGTGGAGCCCAGATCCCGATGCAGCCTTCTCAGGAAGATTGAGCGACCTTGATTCTGTTGAAAAGGAAATTCTCCGGGCGTCTGTCCGATACTCGGTTGAGGCCAATGGAATTCTCCTGATCCGATATCGTCAATAATCTGTTCAATCCAGTTCGGCAGTTTGGCGAGCAGCGTCGTCAGGAATGTCGGACTCCAGATGGATATGAGTCCAAGATCGTCTGTCGCAAGCAGGCAGGCCAAGGTGGCATATTGAAAATTCTCAGTACCACGGAGTTGAGAGACTGATGTTGGAACGGCAAGCAGTTGTTTCATCGCCCATCGTTGCCAGCCGGACAGATATTCTGTGTCATTTGCAAACCCGATTTGCAGGCTGCCCGCTGTTGGAGCAGGCCTCTGGGCTGCCGGAGAAATCGACCAGTAGGCTCTTCCGCGGCGCACACCTGGAAAGCCCGACAGGATATCGTATACCCACGCCGAGATGGCTCTCTGAAATTGCAGGCGCAGAGTGGCTGTATACGGGATAAGGCGGCTGCCACCGGAAGATCCCCCGGTGGGTTCCATCATGAGGACTGGTTCGGACGTCAGGATCCCCTGCCCTCCGGACATAATTTCATCAATCTGTGGTTTCAGGGTTTCGTAATCACAGATGGGAACATGGTTCCGAAAATCTTCCAGCGATCTAATACTCGCGAAGCGATGTTCCCGGCCGTAGCGAGATTCTCTATTGCCATGAATTGTAGACTGCAAAAGTTGCGTTTGTTGTTGTTGAATCCGTGATGTGGCACTATGAAAGGCTCGGTTTTCACTCCAGCTCTGCCACATCCAAAGTGTGTTGAGTACTTGATTCAGCATGAGCCGACACGCTGGCGGGAGAACGCTTTCGACTGGATCATGCGTTCCGCCACGGCCGAGAAATTAGCATGAGTCATACGTGCAATGCAACAAAGCTCATCCCCGTCTGCATGGCCCGGATTCCTTTCGACGAAAAAGCGAACATCAGGATCCTGCAGACGTTCCGGCGTAATATCACCCACTCCGGATCGGAGTCGATCGCTGCTGGAAGTGGCTTTGACGATCCCCTGTTCGCGATCGAACCGATCCGTGAACTTGATCTGCGCGACGGCATCAACAATCGACTGCACGTCGGCTGGCATTTCTGCATTGTGTCTCGGATGAAAGTCGCGAAAGTAGACCGGGAGAACTCGATAAGTACGAAAGCCCTTGGAGATCAGGCACCAGTACAACTCGTCCTGAGGGTACGTCTCAATCCAATGCAGCGCGAGTTTACCGAATGCTAAAGCCAGTGCGCTGCTCCCCCAATAATCTCGATCGACAATTGTGTCCCCGGAAAAAACGCAACGAATAGATCGCCCGTCGAGAGTAAGTGAAATCAGAGCTTGAGTTGAGAAACCGCAGACGTCAGCGTTGGCCTCATTAACCAGCAGGATGACCCAGTCTTTCTCCGCAAGATCCGATTCAAACCTCGCACGATTCATGTTCTCATAATGGCGATCCATCAGAGCGAACATGGCATCTCGGTTGGATACGTTCAGTTCAGTGGGAGGTAGAATACGGGCGGCGAGTGTCATGCAGAGTGTTTTACAGGCAGCCTAACTCAAGATAAACGTTGCGGTCGTCAAATCGCTCAGGTTGAACTTTATCTGGTTCCCAGGTGACGACGTAGAGACATGTCTCGTAGCAGTAAACCGCCGATCTCCGGACAAAAGGCACTAGCGGGTCAAGTTCGAACAGTCCCAGCGCCAGACTATCATGCTCTTTCACGACCGGCAACTGTCGAACATGCTGCAGTAGTCCCTGCCAGACGGTTTCGTCACAGTTCTCAATTATTGGCAGAGCCAACATGACATGACGCAAACGTTCGCCTGAGCGGGGAAAGTGCGGCAGACGGAGCCATCGAGCCGCCAGATTATAGATGTGTCGCGACCATCTCCAATGTCCGTGATATCGCTCGATAAACGACTGCTTGAACGCGGACTGGTCCCAGGCTGCCAGCGTGCCAACCATCCTGCCGTTTCGCCTGGCGCATAGTATTTGATCGAGCGGCAAGTCTCGATACGTCGAAGACTCCAGAAGAAAATCGTGAGTTTCCAATGCGGGGAAGAACAGTCGTGACCGTCCTTCTCGATTTGCAAAGGCTATCAATTCGGGAAGTTCAGACTTTGTGAGAGTGCTGATTTCGAAGTCAGGATTTAGTAGTGAACTCTTCCATGAAATCGTGGGAAGAATAAAAGTCAGGTAGCGACCCAACTCGTGATAGTCGGGCAGTCCAGCGCGTCGTTTTGTCAACGCGTCGACGGCGGCTGTGTTACCCTCAGTCACAGTTGTCAGGTAAAAGTCGGTGTGACCATCCTCATGAAGCTGCTTCAGTTTTTGAAATCCTCGCGCAAGTATCAGGCCCTTGCGAGCCTCCTGGCGAACCCGGAGCCCTCCCAGGTAGCCAACCGGCTTACTGACTCCATCGACAAACCGAGTTCTCACGCTGCGGGTGGCCATTGCCACGATGGATTCAGATTTACCGGCGCGCGCTGCAAGGACCTGATGAAACGGTCCCTCGACAACGGCACCATCGAAGTAATGCGGTTCCCGTCGCAGCGTTGTTTCAATGGCCCCACCGAGGGGTGTTTCTCGGACGAGTGATCGTAAATGGCTTTCTTCCCGGCTATCGACCAACTCAAATCGAAGCGAGCCTTCGGTCTTCATTGCATCTGGCACACAGGGATCAGTTTTCCGGTCCATGATTCGTCTCCGAGAGGCAATCCGCTTCGCCCTTCCACGTCCCAGTGATGCATAGCATTGATAATCAGATGATTTCGCAAAAGGTAAAGAGTTCGACGGTTGACTGCGGCTGTGGCTCGTTTTGCAATGCTCGACCAACTGTAAAAACGTCGCCTGGCATCGAGGCACAGTCCGGCAAGTACTTCCGGGGACATGTTATGGGGCTGAAAAGGAATCATGTTGTATCGATAACGATCGTCCAGCCACCACGCATCGTAAAGTAGTCTACCCTCTGTCTTCATTCGCTCAAAAAGCGGTGTCCCGGGAAAGGGAGTAATGTGATTAAATGCTGCGATGAAGAGTCCATGATCAATGGCGAAGTCAACCGTTTCCGCGATGGACTTCGGTGTGTCATGATCGTAGCCAAAGATGAAGGTGCCGTAGACGGAGAGTTGATGTCGCGACATATTGGCCAGAGCTTTGGCTGGTCCGCCCGCCATCAGATTGAACGACTTGTTCATCTGTTTCAGACTCTCCGCATGCAAAGATTCAAAGCCGATCAGCACTCCCTGGCAACCACTGCGGCGCATCAGATCCAGAGTGTTCTCATCGTGAGCCACATTAATGGCTGACTGACTGACCCAGCGGATCCTGAGTGGAATGAGAGCTTCCATCAGTTCTTTCGCTTCATCGAGGCCGGATGTCAGATTGTCGTCGATAAAGAAAATCATCTGACCCGGGCGACGGACCCGGGCAATTTCTTCGAGGACTCGATCGACTGGCCGGTGGCTGTGAGTTGCACCGAAGAATGACTGGATTGCACAGAAGTCGCACCGGAATCGACAGCCACGGGCAAACTCTACGAGGCGGATTGGTAAGTATCGCTTTCCCTGAAAGATAGAGCGATCCGGAGTTGTTCGTAGCTGAGGTCGCTCTTTGCTTTGATAAAACGCCTTCGGGCAACCATGGCGATAATCGTCAATGACCTGTTCGAAGACACCTTCTGCCTCACCAACCACAAGCGTATCGGCATAAATTCCGACCTCTTCGGGACAGAGAGTCGCGTGGAATCCGCCCATGACCACGGGCACACCACGCCGGCGATACTCGCTGGCAATCTGATAGGCTCGTTTTGCCGTATAGGTTTCAACGCTGATTGCCACCAGGTCAGTCGGCTCATCAAATGGGATCGGCTCCAGCCGATCATCGTAGAATTTTTTTTCCACATCAGACGGAGTAAGTGCTGCAATCATCGCTGCCGGCAAACATTCCATTTGCCACGTTCGAATGTAGCGTTTCATGCCTCGCGGTCGACCAACACACGGATGCACGATGGTGAGTCGAAATGGCTTTCGGCTGCTCATGACTCCCGCATTTCCAGGTTGACGAGCACTTCTTCCGCGAGTGTGCCGCAGGCTTCTCGACGTGGCGTTGGTCGGTCCGTGGACATCGTTGATTCCGGGTTTTTCTTTGAACGCGTTGGCAACAACGGCACATCGCAATTGTAGAATCGGTCCAGATGATAGGCGTAATAGCGGTAACCAATGTTTGTGGTGAGAGCCAGAGGCCAAGCAGTCGGCGAATGCCGGAGACGCCGAGCGATATTGCTCCAGGAATACGTGTGTTTCCAGGCCATCTCGGTGCCCTTCTGCAGCTGATCGACCGTCATCTGAGCCGGCTGAAAGACAACATGCTGGCCGTCATAGAGTTCCCAGTTCCGCGTAAAGATGCGGTCCTGAGCTGTCAGTTCGTTGTAAAGGCCTGTTCCGGGGAATGGTGTCACGATG
Source organism: Planctomycetota bacterium (assembly GCA_031424595.1). GTDB lineage: Bacteria > Planctomycetota > Planctomycetia > Planctomycetales > Planctomycetaceae > SXXK01. The sequence continues at coordinate 7,491 of JANPHT010000171.1, forward strand.
GCGAATCGAGGCAGATCGATCGCACATCGTACAGCGAACTCAGCCGTCTTTTGGAACACATCCGGAGTGTCGTCGTCGAGGCCGAACACAAAACATCCCTGGAGGGCAATCCTTCGCTTGTGAAGCTCGCGAACGATGCGTGGATAGTCTTCCGGGTTGTTGAATGCTTTATGAGATCCTTTCAGAGCTGCACTGGAAATTGACTCGAGCCCCATCAGCAGCCCACGACAGCCACTGGTGGCGGCGAGATCCAGCAGAGTTACGTCATCACAAAGCAATGTCGTCGCCAGACCGTACCATTGAATCCTGAGAGGAATCAACGCCTCAAAGAGTCGCGCGGCGTATCCTTTGTCAGAGATCAGGTTGAGATCAATAAAGATGGCTCGCCTGGCTTTGCGGCGGACCAGATCTTCGATAACCGCCTCAACGGGTTTTTGCCAGGGCTTTCGTCCCCAGGCTGCAGGAACCACACAGAACGAGCAATTGTGAACGCATCCTCGCGTCGCTTCAAAGACGTCAGCTGTCAGGTATCGTTTTTCCGGCAAGACTGATCGATCAGGCAGTGGCCTTCCCGTGAGTTCAAAATCTGATCGCTGCTGATAGCGAGGCTTCATGCACCCCGCCACAAAGTCGTGCAGTAATCGTGGCCATTCTTCTTCGGCGTAGCCCATGACGATACTGTCCGCATGCTGCTGAGCTTCATCGGGCAGCAGCGTCACATGGGGCCCGCCCAGGACAACTTTGATACCTCTCTGACGAAACTCCGCCGCCAGTGAATAGGCTCGAGGAGCAGTCCCGGTGATGACAGTCAGCCCCACAAGATCTGCTTTGAGGTCCACAGGAACGTCTGCAATACCCTCATCGAAACATTGAACCGTTGCATTCAGCTCTGAGGGAACCAATGCCGCAAGAGTTGGCAGCGTCAGAGGCATATATCGCAGAGATTTGCCAAAGATGCCTCCGCGATGCCGATACAACGGACCTTTGGGGGAGATCAGTGCAATTCGCAGCGAAGGAGGATTATCATCCACAAGCGTTGGCTCAAGAGCATTTCATTTTGATGACCGAAAGACAGATCGAAGTGTACGAAGACGAGTCGTCAGAAGGAATTGAAGTGGCTTGACGAAAGATCGTCCCTGCCGATAGAGATTTCGCCGCTTGTTTTGACCAGCGAGCCGGGACGGTCGTTGATCGGATGACTTTTAACAGTCGCGATCACATTTTTTTACATTCGGCGAGCATTTTTTCCTGCAGGGCCGACAGCACAGGATCGTGCTCAAACAAAACTATGAAAACGAACAAGAGTGATCAGTATAAGTTTTGGGCCTGGCCGGGAACAAAGAATCTGGTTTACGCCTACCTCGTTCTGGGTATTCCAGGCTTTGTCTGGTTTGCGTTCGTGTACGCCGGGGCCGACTATCTGACTGGACGGCATCAGTACCGAGTGCCTCTGTACCTGCAGCAGGAGCTGACAATCCCGCTGATTCCCGCCACCGCCATATTTTACAATTCCTTGCATCTCATTTATTCAGTAGCGCCGTTCATCCTGAGAACTCGCCCTGAAATGAATGCTTTGGCAGTAGCCTGGTTTCTGATGACGCTCGTCGGAGGAATTGCCTTCTTAGTGATTCCCTTCGAACCCGGTTTTCCGCCCCCGGATTCTTCTCAGATGGGAATGTGGCGTGGCATGTTCGAATTCGCTGACAACGCCAATCTCAGATTCAATTGCTGTCCTTCACTGCATGTCGCCTGGGGAGTGGCAACGATGGACATTTATGCTCGATCCGCCGCCCGCACTGGAAGAGTACTTTTGTGGGGATGGTCCGCCGCGCTTAGCTTGTCAACACTATTTCTTCACCAGCACCATGTGATTGACGTCGTGGGCGGAGTGTCATTGGCACTTTGGGGTTCGCGAGTTTGGTATCCCGGATTCTGTAGACGATCCTTGATTTCTTATTGAAAGCACCATGTCCCGCGATTCGAACGTGTTGTTTTGGAGATGGAACGTCACTGTCGACGTTGCTCGTTAACGAACGCTGATTTCGATGGATGTTGTCTCCTCATTCACCTTGAAAGCCGCCTGACTGAAAGATGGTGGTCCGAATGTTGAGCGGGCGTTGTTGGAGAATCCGTAGGGTTCGATCGGCAGGCCAAAACCGTTCTTCGTCAGCTTGCCGTCACCATTCAGGTCCTGAAAGATGGCGATGCCGGTTGTTGATGTGTCCGGCAGTGAAAGAGAAAACTCCACGCTCTTTGCATCGACTGGTATTGTCGTTGTTGTCCGGCTGTGCTCAGGCTTTGGGAAACCTGCTGCAGAATCAAAGACAGCAACGTACAGTTTTGAGGTTTTGTTTTTAAGGCCTGTGACGTGCACGAAAATGTCGCAGGTCGCTTCCAAGTCGATGCCTGCAGCTGCATGGCTGTCAAGTCTGTGTATGATTTCAGAGCGGTGGCTGATGGCGATTTCATAATTTCCGAATCGTCCGATTTTTCATGGTGATTCAGAAAGCATAGCGTGCCACTAGCAAGTCCCATAAGACTCAACAGCATCACGACAGGGGTAAAGCGTTTCATCGTTTGACTCATCCTGAGATTGCTTCGACCGTCACCGAATTACATCTACATTATCCGCGTTTCCAACGTCCGGAAAACACTAACGTCAACACACCGAGAATCAGCGAACTTCCCAGCAGAACGCCGACTTCGTTCCGCAGGCTTGTCACCGGTGATTGAAACCAGAACACCTTTTGGTATCCATCCAGAGCCCAGGCATTGAATGTCCATTGGCCAATCTCTTTCATCCGATCGCTCATCGCGAAGCGAGGAATCATGCTGCCACCGACGGCTGACATGCTGAGGATGATCACGACGGAGATGACATTGAGTTGTGCGCGTGATTTGCAGAGCGTGGCCATCAGCATGGCAAAACTCGCTGTCGCCGCTGCGGTGCTGAAGGTCATGACGCAGAAGCCGAGCAGATGTTTTCCGAGTTGGATCCTGAAGATCAATTCCGCCCAGAGAAACATCACTGTAATCTGCAGACATCCCAGCAGTAGAATGCCCAGCCACTTGCCAACCACGATATGAAACAGCCCCGCCTGGCTGACAAGGATTCGATCGAGTGTTCCTGATTCCGCTTCTTCCAGCAGCGCGGCCGCATTGCCGGTTGAGGAGAACAGCAGGAACAAAACCGCAATCCCAGCGGCGTACATGGCGATGCGAGGATTCTCCTGAGTTGCCGCCTGGGGATTTTCAACGCTGATACTGACCGCCTCGTCGTTTTCAGACTCCGATGTCTCAGTCAGCGCGGTTTCCATAAGTTCTTCGGTAGTAAAATCAGATTTGGGTGGAGCGATCGCCCACACTTTGGGAACGTCGGAAAATCCATTCACCGAATTTACGCCATCTGAATTGGTCACAATGAAGCGACTGTCTGGATCGTTTCCAAAAACCTGAGATAGATTTTTCACCGGGTCGAAGTATTGCGCTCCACCGGCTTCGCGAGGTTCGCCTAATCCAATGGAAGACTGTGCCGCCGAACTGAGGCTCATCATCTGCTCGACGGCCGCGGCCGCCTTCTTCTGCGCGAAGAAGCCTTTGACTACAGACGTGACCATGGCTACCGCCATCGGATTCTGGCCATCCGTTACCAACCGCACGGCACAGGGCGTGGAGTTTTGTGAGTCGGCTAGTCGGGAAGGAAAATCGTCCGGTATTCTGATAATCAGGTCGTATCGCCCGGATCGCTGAGCTTTCGCAATCGCCGCTTTGATCTGTGTCTCATCGATCTTTGTCCCGTTGATCGAGTCTTTGTCAGCTCCAGTGCTCAGATCCACTGATGCTGGTTCAGCAATCAGCGATGAACACTGCAGCGTTGAATTCGTCTCCAGGAATCCTCGCAACTTGATGCTCAGCGCGGTCTCGTCAGCCGCAATCCAGCCGATACGAAGTTTCTTGTCACTGCCCGAGGCGATCCCTATGCTGAAGATCCCTGCGAAGATGCTGAAGAACACCACTGGCATCACGAAGACCAGCACAAGCTCCAGCGGATTATTACGCAGACGCAGAAACAGGATACGAAGAATCGTCAGGATCATTCCCGCAGACTCCTTCCTGTCAATTCCAGAAACACGTCCTGCAGGCCGTAGCTGCGAACATCAATCTGGCTGGGTTGCTGATCAAGCTGCTTCAGCACCGACAGAACCTGAGGCAGCTCCTTCATGGACGCCAGCGAACATGTCGCCGTAGTTCGTGGTTCGTCGAAAGCGAACGATGTGAGAGGCTTCGAACAGGGACGCTCAAACTTCAGGATCACACGATGTGGCTGACCGATCGTTTTGCTGACCAGATCGCTTAACGTGCCATCGGCGACGATTGTACCATGATCCATGACGACAATACGATTGCAGCGAGTTTCCACTTCCTCCAGTTGATGGGTCGTCAACAGCACGGCCGCCCCATCGGCCGTCAGTTGCTGCATCATTTCGTAGATGCGTTCGCGGCTTTGCGGATCGACACCGACGGTAGGTTCATCGAGCAGCAGAATATCCGGGTCGTGCAGCACACTACAGGCAATGTTAAGACGTCGCTGCATGCCGCCCGACAGAGTCTTCGTCAGAGATCTCGTGCGATCCTTCAACGCGGCCCATTCCAGAACTTCGGCGATTCGATGTTTCAAGGCCTTTCCGCAAACGCCTTCCAGTCGTCCAAAGACTTCCAGGTTCTGCTGAACCGTTAAGTCCGGATAGACGGCAAGATTTTGAGGAACCAAACCAAGCCGAACGGGACCGTCGTCGTCGAGACCCTCAAACGAGTGTCGAATAATCTCTCCGGAATCAGGCTTCAGCAGACCGCTGATGCACCGGATCATTGTGGTCTTGCCGGCACCATTGGGGCCGAAGAATCCAAGCAGTTCGCCGGGCCGCAGTTCCAGGGAGATGCCCTTCAACGCTTCACGGCCGCGATACTTTTTTCGAACGTTCTGCAGTGACAGTACTGGCGGAACAGCGGTGGCTGACGACTCCGTCATGATGTGGCCATTTCATAACTTCGCTGGCGCCATTGAACACCTTTACCTTGTGACTTGCGGATCAATGCGGTCCACTGAATGATCAGAAACAGAACAATCGAGACAGGTTGCATCACACACGCCAGCCATGCGCGGTCAAATTTAAGACAGCAAAGAACCCGAGGTAGATAGCTCAATACACAGGCAGCCACGACCGGGAGCACGAAGCCGTCACTGATCAGATCCAGCGACAACGCCGCAGCAGAAATTATCGGGCAGACGAAGGCCAGCAACATCAGGACTGTCATGACGGGCAATAGAGGCATCTTCGCGAATCCTTCATTCGCGTTCTTCATCAGCCCCGACCACGTTTCAGAAAACGACGCATACATGCGGCATCGAGCCACATCTGATGCATCAAACAGATCTGTCTTCAGGCTCGACATCCGGTACGCTCGCGGAAGCATGATTCCATCGTGCAAAGATTGACGAATCGCCCCGTGTCCGCCGCTGATTTCATAGGCCTGTTTCGTGGTCAGAAAGAACTGGCCACATCCAGCCGCCGCACCGGTCATTCGTGTCCAGCGCATCAATGCGAACGGGAGGAAGCACAGCAGGATGACGTGGATCAGAGGAATCAGCAGTTGTTCTCCCATCGTGATGACTTGCTGTCGAGGAAACCCGCTGAGCAGATCAGCGTTGGTTCGTCTTCGCTGAGTGATCGCTCGCAGCAGGCCATCTTTCGAGAGAGCAACGTCGGCATCCAGAAAGACGAGTTCATCAAACTTCGCTTGTTGAGCCAGTTGATAGCAGGCAAACTGCTTGCCGCTCCATCTCGCCGGAACAGGCACACCTTTCAGTAGATGAACGTTTGGATGTCGCCGTGAATAGGCTTCGACGATGGCATCGGTGCCGTCCTCACTCTCGTCGTCAAGGACGCAAACGTCACAGGTCACTCCGTCGCTCGCCAGCACAGAATCCAGCAGCGGACCGATTCGCAACGCTTCATTGCGCGCAGGGATCAGCACAGAGACACAGATGCCGCCTCGATCGTCGCTTGCGATCAGCCGCAACGCGCTAGCGTCCGGTTGCCTCGCCGAACCGGACGCTAGCGCGTTGCGGCTGATGGGGACAGTCGCTTTCCGAAAAAAGAGCAGGTTGACCAGAAACATCGCCGACACGAACGCGCTGGCTCCGAGCGTTGACCAGATGAAAATCGATGCAGCGACACTGGTCATGTGAGTTCTCCTTTGACGACGTTTGTCGACATCACCGGTTCGTTGCTGTGCCGATTTTGAAACGAGCGACCTCGGAGACCGGCGATCATTCGACGCCAGAAATCGTAAAGCCCACCGATGCCCGCGCGGCCTATAGCAAGTGTCGTGAAAGCAGCAGGATTCCGAGCAATCGCCAGTTCTGCCAGAGGTGCCTGTGTCGTCGTCAGTGTGTGTTCGAGTGCCAGAGTGCGAGCATCTCGATCGATCGACAACTTAGCACAGATAACCGGTGAGCCAAACCGTACAAGCAACTCCGGGCAACGTTCTTTCCAAAACGTATATTCAATCGCCATCGGTAGTGCTGTGCCCGGGAACTGTGAATCGACCAGATGACTGAGTCCATTCATAAACGATGCGGGCTGGCGAATGTCATGAAACTTGCCCGCCGGGGTCAGCCAGAGAATTGTCTTTGAGTCCTTCAACAGTTCACGACTGGTACGCAGGAATTCCTTTGCGCCGCTGGCCGTGTCGCGTTCGACAGAGAAAAAGCCGAGGCGTTCCAGAATCGGGTAATTTTTCAGGGCCTCGGCATCCATCGGAGCGGCGAATTTGCGTCCCGGAAAGAGCAGATCGGTCATCAGCACGCCCGTCATCGGGTCCCACCAGCCGGGATGATTAATGAAGCACACGATCGGCTTGTCAGGCAGTCCCGCCAGTTGCTCCTGCCCGGTGACTCGAACCGCGTTGAAATTCTTGCGCACGAAACGACGAACGTACTGACGAAAGCCCCAGTTCAAGATTTTGGACGCCAGGCTGGCCATGCATTTTCCGAGGGAGAAAGTGGTTCCCGTCGGCGGAGCGACGGGTGTACCGTACACCCGTCGCTCC
>JANPHT010000172.1:0-8736 GCA_031424595.1 Planctomycetota bacterium
CAGAAATCCACATCCAGGCTGTTCGACAGCCGCCAGCTGATCACGTGCCGACTGTACCAGTCCATCACAGCCACCAGGTAAAGGAAACCGCGACGCAATGGAATGTATGTGATGTCGCTGCACCAAACCTGATTCGGCCGCGTAGCGCGTCATGATGTCGGGGTTCATCGCCAGCGCCGGTTTGAACTGAGCAATCTTCAGTTCTTTGCGGAGACCCAGCACATCAAAGCCATGCCGCAGGACGTGCAGCGTACCAAGCTGTTCAATTGAATATGGAATGCCGCAACCTGTTCAGCAGCGTATCAGCGGAAGCAGGTCCGTGGTTCCTGGTCAGCGACCGCAACTGGGATTCTCTCAAACCAAGTCGTCAGTGGAAACACCTGTGGCAACTCTTCACAATACACGAGGTTTGAGACGCCGGTCCGGAATCAAGGATTCGGAATTGCATTGATTCTTGCTGGTCAAGGAAACGCCGGTGGATGAGTTTGTGGGAAAAAATGTCGTTGTCGATGTGGAATCACCCTTTGTCTACGTTGGTCGATTGCATGAAGTTCGCGACAAGACGCTGATCCTGAAGTCCGCAGATGTGCATGATCTCCGGGACTCCACGACCACTCGAGAAGTGTACGTCAGAGATGCACGGGTCCATGGCATTCAGCCGAACAGAAAAACGGTCCACATTCGACTCGAAAAAGTCGTCAGCGTGGCCATGCTGGAAGATGTCATACCGTAACCCCATTTATCCCTGGGATTCACACAACACGGGCTAAGGAGCCAGGTGCTTGAGGAGACTTCTTCGAAGCTCGGCACCAATATCAATCCCAGAGCCATCGAGTCCTTCTCTTGTTGGCAAAGCACTTCGTCTGTTCAGATCAGGTTCTGGCTCTGCCACAAGCAGCGACAGCACTTCGTTCCAGGCAGCCTCAGCGGTCGCAGAATCGCCGTGAGCCATGAGAAACTCCCCCTGCGCGGACAACGCCGCCATCAGGAACTGCTCACTGGCAAGCTGTCGCGCGGCGGACACGGCACGTTCATGCATTTTGCGTCCAACCTTGATCTGACCCTCATCCGTACTCCACGCTTCTGCGATACAGGAAAAACAAAGCTGAGCATGAAGGTACTTTGTACGTGCGAGTTCAGGATTTCTGTCGACAATTGACGCGTGAAGCGGAGTGCTGAGATATTCGTCGAGCGCTGGAGCGATTTGAGTTCGCAATTCGGAACTACCCCATTTTGAAATCAGCGTCAGCCCCATCATCAGCAGCGACGTGTCGGCCGAGTCTGATCTTAAAGATTCGAGAAGAGCTTTATTCAAAAGTTCAAGGCTGTCTGCATCTCGTGACCATTTTCTTTGCAGAAGGTTTAAAGTGTCGCTCTCCAGAACTGGAAAAGGACCGTTCTCTGTTTTCCTCGCTTCCAGCCTCAAGTCTGGAGCGACCGATTCGTGCGGAGTCGCCGATATTCGGCCTCGCAGTTCACCGGCAATCAAACCGGGCGTAATCGTTCCAGTTGCAAAGCTTAAAAGTTGCTTCCGAAGATTTGGATCTTTGCTCATCGGCAGATAGGGGAACTGCCAACCTCGAGTGCTGACCTGATCAACATACCAATCACATTCCATTTCGGAAATTACATTCAGGAGTCTGAGTGCATCCATCGGACGCCCCAGTTCCGGAAGAAATCGCGACGCCACAATTCGATTGCCTGTTTCCCGCCGATCCCTCTTCGACAGCTCCCGAGGAAACTGTTCTGCTGCGCCAATCTGTTGCTCGATAAGCTCAATACCACGGTCAAATTCTTCAGTGGCGACGTACATGGCTAATAGGCGACTCGCAGCGGGACTGTCGAGCTCCAATTTGACTTCCGATTGAGTGTTCACACTTTGCTGAAGTAGCCTCACCGCCAATAGCTGCATCCTTCGGCCCCGGTTTTCCAGCAGAGCAGCCAGATTGTGTGCGACAGCCGGAGGCAGCGAGTGTTGACTGCTGTCCATCAATTTACGGCACAGTGATTCGGTTCGATCTTCGTGCGGCTGACCTTGTTCGTGCGGCTGACCATGAAGGGCGGACACGACGAGCAGAACATTCCCGCCCTGCCATTCCGGAAACCGCGTTTGGGCGACAAGCACCGAATGTTCAAATTCAATCCGTCGCTGAGTGTTTGTCGATAGGGCACTGCACAGAGGAGCGAGATTGCCGCCTCTTGATGAGTACTTTTCCAAATAGCCAAAACGGCTGACCATGAATTCATATTGCTCCGGCCAGGCCAGTTGCGGCTTCAGTGAGTCTTCCACATTGTTCGGCACATAAAGATTCTGCAAAACGGCGAAAAGCTCGGGCGACTGCCAACCAGCCACAGTGTCCACAACGTCGAGAAAACTCATCGTGTAGGCGGGATACATTCGCAGCATGTGACCGAGTAATTCGGCGGCCTTTGAATGTTGGCGCTCGTCTGAAAGAAGGGCCTTCAGAAATTGTTCAAGATCCAGCGTTGGTGCATAACTTTCGGAACGACCCTGCTCGCTGATCAGGATTGCGTCCACCAACTGGAGCCGATACTTTGATTCCAGCCACAAGTCAAATTTTCCGGCTTTCTGCCAGAAGAATTTCGGAGCCCTGCTAAGCAATTTAAGCAGAACTTCGCACGCCTGGTCGTTGCGATTGGATTGCAGGAAGACCTGGGCGGAATTTAAAAGTGCCTCATTAGATTCTGCGGACTGTTCAGCCGTCATTTCTTGCTGAATGCTTGCCGTTTCTTCGTGTCTCCCGGCGGCAGTCAGATAATCGACGAGAGTCTGCCGGATTCGTCCTGAGTGGGGAGATTTCTCGAGTTGCGTTTTTTGACGTTCGATCATTCGATCCAATTCGCCAGCTTTGATAAGAACATCAAACGCTCTCTGTCGAATTTCTTCCGAAGTCGTTCGCAAGTTCCCTCGCCAGGGAGTGCCACCACCCGTCGCGCGACGAATCAATTGTTGGGCCACTTGAACCGCAGCCACTTGATTTCCCTGCTTTTCGTACATGTCCAGAAGTGTCAAAGGAGACGACACCAGATCTGAAGATATCTCGTTGGTTTTACGCGACTCGATATGATCGGCCATGTCTTTCAGGCCAAGTCGACGAAGCTGAGGAATGAGTAATGTTCGCTCGTCCGGATTCAATTGCAGTCCGTACAGCCGCTCGGCCGCCGATTTTGCACGTTCCATGTTGCCCACTTTGAGAGCCAGGCTCAAGGACTTGAATTCGCGGATTCTCAGCAACGAAGGGTCGGTGTCAGGAATCTTCTCGAGAAGTGCGAGTGCGTCGTTGCTTTGCCCCAGCTTCTGGCACAATTCGACGATCATCATTCTCAGCTTGGCGTCGTCTGGAACGAACTCCGCCGCGTGAATCAGGTGCACGATCGTTTCTGACGGTCCGAGTTCTGTCCACGAAAGACTGGCCTGCACGAGGTCTAAGTAGAAAGCTTCCGCCGGGCTCAACTTGATCCGATGTTCCTTACACCATCGCAGGAACTCAGATCGATGTTCGGCTGTCGTTCCCGCGATGAGATCCAGCAGCGACGCATCCGTTTCGTCGAGCCAGGAAGGCAAAGGAAGCCAATCAGCAACCGACACGGGCAGAGCCACATATCCAGTCGTAGTCCGGGGCTGCGTGGTCAATGTTTTACTCTTCAGCCAAAAAATCAGAATCTTGTATCCGACATCAACTCTCTGTTCCTCGTTGGCGGCTTCAACGATTGCCTCAAGCCGACGATTCAGTTCTTCCTGATCACCGAAGACTCCCTTCGAATGTCGGGGGAGTTTCAGTGCGGCCTGCAGCAATCGCAAGGACTCTTCGGCGGTCAACTTTCTTTGCGCAAGGGAGATATCGAGTGCCGCTAATCGTTGTTCACGAAAAGCCGCTTTTGCCATCCATCTTTCCGCGAGAGCATCAATCTCACCCGCCTTTCCTGTCACCATGCACGCATCGAGAATCGTCATGGGATCAATGTCCCACAACCATTCCGGATTTGATTGAAGCACTGTCTCAAACGCCGTTATTGCAAGCAGTGCCTGGTCGACAGAAATCCAGTTCGAGTCAACAACCAGCCCATGCCCCGACGCTTGTTTTTGCTGATTCTCGTGATGCTTGGCGACCAGATGAATAAAGAAGCACATGACCGGAAGCGACTCAGTTTTCGCGGCCGTTTCGACGCTGCGGAGCCACTTTTCTGACACGCCTGGTTCTCCGTTGAATTCAAACATCAACCAATACGTTGTGTTCAGATCCCAGAACGAACTTAAAGTCTTCAATTCAGAATTCTTCGCTTCCAATTCAGACAAGAACGTCTGCATCCGTTCGTTGCTTTCCGCGGCCTTCCATTTTGCCAACAGACATAGACATCGGGCTTCACCAAAGTCCGCTGGCATTGGCAAGTCACGGTACATGGTACTGAGTCCATTCAACCGTGAGCTTGAGTCAGTATCGCGCTGCGAGTTCTCAACGGTGCGTGCCGCCTTCATCGCATATTCCAGCCGCTCCATTTCTCTGGGCATCGCCGTTGCTGATTCCGAAGTCACCAAAGACGATTTGGAGAATTTCAAAATCCCTTCCGCAGCAAGCGTTTTCGGATCTGTTTTTAGTGCCAGAATCTGATCGAACACAGCCAACGCGCTGTCATTTTTCCCGTAGGCCAGCTCAATCAGGCCAAGGCGTAAAAGAGCCTCCCAATTCTCAGGCTGACGTTGCAGTACTTTTGCACAAAGGTGTTTAGCGGAATCGATGTTGTCGAGTGACAATAACTTATCGATCATGCGAACCACTTCATGCGGCGGGGCGTTGATTTCGCCGACCTGAATCCACAATGCCTCCGCCTCGCTGATTTCACCAAGACGAAGCAGCAAATCAGCCAGTCGCACTTTTCCTTCCACCGACGCCGATACAGCGTTAATGCGACGCTGAAAACCGGCCGCGGCATCGAGATCGCCTTCGGCTTCCGCGATGCGATACAACTCAGTCAGTATGTTCACGTCACGACTTTCGGGTGTAAGAAGTTCTTCCAGTCGTTGCCGGGCCGACCGATGATCTCCGGCGACACGGAACGCTGCCGCAAGACACATCACAGATTCGCGACGTTTTGCGAGCTCCTTACTGCGAAGTTCCAGTTTCTGAACCAGTCGATCAAACTGATTGGTGCGCAGATAAAGCTCCGCCAACGACGCTGCAATTTCGGTCTGTGCGTCCAGCGTCGAAGAGATCTCAAACGCTTTCCAGTACAATTCAATCGCCTCGACCAACTCATTTCGATTGGTCAATGCATTGGCGAGAATGAGCATTGCACTTTCATCGGAGGGATTCGATCGAACGGCACGACGAAGAGCGTTCAGTCCCACTTCATCCTGCCCCAACTGAAAGCAAAGCTCTGCATAGAAATGCAGGTGTTCGGGGTTCCCCGGGGCCACGGCCACGAGTTCTTCACCCGCCTGCTGTGCCTGCCGCAGTCGCCCCATTTTTTGCTCCAGCGTGGCAATCTTTCTAAGGTAGTCTGTCGAAAATCGCTGATCAAGTTTCGCCAATCGCCGATTCGCGTCCGCCGCGTCAGCATTGCGTCCAACGGTTTCAAACAGTTGTCCGGCAAGCTTCCAGTTTGCGATAGACTCCGGCTCAAGTCGTAACGCATTTTCGAGGGATTCAATCGCGCTGGTGAACTGTTCGCTCGCGTAGTAATAATTCGCCAGAGTTCGCCACCGTTCCGCGGTCACGACATTGCCTTTGCCAAGGTCTTCCGCCAGAGCTCGCGTAAACGGCTCGAGCAACCGACCGGCCATCAGTGTGCGAATGCGTTGATTCAGAATTGTCGCACGATCGGCGTCAGACTCCGCCAATTCCTCCGCCAATGTCAGTTGCCTCAATGCTTCCTGCGTGTTGTGTGGATCGTCGTTCTCCACGTTGCTCAACATGTCTGCATAACGGATTCGATCATGCAGGCCGGGATCGAGTTCGCACGCAGCGGCGATCGCGGCCAAAGCGAGCTCCTTGTGGCTGAAAGACTGCAGAATGTCGGCAACACGCATCAAATTCTGCGTGCTCCGCTGATCGCCTTCCGCAATGGACTTCCAGATGGAAACTGCTTCCTTTGTCCGATTCAGCGAATGTAGAAACTCTCCGAGATACTCACGATACTGAGGCTCCCCGGGGGCCAGCGAGACTGCTTTTTGATAAAGTGAAAGAGCATCATCGGCCAAGTCTGCCCGTCGCAGCAACTCGGCCACGCGGACGACAACCGACGGATCGTCGTCTCGATCGGAAAGCAACAGATTCCAGACCTCTGCAGCCTTCGTTCGACGTGCTTCTTGGGATAAATCGTCACGACGCAGATACAGAAGGCCCCACTCTTCGATATGGTCCGCGTTGCCATTGTCATAGCGATGAAGCTGCTCGTACTGCAGAATGGCATGCGCATAAAGTTCTTCTCGGAGCAGTTGTTCAATCAGCGATTTTCGCAAACCCACATTCGATGGCGCGCTTTGGACAGCTTTTTCATACCAGGCCCGAGACTCTTTCAGCAGGCCCTGCACGGCTAACGCTCTGCCAATGCGGGACATCGCTTCCAGGTCTTTCGGATGACTGCTGAGCCACGATTCGTAGTAGCGAATCAGGCCCGCCTGATCATCGGTCCGCAGAAAGACGTCTTCGATTTTTCGCCGCGCCTCTCGATAGAGCCAACTTTCCGGGTCGAGCTTGGCCAGTTGCGATTCAAAGTCCCTCAATGCCTCGCTTTTGCGGCCCAGTTTCACTTTTAGTTCTGCCGCCGTCATCGCGCATTGAGTCGCCCGGTAGGGATCGCGGTGCAAAGTGGCCAATTCACTGAACCGAATCAGAGCCGCTTCGTGATCACCCTCTTCATTCAGGACTGTGGCGATTTGTTCCTTGACGCGAACATCATCTGGAAACTGCAATTCCATTCGCTGCCAGACTTCATCCGCTTTGTGAGGCTGTTGTGACCTTCGGTAGGCTCGTCCCAGTTCCTGAAAGATCTGCAGCAGGTCATTTTTTTCCGGACTTCGCGTAATGGCACGCTCATAGGCCGCCGTGGCAGAAGTTAATTGTCCCAGTCGATGCAGACTGCTCCCCAAAAGCCAGCTTGCAAGGGCATCGTTCGTCCGAATTGCCTCCGCCTCACGGAATGCAACAGCAGCCTCGCTGTCTTTACCTCGTTGTAACTCGACCAACCCCAACAACATCCACGCTGCGCCAATGTCGTCCGAGGATTCCCGGGAGGTGGCCTTTCGCTGCAGCGAACTGATGAATGCTGCCAGAGTGCCTCGTTCGACATGGAATCCGTAGACGCGATCCAATGCTGTTCCGGGTTTCGGTTCACGTTGCAGCACTTGAAGAAAGCGTTCGTAGGCAACCTGAGCTCGTCGCTGCTCTTCAGATTCATCAGTGTCGCCATGCTGAGTCAAAACTTCATCGGCAAGCACCACATCAGTCGGCCCGCCCCCGAAATGCAGGGCCGACATGAACATTGCGGCACGAACAACGAATGCTGACAAAGCAGCGGTGCTAAAAAAATGGCAGAATTCACTTCTGCGAAACATCATCCGACTCCACGTGCTGATTGAAAGGCGGATAGTAGCACCCGATGTGACCGGGGACACTGCAGAATCACACTTTGGCTCATGGCCCGCAAATTCGACACGGCGAGAAGATCGCAGAGGATTTGAGACCATTCGGCAAGTTGCTGAGCACTCTCGCGAGAATTTTTGGAGGTAAACCCAGAATTCAGAATCCGCAACAAGCGGGTGAGGGCTGACTTTGCTCGGAATTGTTGCCATAATCAACTGTCGGACAGCGATCCGGCAAAGCGACATAGCCTTCCTCACCACCCGCCTGTTTCCAGTCGTTTCCCGGAGCCCACAATGTCTGCATTTCTGACGACACGCCGCACGATGCTTCGAGGCCTCGGTGTGAGCATGGCCCTGCCGTGGATGGAATCGCTTCGAGTCTGGGGCAATGAAGTAGGAACAACGGCCGCCACGGGAGAAGCGCCGATCCGATTTGCGGTCCTGTTCTCCGGCAATGGTTTTCATAAAGACCATTGGTGGGCGAAAGGGGTCGGCAAGGACATGGAACTTGGCAAAGTTCTGGAACCGCTGGCCGCTCACCGGGAAAAACTGTTGTTCATACGCGGCCTCTACAACGAAGAAGCCCTGAAGGGAAATATTCATAGCTCGCAGACAGGCAACCTGCTCAGCGGGGCACCGCTTGAGGCTGGTGGAGGCATTCGCAGCGGGACCAGTATTGACCAGCTGCTGGCCCAAAGCTACGGCCAAACCACAAAGGTTCCCAGCCTTGTGCTGGGCTGCGAGAAAGCAAACCCATCGGTTCACAAGAACTATTCGATGCTTTACAGCAGTCACATCTCCTGGAGTTCGCCAACCACGCCAACACCACTCGAAGTTTACCCGGCTCTGGCTTTTGATCGGCTGTTTCGCGACGAAGCCAGCAAGGGCGACAAAAGCGTTCTCGATGCTGTGCTGGAAGACGCCAGCGACCTTCGACGTTCCATCAGCGTCAGCGATCAACAGAAACTGGATGAATACCTCAGTTCGGTTCGCGAAGTGGAACAACGCATTTCCCGAGCCGGTCAGCGGGGTGAATTGCAGGGCTGGAAACCAACGATATCCGCTCCCAATATCCCACGCCCGGCTGACGGTATCCCGCAGGACATTGCTGAGCACATGCGTCTGATGTGCGA
>JANPHT010000173.1:0-3082 GCA_031424595.1 Planctomycetota bacterium
ATTATTCTGACGTCAAAGCAGAACAAACAATTCCAAAAGGACAATCCGTTTGCGCCCCCGGAGCACTCGTAAGTCCAGCGCGAGACAACCGCAGTAGCGAACAAAGCGGTGAACGTGCGGACTGGAAATGGTTTGATGACAAGCGGGGGGAGACCCCGTGTGGGTAGCTCTTAGCCAGAGGCCCAGTATCGAGGGTTGCAGCGAATCTATAAGAAGGCGTGAAGCCGTAATGCTGGCGACGCATTTGAAGTGGTTCGTTGAAGCGTACCCAGAAAGGTAGTGAGGGTGAATCGACCGGGAGTGGCCTTCCGGCGATGAACGACATGAGCTCCGAAATTTTGTATCTGTTGGACCCTGCCCAAGGTTTGTTCACGCTGGAAGGCAATATCTCTCGCCGCGATTTGGCAAGCTGTGAGAGAAGACCCGGAGTCGCTCGTCCGCTCGCGCTATACACCATGTCATCAAGGCAACCAGTGAGACCCTGTGGTTCTTGTTCGCATCATGACGCACCTGTCATGATCGACCGAGTATGCCCGACAAGCCTAATCAGCGAGGACGGCAAATGACCATCAGGGAGTCGGATGGCCGCATAGTACCGTTGAAGTCCGGCCCCCAGCCGGATGGAACGAAGCCGAGTAATATCGGTGCAGGGAAGGCGGCCAGGCCATTACATGATCCAGACCGAGCACCGCCCGTACTCAGAGACGGATCTTCGGTGATAACTCGGCTGGATCAGATCCATCAACGAGCGGTCGCGCAACCGAACGCGGTTTTCAATAACCTGTTCTCGCTGCTCAACGAAGAGCTGCTGTGGTTTGCGTTCCGCCGACTGAAGCGAGGCAAGGCACCGGGAGTCGATGGCGTCACACTTGAAGACTATGAAGCGAACCTGCGGGACAACCTGCAGGATCTAGCTCAGCGACTTCATCGCGGCAGCTATCGACCTCAACCCAGCCTGCGTAAGAACATCCCGAAAGGGAATGGCAAGACGCGGCCACTGGGTATCGCTTGTGTGGAAGATAAGCTCGTTCAGCGAGCTGTCGTTATGATCCTCGAGCAAATCTACGAAGTCGATTTCCATGACACTTCGTACGGATTTCGTCCTCGACGATCATGCCATCAGGCGTTATCGGTGCTCGGTCAAAACATCGCGACGCAGAAAGTAAACTGGATCTCAGACGCGGACATCAAAGGCTTCTTTGATAACGTGTGTCACGAGCGCCTCGACGACCTGCTGCGGATACGCATCAGCGACCCGAAGCTGCTCGCGCTGATCCTCCGCTTTCTGAAGGCCGGTGTGATGATCGAAGGTCAGCGTTTCGACACCGAAGACGGCGTGCCGCAGGGTGCGAGTCTTTCACCGTTACTCGCCAACGTGTATCTGCATTATGTTCTGGACCAATGGTTCGAGCGTGACGTGAAACCACGGATGCGAGGTGAATCGTATCTGATTCGGTACGCCGACGATTTTATCGTCGGCTTCGATCTGGAATCGGACGCGGTGAAATACCAAGCGGTGCTACCGAAACGTCTGGCTCGGTTCTCGTTATCAGTCGCCGAGGATAAAACCAAGTTGATTCGTTTCGGTCGTTTCGCACGTCGCGATTGCCAGCGACGGTGTGAAGGGGCTCCGCAAACCTTCGACTTCCTCGGATTCACTCATTACTGCGGGACGAGTCGCGCAGGTCGTTTCAAGCTGAAAAGGAAGACGTCGACGAAGAAGCTCCGCACGAAACTGCAGGATCTGAATCGCTGGTTCTGGAAGCAGCTGGAAACTCCGATCGTTGAAATGTGGCACACGCTGAACGCGAAGCTTCGCGGACACTATCAGTATTACGGCATCAATGATAATTGGCCGCTGCTGATGGCGTATCGTGATCATGCTCGCCGGATGGCGAAGCGTCAGATCAGCCGCCGGAGTCAGAACAGCTATTTCAGTTGGGCGAAGTTCTATGCACTTCTGGAGCAGAACCCGCTGGCGTCTCCCACCCGTCTGATCGACCTGATCGCGATGTCTCGTGGAGGGAGTGCGATGGCCAAGTAACGGCTGGGAGCCGGATGCGTTAACTGCGCACGTCCGGATCTACGAGGGGGCGACCTCAATTGTGCATGGATCAAATATTGTGACACCACCACAGGAAACCAGGTGGCAAACAGGGAAAACAAACCGTATCCTAAACACCAAAGAATAGCCCTACTCACCCGGAGTTGCCGTCCACCGTTTCCCACTAAACAAGTCAACCGTCGGCAACACCGGTTACCGCGGTCGTTGGGCGATCAACCACAGAACCGCAATCAACAACAAGTCCACCGCGCGCTCGATGCGTTATCGCCATTCGATGCCGTGTCGCGCGCTCGCCTGCGAAAGATTATCGGTGAACCGCTCGGAACAATTTCCTCTGATCAGGAGACGCGTCATGACATGTCAACGTAAGGTTACTTTGTTTGCTGGTCTGATCATTCTCGCCACCGCAGTCACCTTGATCTTTTGCCGCCCGACAAGCGCACAATTCGGACGCGGCGGCGGCTTTGGTGGCGATCAACGTCCGCCGTACCTCGTAGCTGAGGGACTAATCATCGTCATCGCACCCGATGACCAATCGGTGGCCGCCTTCAGCACGCACACTGGAGTTTGGCGCAAGACGACTGTAAAGCTCGCCGACGGAGAGAAAATCACCCCAGTTGTCGGCAGCCAAATCGCCTATTTTCAGGCGGGAGACGCGCTGTTTGCGTTTAGCGCTCCCAAAGGCTCTTGGCACTCTGTTGATATTCAGGCCGGGGCAAAGGTCGAAGCTATTGTCGGCTCAGGTTATGCCATCGTCCAGGTCGGCAACAAGTTGTACGCGTTCAGTGCAATGGCCGGGCGTTGGGACTCGGTTGACAACGCGCCGCAAAAATAGCCTGAGCGTCAGCCATGCCCGACTGTTCCTCAGCAAATCGAAGCAAAGGGAAAACAAACAACTGCCGTCTGATTGTCAGTCGGCGAAATGAATGTCGTCTGGCGTCCGAAAGGTCAATGAACCGCAACCGAGCAATCGCCCAACAAGTCGGTCAAGCTGAGCGGCGGATCACCCGTTTTCTG
>JANPHT010000174.1:0-5186 GCA_031424595.1 Planctomycetota bacterium
GTCGAGTTGAATCAGTGGATCGCTGACCTGAGTGCGATCGAGTTCTCGAAGCGACAGCATGCAATTTCAGCTTTGCGAGATGTCTCAGGGAATCAGCTGCAGGTCATCAGCGATGCTGTAAAGTCAGATTCGAACATTGAAGCGGTTCGTCGACTACTGGAAATTCTGGAACGCCGCTTCGACGAGTCTGAATTGATGTCTGACGAAGCGAGAATTGCTTCGGAAGCTCTGGAAAACGCAGCAATTTCGGATCGCTGGTCGGTTGCGGAAGTCGCGAGAGACGTTTTGCATCGTCATTGGCAGCGCCGAACAGAACTTGCGATTGTCGAATTGTCCCGGATGAACGTTGCACTTTCCCCCAAAGATCCAGGCGACCTGTGGAAGACAGAGACAGACACCGATCCTCTTGTTTTTCGACGTCTGGAACCGACGAGCAAACAGCATCTCAAAATTTACATCGACAAATCCTGGCCGCAAAATCCACAAGCGTTTGAGTTGCTCAAACGTCTCGATTCTTTGAAGAGCGACATCTTTCTGCGGCAGCAGCCTTTGGTATCAATTTATCTGATTGACGGCCATCCGCTGGCGATTGAGCAAGTCGCAGTACTCAAGGGTGTTTTTGGCGACACGGGGATTGCCGAGCGTGGTCGGGTGTGTCTTGGAGTCCTGAATGAACCTCAGTTTGGCGGAGAGGGTGGCATCTACATAAGAAGTGTCCAGCCTGGCTCGTGCGCCGAAGATGCGGGATTGCGTCAGGATGAAGTTATCACAGGATTGAATGGGAAAAAGTTGAGCGACTTCGAGCAACTGGTGACTCAGCTTCGGACCTTTGATGTCGGCGACAAGATTGTTCTGCAGGTGTTGAGTGGTCGTATAGCGGGTGAGCCCATAATGCGGGATGTTGAAGTGACCCTCAAAGGCTGGTATTAGTCCGTCTGTCAGGTGCCTCAGAAAAGCAGGTCCTGAACTTTACTATTGAGGGAGTCGCCATTTGTCATCGAACTAAAAGTGACAGGCTCCAAAGAATGAGTCGGCCGTCCTCACTTGTTGTTGCGATCGTTCCGCTCGAAGCGACAGCCACCGCCGTGATGGGACCCTGATGAGCGGTGGACTGGTTCTCAGCCAGAAAGCGGTAGGCTTCATAGGCCGCAGGAATTGCTGCGGGAAGCGAGTTTTTCCAATTCCACAGAATCAGCGCACCGTCTCTGCCCCCGGAAACAAGATAAGGTGATTCCTTCACAAAACAGGCAGAAGAAATCCCTCCGGCTTCGTGGCCCGAAAACGTGCATTCTATGAACCTTTCAGCGGGCAGTCGTCCGTGGATCTGATCGGTCTCTGGTAAAACCTCTTCCAGCGGAGACCTTAGCACCCAGCCGACGCTTTCGAAAGTTCTTGCGATCTGGCCGGCAACCACGGCATGCCGGCCGTCCGAGGAGAATGCGGCCGTTGACAAATTCACAGGACGATCCGAACTCAGCTGGAGCGTGGCGATTTGATTTTCTTTGCGACCAATGAAAGCGACTGCCCCGTCCAGAGTCACGCACAGAATCTGGCGGCCATCGAAAGACCACTGAGTCGTTGACACGGGGCTTTTGAGCGACGCTAAAGTGGCAATCTTTACCGCACGCTGATCAGCGGGCTGCCATTGCCAGAGAATAACATTGCCATCCATTCCGGACGTGACCCATTGCAAAGGATCTGTGGGGCAAACAGCCACTGCTGTGATCTGACCCGTGTGTTGTTTCTGAAGGTGAAACAGTGGACGTCCAAATGAAGAGCTGGAGGAGCCCCCATCAAAAACTCGAAGTGACTCCCCGGCGGCAATGACGAGTGGATGTGCCGGCGTGTCTGCAAATGTCACTGCGTTGATCGGATAAGGACCTCGAAAACCGACAAGGTGTGCGCCGCTGTTCAAGTCCCACTTCGAAGCCACGGAGCCATCAAAAGTCAGGATCTGTTGCTGGTCATTCTGCCCATTCCACGCTTCAAGGAACTGCGCGTCGCTGACACCCGAGTAACCTGCCGCAAAGACTCGCGTGACCTTCCAGGTCGTGGCGTCAAAAACCTGCACCGAGTTGTCAGCGCAGACGAGCACTCGGAGACCATCCGCAGACCACTGCGTGGAAGCAATTGTCTGAGGTGCCTTTCCGGCTACGGCGGCGATTCGAATCGGTGTCGATTCTGAGGGCGATGCCAGAAGGTGGCTGACAAGATGATACGTCGTGGTTTTCGTGACGCGATCCGTCTGCACAGAAATGGCCAGAATGCGGGACTGATCGGGAGAAACGGAAATCTGTTCGATGGGCGTTCGGTCTCTCACAAACTTTGTTTTCTGAATGATCCTCAATGGCAATTCGGGCGTTGTCGCTTTGTCAGGCGAATCATCCGCCGAGGCGGCGGTCAATGACCACAAGGCCAACTTTCCATCCAGACCCGATGATAAAAACGTATCATCCGGCAGCCATTCCAAAGCCGTGACAATCGTGTTTTTTGTGTGGGCCCGGTACGCGGCCAGGCGTTGAAATGTTCTGGCATCCCAGACAGCAATCATGCCGTCGCGACCGCCTGTGGCGATTCGTCGATTGTCTTTCGAGATTGAGATCGCTGTGACCTCGGCGCGATGAGCTCCGGAGAGGTGTGCGACAGGAAGAGGAATCGCGGCACTGAGCAAATCCGTGAGCCTCCAGATACTGCAGCGACCGGGTTCGTGTGAGGCTTGCTCTTCGACTGACGATGTGACAAGAAACTGGCCGTCTGGTGAAGCCGCAAACGTATTGACCAGACCAAGGCCGGCAATCACCTGCTGCTGAACTCCTTCTCGCCCTGTTGCGGGATTGAGGTTCCAGAGTCGAAGGCTGCCATCGAAGCCGGCTGTGGCAAGAATGTTCCTTTCCGGTCCCACGATTTTCATGCGGGAAATATTGAACTCATGCCCTTCCTGAAATTGTTCCATGGTCATTATGTGCGACGTCGCATCTGGGCCGGTGATCGGCAAGTGACTGTTTGCATCCCAGACCACGATCGACCCATCGGCAGCACCGGAAACCAGTCGGCTGCCGTCTGAGTTAAACTGCACAGATCGTAATGAACCGCGATGCTGTGTACTTTCTGCATTCAGAACGACGGATTCCGTTGCCGACTGACTGTCCTCCACTTCAATCCGTTTCGCAAACGATTCTTCCGACACAGGCAACGCGGTGACAATGTACTTTCCTGATGAGTGGCCTTTCGCAAGTCGTTGCCCATCATGAAGCCGATGACCTGACGAAACGGATGCGTATGTTTGACGATGAGAATTCTGGAGACTGGTCCTTGAAAGGTCAAAAGCCTCGCGAATTTCCCGACTGTCATTCTCAAGCGTCTTAAGATCCCAGAGTCGACTGAAGCCATCCGCGCTGCAGGATGAGATGCGAGTTGCCGCGGCATCAAGAAATCGGGCCTGCATAACCCTCGCTCCGTGGCCACGAAGAAATCTCTGGAACGTCAACGAAGCGTTTGATCCGGCTTCGGAAGTCAGCGACCAAACACCGATTCGGCGATCATCAGACGCAGTAAGTACGCGGAGTCCATCGGAAGACCATTGCACATCATTGACGGGCCGTGAGTGTTGACTGACCAGCCACGACATGTCGCCGGAAGCCTCAAGGTCTGCAGGTTGCAGAAATGGAAACCCGGCCGCCGGGGAATCAGCGGTCTTTCGGGAAGCTGGCAGAACGAACAACTGTCCGTTATTGCTGTTGCTGATGACAAGCAGACGACCGTCTGGTGAAATCGACAACTGAACCGGGGGATGATTGTGCTGCCGACTCATTCGCAACTGACCTAAGCGCACGGGCCTGTCGGCATCAGCAGTCTCGGGAATGCGATAGGCCAGAATGTCGGCCGATTGTTCACCTCGAGCCCCCGCATAGACAAAGTCGCGAGTACCAGGAATGATGGCCACGTCGCGAATGCTGGTCTTCGCCCGCAGGTCACAAATTCTTGTACCGGTTGTCAGATCCCAGGCAATCAGGTGCCCCGATGCGTCGCCGCTGACGGCCAGATTCCCCTGCACATCGACGGCTCGAACGGCCGCCTGATGCCCGGCCAGTTTTTGGGGAGCGGGATCCGACGTCTTCCATATTAACAGATCGGATCCACTTGCCAGCAGCACTGTGGTGGAGTCGGAGAACGCAATCGCCGAAACTTGCTGGCCCAGTTGAAGTTCGTTGGTCAGAGTCGTTGGCCATGTCATCAAGTCGGCAGGATTATCCATGACGACAATGTGACCAACCGCGTCTGCCATCACGAGGCGTTTTCCATCAGGGCTGACGCTCTGTGTCTGAATAGGCTCCTCCGAGCGGCGTGCTCGCTTCAGCAACTGCTCACGCTGAGCCTGTAGTTCGGCCGTTCTTTGGTCGCGAACAAGCGGAGGAAGTTGTGGCAGCAGTTCACCATCAAGAAGGCGATTGATCTCACGCAGTGCGTCGGCGTAATTCTCGTTCAGAGTGAGGCCGCGGATCGATTGACTCTGAATCTCCACCTGTGCAACTCTGGCTGCGGTCTCCGCCTTTTCCTGCTGAACAACGGCTGCTGCGGCACTCTGCTCTGCGATGACCAGTTGTTCGTTTGCTTTCTGAACTTTCACGGTTGCTTCTTCGGCCGTGGCGACAGCCGCTTCCGCTTCCTTCTTTGATGTTTCTGCGGCGGCTAATGCGGTCGCGGCTTCAGACTTCGCAATCATCGCTTCTTTGCTGGACTCGGTGGCTTCCATGCGGGCAGCCACCGCTTCCGTTTGCGCGAGAGTTGCTTCTTTTTTTGCTGCGTCGGCTGAAGCGATGGCCGTTGTGGCTTCTTGTTTTGCTTTCTCGGCCGACTCTTTGGACTCATCCGCCTCACGCTTGGCAACAAGTGCCGAATCCTTCGCGGTGTCGGCCTGTCTGATTGCTTCATCCGCTTCCTGCTTCCTGTCAGCGACTTCTGAATTCAGATTCGTGATGATCCCATTGTCGTAAATCGACTTCGCACCCAATGCGACGACGCAGAGCATGGCTGCCAGGGCGGTCCATTTGATACTCGAACGGATCCGTTTTGCTGATCGCAGCTTGTTCGCCAGAGTCGTGAATTCTGTGTCGGTCTCCTGTGAAGCAACCTGCAACCCAAGATCGAAGTCGCCCTTGTCGCTGGCGAGCTTTGCATAAGTTAAG
>JANPHT010000175.1:0-9399 GCA_031424595.1 Planctomycetota bacterium
GGATTTATCGTTTGGGGACATCATATGTTTACGAGCGGGATGAATCCCGCTCTGGGCATGACGTTCATGACATCGACGATGATGATCGCTTTGCCTTCGGCGATCAAAGTGTTTAACTGGATCGGGACGATTTGGGAAGGCAATATTCGCTTCAACGGTGTGTTTCTGAACTGTGCTGCATTCGTGGCGCTGTTTGTTGTGGGCGGTTTGAGCGGCATCTTCATGGCGGCTGTGCCTGTGGATATCTATTTCCACGACACGTACTTTATTGTTGCCCACTTCCATTATATCTTATTTGGGGCCACGTTATTCGGGGTATTCGCCGCCATTCAGTTCTGGTATCCGAAGATGTTCGGCCGCGAAATGAATGACACTGTGCAGAAGTGGCATTTCTTTTTCACCTTCATTGGCATGAATGGGACCTTCTTTCCGATGCACCTCCTTGGAATTGCCGGGATGCCTCGAAGGTATGCGGATCCTTATCTGCACGGCTACCTTGAGCATCTGCTGCCAATGAATCAGTTCATGACCATCTCTGCGATCATTATGGGATTCGGTCAGTTCCTGCTGCTGGGGAATTTTGCGTACAGCTTTTTCTTTGGTAAGAAGGTTGGCCGAAATCCGTGGGGCGCGAATGGTCTTGAATGGTCGGCTCCTTCTCCTCCAGGGCACGGCAATTTCGATGTTCCGCCAGTTTGTTACCGAGGTCCGTATGAGTATTCCAGCCCGGAAGCCGAGGCTATGGGGCAAGACTTTATCCTGCAGACTTCGCCGCCTCCTGCCGGCGTAAAGAAGTCGTCCGGTCACAGTCACTAGAAGTGTTTGGCGGTCAGAAAGAATCCCGTGTCAGTTCAGCATGCGAATGTTCATCCGATTGTGCGAAAGCTTGCATCAGCGACCTGTGCTGTTGCGCTTCTGCCGATCGGTATGGGCGCGCTGGTAACGACATTAAAGTCCGGGATGGCATTTGCGGATTGGCCATCTTCCGATGGCCATAACATGTTGCTCTATCCGTGGTTCCGCGACTTCGCGTCGAACACTGATAAGTTTACTGAGCATGGACACCGGCTCGGCGGAATGCTGATCGGCATGGTCAGCATCGGTTTGGCGATTGCCGGTTGGAAATACGGTCAGGGTTGGGTTCGTGCTTTTGTGTCTGCCATCCTTGTTTCAGTTATTCTGCAGGGTCTGTTGGGTGGTGCACGCGTGCTTTTTGACCGGCAGCACCTCGCCTTGGTTCACAGTATTACCGGGGCAAGTTTTTTTAGCCTCTGTGTGCTGTTCAGAGTACTTTGCTCCCCGCGATGGTCTCAGTGGTTGGCAGTGCGAGAAAACCGAATCGGTGCGCTCAGCGCTGCGACCATTGTAATTGCTCCGGTGATTGTACTTGGACAGTATTTTCTGGGTGGCCTCTTGCGACACCTGCATGTGATGCTGAATGAACACCTCATGGGAGCTGTCGTGGCTGGGGTCGTGAGCCTCGCTGCCTCGGTTTTCCTGCTCAGGGCAAATCACACCCTGTTGAAGAGCGGCGGCATTGCTGTTGCGGCAACGCTCTTTTCGCAACTCTTACTGGGAGCGGGTTCGTATTTGACGCGATTTGGCTTCCCAATGCTGGGTTATGTGGCGACAAGCGGTTCCGTATCGCAGGCAGTGGTTTGCTCGTTGCATACGGTTTGTGGCATGTTTCTGTTGGCTTCCACGGCTATCGGCGCGTTGTCTGTCGTTCAGTTGCATCGTGCGGGCTGTCTGGGTGGTTTACGGGTCGATGTTTCCCTGCTGAGCAGAAGGGAGTCGGCGATATGAGTTCGGTGACCCCCATGATCGTAGACGCGAGCGCGACGGCAGGCTGTGTCCAAAAGCCGACTTACGGATCGTTCGCTACGAGAATGAGCGACTATCGTCAGATGGTCCGTCCGAGAATTATTGTCATGTCAGCAGCGGCCGTGATGGCTGGTTTTGTGCTCGCGTCGCCGATCGTGATTGCATGGCCTCAAATGATTGTCGCGGCGTTTGGCATTTGTTGCCTGGTGGCAGCGTCGAGTGTTCTCAATCAGGTTTGGGAGTCCAGAACTGACTCCATCATGCATCGGACAGAAAATCGCCCGGTGGCCAGTGGCAGGCTGTCTCGGTGGGAAGCAACCATGCTTGGGCTGACGCTTTCGGTCAGTGGTTCGCTAACGCTTGCTGTTTATGTCAATGGTCTGACCAGTATCGCTTCATTTCTGACGATGTTGACCTATGTGTTGCTTTATACACCGCTGAAGCGGATCAGCTCATTGTGTACGACGGTGGGAGCGGTACCAGGAGCTATGCCTCCTGTGCTGGGTTGGTTTGCTGCCGGAGGTAATATTGGCCTTGAGGCACTCGCTCTGTTTGCTGTGTTTTTTGTTTGGCAGTTTCCGCACTTTCTGGCCATCGGCTGGATTTATCGCGACGACTATGAAGCTGCCGGTCTTCGGATGTTGCCATCGTTCCATGACAATGGTCGGCGTGCCGGTTGGATTGCACTCGTCTATGCAATGGCGTTCGTACCCGTCAGTTGCCTACCGCGGTATGTTGGGTTGGCGGGAACGGGTTATATGTCGGCCGCTCTTGTGTTATCGCTCGGTTATTTATGGTTGACGAGTCGTTTTTTTTGGTCGCGAACTAATCTTAGGGCTCGACAGTTAATGCTGGGCTCGCTGATTTGTCTTCCGGCGATGCTGATTTGCCTGGTGGCGGATTACCTTCGTCTTGTTTCTTAGTCCTGGACTCGCTTCACGCATGTGAGGCTGACCTTTTGAATTGCTTTGAACGCCATGTTACACACTGCAAAACCTGCGGCATTGAAGATGGGGATCCCCATTCCGAACTCCAAACTCGGATTGTGGCTGTTTCTCGGTACGGAAATCATGTTCTTCACGGCCTTTATCGGGTCGTACATAGTGCTGCGACTTGGTTCACGCGGTTGGCCTACTGACCCTGAAGACACTCACATTAACGTGTTGCTGGGTGGCGTGAACACATTCGTGCTGATTGTTTCCAGCTATCTGGTTGTGGTTGCCCACGAGGCGATGGCTAAAAAGGCGTTCGGCAAAGCACGCACCTATCTGATGGGAACAATGCTGCTGGCTTTTGTGTTTTTGGGTATTAAGTCGGTCGAGTATCTTGGAAAGATCAATCACGATATTTTGCCCGGTCATATCGCCGAAACGCCGAGCCAGTCTATTCGAAAGGTAAGCCGAGAGCTGGAAGTGGTAGTTCGCAATCGATTTAGAGAGTACACGAGCGGCGGTGCGGTCGCTACTGATCGCCCGGACGATATCGTAAGTGTTGTGAACTTGATTGCTGCAATTCCTGAAGGTAAGTCGCCGGAAGGCATGCCTGATTACGTGTTCAAAGAGTATCAGGCTACTGCCTTAGCAGACATTGCGTTGTTCCAGGAATGGATGAATTTACATCAGCACATCGTGGCGAATGTGTCGTTGGATGTGGCAGCTCTGCCGGCTAAGTATCTAGAGGCCCGCGAGTCTTTGGCCGAAGGGCAAAAGCCGCCAGAGTTGAAGTACGAAGAAGTGGAACAAAAACTGAAAACACTGAAGGAGAATAAGGACTACGGTGCCTATGTTTCCGCCGGCGTTTTTGATCCTCACCCAATCGTGTACGGAAATATCTTTGCGTCATGCTATTTTCTGATGACGGGTTTCCATGCGGTTCACGTGGTTGTCGGCATGATTCTCTTTGCCGTTGTGTTGAAGCAGGGCAGTGGGTTGAACGAGAAGTGGACTGACTTTGTTGAGAATAGCGGGCTGTATTGGCACTTTGTGGATCTCGTCTGGATCTTCCTGTTCCCGATGCTGTATATCATCTGAGGCAACGCTGAAATTGCTCGTGGTCGTATCGAATTGTTTTTTTTGATTGGTTCTGACAATGTCTCACGACAACCATGATACTCATCATGTCAACTATCTTGCGATCTTCTTTGTGCTTTGCGGCTGCACCGCTCTTTCGGTTATCTTCGACGTGCTTCACATGCCAAAGGGAATCACGATTGTGCTTGTTCTGGCCGTTGCCTGTGCCAAAGCAATGTGCGTGATGATGTTCTTTATGCATTTGAAGTTCGAAGGAAACTGGAAGTACGTGCTGTTGGCTCCGACCACGATTCTGGCTATTGGTCTGCCTCTGGCACTTTTCCCCGATATTGGAGCTTCGTATTATACAAACGTGGCTCCTCAGACCGGAGTTTGGGCAGGTGAGATCAGTGAGCACCAGGCTCACCACGCGGCTCACGCAGCAGATGCGGAAGCAACTCCTGCGGAATAAAGATTCTTAAAGGCCGAACGCCTTGACCTCTGAAGCCCGGTTGCCCTGAGGACCGGGCTTTCTTGTTTGGAGGATCGGTTTGATAGTCTGTGCGACGATGGTTGAACAGGCGTTTGGTGCCCATCCGGCTGAGCAGCATCTGGAGATTTTCCCGGCATGACTGAGATCGCAATTCTTGCAGAACGTCTCAGCTATTCGTACGGCACAAGACAGGCATTAAAAGGCCTCGACTTTCAGGTTCCTGCGGGCAGCTTGTTTGGACTTCTGGGGCCGAATGGATCGGGCAAGACGACGTTATTCCGCTTGCTTTGCACACTCCTTCCTGTTCAGGAAGGCGTGCTTGAGGTGTGTGGGCTCAATGTGGCTCGATGTCAGGCAGCAGTGCGTCGGAGTTTGGGAGTGACTTTTCAATCTCCCGCCGTTGATGTTCGCCTTACGGTCGCTGAAAACTTGAAGTGCCATGGGAGTCTTTATGGGCTTTCCGGCAGCGGCTTGAAATCGCGAGTCGTCGAAATGCTGAATCGTTTTCAGTTGGAGGATCGAGCTGCCACACTTGTAGGTCAACTGTCAGGCGGCCTGAAACGCAGAGTGGAATTGGCGAAGGGCTTGATGCACAGTCCCCGCGTACTGCTTCTGGATGAGCCGACAACCGGGCTTGATCCGCGTGCTCGGCAGGAGTTCTGGGAACTGCTGGTGACACAGATAAAATCGCAGGGGACAACGGTCGTTGCAGCTACGCATCTCATGACAGAGGCGGAGTTGTGTGATCAGTTGCTCCTCCTGGATGAGGGTAAAATTGTGGCGTGTGGAAGCCCTCACGAATTGCAGGGGCGGCTATCGGGAGAAAGATTGACGCTGAAGTTGCGAAATGCCGCGGCGGTTCAGAAGTCGATTGAAGATGTTCTACACACCTCGGTGAAAATTTCCGGAAATCAAATGTCGTTGCGTGTCCAAAACTCAGCAGAACAGATTTCCCTGCTGTTGGCCGGCTTCCGGGAAGAGATTCTGGGACTCGAGCTGACCCGCCCGTCATTGGAAGACGTATTTCTTGAACTGACCGGGCGTTCATTGATCGCACCAGGAGCTGGTCATGAATAGTGCAGCGATCGTTGCCTTAACAAAGCGAGAACTGATTCGTTTTCTTCGACAGAGAACGCGAATTATCGGTGCCGTGGGCCAGCCGGTTATCTTCTGGCTACTATTCGGCGCCGGGCTTCGGACGTCATTCAGAGCTCCATCGTGGGCAGACAGTTTGTCCCATGCGGTGTCTTATCAGGAATATTTCCTTCCCGGAGTCGCGACATTAATTGTTCTTTTCACTGCAATCTTCTCAACAATTTCTATTATCGAAGATCGACGAGAAGGATTTCTGCAGGGAGTCCTGGTCGCGCCTGTCGCAAGACTGTCCATTGTGCTGAGTAAGCTTTTAGCAGGTACCATTCTGGCAATTCTGCAGGCAGGATTGTTTCTTCTGATTGGCCCGTTGTTGTCACTGGTCGGGATTGGATCAGAAATTGATGTGTCGTGGTCGTTGACTCGAATGTTGATGGCAACCGCCTACCTTATGCTGATCGCTGCTGAGCTGACTGCACTGGGATTCATCATTGCCTGGCCAATGAGCTCAACACAGGGGTTTCATGCGATCATGAGTATCTTTCTGATGCCCATGTGGCTGGTTTCCGGGGCATTTTTTCCGGGTGGAGATTCCGGGTGGTTGTTCCTGCTGATCCGAATCAACCCTTTGACGTACGGCGTCGCTGGACTGAGAAGGTTACTCTACGAACAAGCACTGCCGGTGACTCCTGAACTGCCGTCAATGGTGACTTGCCTGAGTGTTACTTTGGTCACGACATTTTGTCTTACTTTCCTGTCGGCAGCGATGGTATCCCGGCCCAGTGTAAAAAACGCGGCCTGAAGCATTTCCGACGCCGGTCTGACGAAGGCGTTGTACTTTGTGACCTGATGTCAAAACATCGCATATCGATATTGTTGCAGCGTCAGAATCGAGTTTGGCTGGCGACCGTGGCATTTGATGCTTGCTGTTTGCATTGATCGCTGACTTTCCTAACAACACCATTGCCGTGTATCCTCAGCACTCTTCAGACCTGATGACGACAGGCAGTGAATTCCTACGAACTTCAACAGAGTCCCAATCGATGCTTTTTCCACAGATTTCACCTCCCCAGCGTACACTCATGGGGCCAGGCCCCAGCGAGATACATCCCAGCGTTCTGGCCGCGATGGCCGCTCCGACGGTCGGGCATCTGGATCCGTATTTTCTGAAAGTCATGGACGAATTGCAGGGGATGCTTCGGCAGGTTTTTCAGACGACAAATCCCATGACCATGGCCATCAGCGGCACTGGCAGTGCCGGCATGGAAACGTGTGTGGTCAACCTGATCGAACCAGGCGACCGCATGATTGTGGGGGTCAACGGTGTTTTCGGCGGTCGAATGGCCGATGTCGCTGAACGCGTGGGCGCAGAAGTGACTAAGCTTGAGCGGCCGTTTGGGGAAGTCTTTACGCCCGAAGAAGTCGCTGCCGCAGTTCAGAAAGTGCGACCGAAAGTCGTTGGCATTGTGCATGCCGAAACAAGCACTGGAGCGAAACAACCGCTGGAAGAAATTGCGAGGATTGTTCACGATGCTGGGGCATTGCTGGTCGTCGACTGTGTCACGTCCCTCGCAGGGATCCCGGTCGAAATTGATCGTCTTCAGATCGACGCAGCGTACAGTGGATCACAAAAGTGTCTCGGCTGTCCTCCGGGTTTGTCTCCCGTGACATTTGGTCCGAAAGCCCTCGAGGCGATGGACAACCGGAAGAAAAAGGTTTCAAGCTGGTATTTGGATATTGGATTGCTGCGGAATTACTGGGGGAGCAATCGAGCCTACCACCACACCGCTCCGATTAATATGAACTACGCTTTGCATCAGGCGTTGCGACTTGTTCTGCAGGAAGGCCTGGAAGCCAGATTCACGCGACATCAGCTCCATCACTCGGCTCTGAAGGCCGGCGTCAACGCCATGGGGATTCAGTACTCAGTGGCGCCAGAGACATCTTTGCCGATGCTGAACTCTGTACTAATCCCTGAGGGCGTAGACGATGTGGCCGTTCGTGGTCAGTTGTTGAACGAATTCGGCATAGAGATTGGCGGCGGACTTGGTCCGATGAAGGGCAAGACCTGGCGAATCGGTCTGATGGGGGAGGCCGCAAAGAAGTCAAATGTGCTGTTGTTTCTGGCGGCTCTGGAGCAGTGTCTGAATAAACAGGGAGTGCGTCCCTCCCCCGGGGCCGGCGTCGCTGCCGCCAATGCGGTTTACCTGAGTTGACCGAATCCAATAGCGTTCGAATTCTCATGTTCTGAGAGAAGGCGAATTCCAGCCGACACTTTGTCAATCCAATGGCTGGTGTGGGTAAAATTTTATTCCATAATGAATGGCACAGAATAAGTACGGTCTATTTCCTCAATAAATTGGGAACCCCTACTCAATGTCTTCCTCTGAAACAATCGCATGAGAGTTGCTCTTTTCATTCCCTGTTACGTTGACCAATTCTATCCGCACGTGGGGATGGCAACGATCACGGTTCTTGAGCACTTTGGAATCCGGGCGGAGTTTCCACCAGCTCAAACCTGCTGTGGTCAGCCAATGGCCAACAGTGGTTGCATGGATGAAGCTCGACCGTTGGCGAAAAAATTTGTCGACACGTTTGATGGTTACGATTACGTGGTCGCTCCGTCTGGCAGTTGCGTGTCGATGGTGCGTAACCATTATGATCATCTTTGCGATCCTGATGACCAGAAATCGGCCGCTGTTCGCAAGCGGACTATGGAACTCAGCGAATTCCTGACGCAGGTTCTTAAAGTCGATACGATCAAGGGCCGCTTTCCTCACCAGGTAGGCTTGCATCAAAGTTGTCACGGTCTGCGTGAGTTGCGGCTTGGCCCATCGTCCGAGGTGATGAAGCCGCGAGAGGGAATGATGGAATCACTTATTTCCCCTCTGGAAGGCATCAGGTTTTCAAAACTGTCTCGCAATGACGAATGTTGCGGCTTCGGCGGTACCTTTGCTGTTGCGGAAGAAGCCGTGTCCTGCATGATGGGTGATGATCGAATCAACGACCACATTAACGCAGGGACTGAAGTGCTGACAGCAGGCGATATGTCCTGCCTTATGCATCTGCAGGGAATTATTCGCCGCCGCAAAGTACCCATGAGAGTGCTGCATTTCGCCGAGATTATGGCGGAGGCCATTGGAACGCAGTCATGATGCCTTTGTCGGCGGGGATCAGTGATGCGGAATCGCCGGTAACAAATCGAGTGTGAATCGCAGCAGGATGAAGATTCAGGCGATGATTTAAGAACCGTTGCAAATTCAGAATACCTTCATTTTGGCGACACAATCCTCCCCATGTCTCATCCCGCATTAGCTCAGGCCTTTGTTGACAACCGCGAGCGTGCTCAGTGGCACGACAAGGCATTGTGGTTCGTTCGTGAGAAGCGGGACCGCATGGCCTCCAGCGTTCCCGAATGGGAACTGCTGCGCGAAACGGCGTCAGCGATTAAACGGCACACGCAATCACGCATGGCGGAGTACCTTGAACAATTCGAAGCGAACGCCAGGAAGAACGGAATCATTGTGCATTGGGCAACTGATGCGCATGAGCACAATGAGATCGTGCTCGGTATTCTTCAGAAGCACAAGGCAAAGCGGCTGGTGAAGAGTAAGTCGATGCTGACCGAAGAATGCCATCTCAATCCGTTCCTTGAAAAGCACGGCATTGAAGTTGTCGATACGGATCTCGGCGAACGCATTGTGCAGCTTCGTGAAGAACGACCCAGCCATATTGTGCTGCCAGCCATCCATATCAGAAAGGAAGAAGTCGGCGAATGTTTCCATGAACATCTGGGTACAGAAAAAGGTGCCTCCGATCCGGCCTACCTGACTGAGGCGGCTCGGCAGCACCTCCGCGAACGCTTCTGCAAAGCCGATGCGGGATTAACGGGTGTCAATTTTGCCATTGCAGAAACCGGCGGTATCGTGATTTGTACGAATGAAGGAAATGCTGATCTTGGAGTATCTCTGCCGAAGCTGC
>JANPHT010000176.1:0-3025 GCA_031424595.1 Planctomycetota bacterium
TGATGCGGGGGATGAAGAGTCCTCTTCATCCCCCGGCAGCAGCGCCCAATACCGTCGCCAGCGTCGAGGCGGCAAAGGTCTCCGCGACATCAAAACGACCGCCCGAAACGGCAAGGTGGTGGATGTCTTGTCGGTCATCGACTCCGACGAAGTCCTCATGGTCACCTCCCGTGGCAAGATCCAGCGTATTCGAGCCTCAGACATCAACACCATCGGCCGCAACACTCAAGGCGTTCGTATCATCCGCCTCGACGACGGCGACACGCTGGTGTCCTGTGCGGTGATTCCGGGAGATGTGATTGATGAAGAAGCCGCACGAGCGGCTGCGGCATTAGCGAAGCTGGCTGCGGAGACGCCTGCAAAACCAGTCGTGTCGAAAGAGATTGACGATGAAGTGAGCAATGGTGAATAAGAACCGAAGTCGAATAAGACGTTGTCCGAACTTCATTGCTTAGTGGCACAGGGTGCGTCCCAAACCGGAGCCAAAAAAAACTACGTGGGCCATGATTCTGACCTCGGCAACACTCCGCTGACTGTCAAACGAAAAAAACTCACCCTGCTGCACCATCGTGGTGTTGCAGGAGCGAGTCCCCTAGGCAGAAAATGCGCTCTCCACTTACGCTAATATCCTACTACCATTCTCTGCCGCAAGGCTCAAAACGTCATTCGGAACAGCAGATCAGCAGTCAGCCACTTAGAATCGAGCAATTCCACTGCTCGAATCGGCAGGAATCTCCAGTGATCGGCGTGTGGGACGGTTCCACTCGTTCGAGTTTAGTCGTGTGCGAGACTGTGGCTGTGATCGTGAGTCATACTGGCGAGGATCATCATTTCCGAAGTACTCGTCACGAAGGTTCAGATTGTCTCGGCGATAGCGCGAGTTTAAAACATCGTCCAGGGGGTCAAGCACAGGACGTTGTGTCCGCTGAGTCCAGCTATCACGATTCAGAGAATCTCCGGATTGACGGTAGGGGTTTGCGAGTCCGTTTCGTGAACCGCGTGGTGACCAGTCTGACTGAGCCCCAAGTGGAAAGCCGTTGTTCGAATAAGTCCCCGGTCCGCAGTTTCCATTTGGACAATTCCCTGTCGCACACTGGCCGCTGGCACAAGCCCCCGTTGGGCAGGTTCCATCGGCACAATTGCCAGTTGCACATTGGCCGTTGGCACAGTTCGCCGCCTGAGTCCCAGACACCGACTGTCCGCGAGAGCCTGTCTGGCAGTTTCCGTTCGGACAGTTTGAGTTGTAACCAGTTGGATTGTATTGCCCGTAACCGTTTGAGTAGCCATTTCGCATCGGGCGAGTACCGGACCATTGCTGAGGCATGGGAATTCCGAACAGCCCACGTGCCGGAGCTGCATTGTAGGTGTTCGAGTATCGCGGATCAGCAGCCTCAGCCGTAAGCGATTGTGTGGCCAGAAGCAGATAGAGTCCAGCGATCATCAGCGTTGAAGGTTTCATAATAGCCTCATTCCTTTGTTCATTTCGAAATCACGTTTTGGGGCAGTCTGTTTCCGCGATCGTCAGAAGTTGACTGCGACCGGACGCGTCTTGAGTCCACACCAAAGACGTCCGGTTCATGAATCAAAAGAAATGCGAACTGCGTGCCAGAGACGCCGCAACGCCATAAATCCGTATTCTTCGCAACAAAGTGCTCAGACCACATAAAGGTCGCATGATTCTGACATCAGCCTGACGACAAGTGATGTCGTAAAGAGGTCAATCGACCTATGCCGTTGTGACAAAACTGCAATCGCCGTCGCGACAGACGCTGTAATTCCTGCAAGTCCGAAGACCCTTGCCAGCACGGAACTGAACAAGCGACACGCTAGCCGATGAAGTGCACTCGCTGCCAGAATCACGCTATGGCTGCCCCGCCCTGCGGAAATGCAGCATGCTGGCGGCCATTACTCAGAAGCGGACTTCTTGGACCGGGTGATTCTGGTACGTTTTGTTGGCGCTGCAGACGATGGTGGTTCCGGATCAACCCTCGTGGAGGGCAACCGCTTCAATGGTTCCGGAGGGTCTACAGGAACAATACAATCTGCGTTGTCTGGAAAGGGACGATTGACGACCGTTGATACGCTCGTGTGAGTCAGCAACCCATCGGGCAAAGGTTTTAGCAGTTCTCCAAGCTGGCCGACGCTCGCCTGCGGGCTTAGCCAGTTGGCCCAGGATTCGATTGGAAGTATGACCGGCATGCGATCATGCAGCGGTTTCATGTCGTCATTAGCCTCGGTCGTAATTATCGAACAGGATGTGACAGGCGTTGATCCCTGGGAACTACTTCTGGGAGTCCAGCATTCCCAAAGTCCGGCCATCGCAAACGGCTGCCCGTCTTCCATCTCTATTAGCCAGGGTTGTTTTTTTCCAGTGCTGAGCTTCTGCCATTCAAAGAATCCGTCCGCCAGAATCAGACATCGTCGTTTTGCGAAAGCGTTCCGAAACGCGGGCTTCTCCGCCACAGTTTCTGCGCGAGCATTGATCATTTGATTTCCGATCGCCATATCTTTGGCCCAAAACGGGATCAGTCCCCATCGCATGTTGATGGCTTCATGAGCATTTGGCTGATCGGCGACAGTCCGTATACAAACTACCAGCTGAGTCGGCGCGATGTTGTAGCGAGGTGACAGTGGGGGCAGGGTGGGGACGTGAAAGATTTCAATCAATCGCGTGACCGGAGTTCGCAATGTGTATCGTCCGCACATCAGAGATCACCTCGTCGCATGCACGCCCATGGAATTGATGAATCGCCCCGTGGGCAGAAACCCTCGAACAGTTTAACATTCAACGACCTGAACTGTCCTCAACAGAATCGCGAGACCGTCATGAATTCCACAATCCGCATGTGCCTGGGACTCCTGCTGATCACCATTTCTCAATTGGAATGCGGGTTGGCCGAAGAACCCTTTTCCGGTTCAACGACAAATGAAGTGCGCGGCATAGAAACGGGGGATTATCCGATGAGTTCGAACTTAGCGAGATGGAGAGCGTAGAGTTTAGCGATAAAATAATCACGATCTCGGT
>JANPHT010000177.1:0-2373 GCA_031424595.1 Planctomycetota bacterium
TGACTGATGTTCAGCTTCAGGAATACACGAATCGGTGCTCCGTGCTCGGGCTGAGAAATCTCGTCCGCCAGGGACTGGATGAAATCATCGGTCGCCCGTCCGCCATCAAGGAGTTTGGTGCTCGCCGCGCGTATCTGATGCGAGCGGCGATTGCTCGAGTTGAAGAGCAGGCAGAACTTGCATTCGAATGCCTCGAGAAAGCTCGCCAGGCCATTGAACCAGGCACTGAAGCGTTCCGTGTCCATCTGGAACTGGATATTCGCGAACTGTCGTACCGACTTGATGACCCGGCGGATTCGCAGCTGAAACCACTGCTTCACAAGTTCCGAGATCGCTATTTGCACAAGATCCCGGAAATTGAAGCGGTGATCATTGAGCAACTCGATCACTCCGGCTGCCCTGAACTTGCCAGCGAACTGGAAGGTGGCCTCGCGGCGGTCACTTCTTTGTCGGGTAGTCTTTGGACTCCTGATGCCAATCCCGGTGCCGCTGGTGGCGGTGCCCAGTTGTGGTTGCCCGGGCAGGAGTAGCCCTTGTCATGGGGGATTGATGAACGCTCAATCCTGAGGATAGAAGGAAGCCCGGATCTTCAGAAGAGACCCGGGCTTTCTGCATGGCATCGAATTCATTCGACGACACGCATCAGCCCGCATACGATCATTGTCTATGTACCTCGATAATGCTGCCACAAGTTTCCCGAAGCCCGATTGCGTCTGTGACGCCGTCGATGTCTGGATGCGCGGAGGAGCGGCAGCTGCGGGCCGAGGCAGTCATCGAGGATCCGATGAAGCAACTCAGCTTGTTGATCGATGCCGAAGCCAGCTCACACGATTGCTCGGTGTTCACTCGCCGTCACAACTGGTTTTCACACTGAATTGCACAGACAGTCTGAATACGGTCATTCAGGGCTTTCTGAAGCCCGGTGATCGAGTCCTCGGGTCCCGACTGGATCACAATTCTGTGCTGAGGCCGCTTCAGGCGATGAAGGAGCGCCAAGGTATCACGTTCGATCTGGTCGATTTTGATCCGGTCTCTGGAATCATTGATGTGGACCAGTTTTCGGCTCAGCTTGCTGGGGAGCCTGTTCGGCTGGTGGTGCTGACGCATGCTTCCAATGTGACCGGCGTTATCCAGCCAGTGGCCGAACTCACTCGATTAGCCCACGCCCAGGGCGCCGTCGTGTTGCTCGATGCTGCGCAGACAGCAGGCCATTTTCCGATCAGTATGGCCGAACTGGACGTTGATTTTCTGGCTGCCGCCGGACACAAAGGGCTGCTGGGACCTCTCGGCACGGGAATTCTTGGCATACGAAATGGGCTTGAAGGGCAACTGACACCATTGCGATTCGGAGGCACGGGAACAGCCAGTGAATCAATCGAACAGCCCACAGAAATGCCCGCTCGTTTTGAAAGTGGCAACCTGAATCTGCCGGGCATCGCCGGACTGAATGCTGCCGTCGCGTGGATCCTGAAACAAACGGTTGCGCAGGTTCACTCGCATCACTCGCATTGCACGCAGGAGCTTCTTGCCGAGCTGAGTAAGATCTCCGGCATCCGCCTTTTGACTCCTTCCGCAGCCGCCAACTGTGGCATCATCACATTTGCGATGAATGATCAGGACTGCCGTGAAGTGGCCATGATCCTCGACCAATCCTTCGACATTCAATGCCGCGCTGGTCTGCATTGTGCTCCGCTGGCTCATCAGGCATTGGGCACATTTCACCAAGGCGGAGCCATTCGACTCAGCCCCGGTTTCGCGACCAGTCAGGAAGACATTCGGCAGACGATTTCCGCCGTGACCGCGATTGCAGCCCTGGCGTAATTCACCAGCCACTACCAGCCACAGAGCCCCCCTGCGACCGACTGCATGATTGTGTTGATTCTCACTTGAAATCACGAGCGTGAGTGTGCGCACTGACGGCCAGCACGCACCAAAGCAGGGGTCCGATTTCCTCAGTGAGACAATGAGGCGAAGCGAATGTCGGCCCAATGAATAAAGTGCTCGATATTCGGTTCATCGGTATGGCCGCCATCGTGCTGACGCCAGGCGAGTTCACCGTCAAGCAGATCGACATTAACGGCCGGCATCTTCTCCGTCTTATAATCGTCGCTTCGGCCCAGATCTTTCGCCCCCAGCAATCGAAACACAGGCTGCGCGGCGATCGCGGCCATGAAACTGCCCTGATGGTCAAGCCAATTCGCGTCACCTCGCTCCGGAATTCCGTGGCTGATAAACGTCAATCGCGGTGCGCACAGGGCAAGTGTCATATGCGATTCCACGGGCAGATCATCCGCCGTGCGACGACCAAAATCGGATTCTTCAGCCGCGTACTTCACATAGTTGCCGGCCATCCAATGATACTCACCGGAGCTG
>JANPHT010000178.1:0-7239 GCA_031424595.1 Planctomycetota bacterium
CCGTGGCTCAGACCACCAGGATATGCTGTATCATCAGTTGCTTGAAGGCATTGTGGTGCATCGAGTTGCCGATCGACCGGATCGCTTCGAACCGCGTGCAAGAAAAAGAAATCCCAGAAAAGCCGACAAGCTTACGAAGCCACGACATGAAGCCAAACGAGAAATGCTCAAGCGACGAAGCGATAACTAAGTGCCATTCGTGTTCGCCACCGAAGCGAGCAAATCGACGAGTGATCTGCTTGTTGATGGAAACTGCGTGGCCCGCTGTTGTCGACCATGGTTGAATCATGCTTCGCCCAGACGGAATCGTCGGAAATCCAGGCTGAAGCCGTATGAGAACTGCTACTCTGGTATCAGGCAATAAAGATTCCGCACGGTGCGGATGAGTAACCGATCTCCGGAGATGGAGGGCGTTGCCATGACAACTTCATTCATATGGTTGCTTGCGATTTTTTTAAAGTCGCCCCCAGCCTCAACCACTGTGACCTCACCTTGTTCACTGACAAAATAAAGGTGAGCGCCCGCCGAGACTGCGGAGGCCGAGTACGTAGCGCTACCTGTGCTGACTCGTTGACGATAGATCCGTTCTCCGCTTATTGCATTCCGCACCGTCAGGCGACCGTTGTCATTGCATGTGTAAAGCAGTCCGTCCCGGATCAGCGGCGTCGGCATGTAAGATCCATCGCTGGGTTGCCACCACGCAAGGCCTGTGTTTTCGGATTGATCGTCGGCAGGAGTCAGGTCTCCCTTCGCCGTCGAGCGAATCGCAAATGTCGGACTGCGACCGTGGCCGTTCGTCAGATAGATCAAGCCGTCAGAAAAAAGTGGCGTGGGTACTGGAACGTCGCCTCCATTATTTAAGTGCCAGATTTGCGTACCGGTTTCCAGGTCGTATCCAGCCATGTGACGATAACCATTGCAGACGATTTGCGATCGATCATCCGTCGTAAATACCATCGGTGTTGACCAGGTGGCGACCTCACCGTTGCGGTCAATGCGTCGAATTTCCTTGCCGGTCTTCAGATCCAGGATGGCGACAAAGTTCGCATTCAGGCAGTCACATTGAACGATCACGAGACCGTTGTGAATGATCGGGGAACTGGCAAAGCCCCATTCCAGTTCCCGGGCATCGTACGGTCCGGACTGCAGTTTGCCGAAATCATGGTTCCATATCAGCCGCCCGTCGAAGTCAAAACAGTAAAGGCCTTCCGAGCCAAAGAATGCTACTACATATTCTCCGTTGGTGGCCGGAGTGCAGTTGGCATGAGACGCTTTTAAGTGCCGCTTAATCGCCGGCGTACCTTGATGAACGTCTTTGGTCCAAAGCATCGTCCCTGTTTCGAGTTTCAGACACATGACCTGCCACGTCCATTCGCCGGTATCCGTTGCAGACTCGCCTTCCAAACCGGACCAGCCGGTGTCCACTGACGGATTCTCTGCGTCAGAGTTCACTGCAGTTGTCAGGAAGACGCGATCGCCCCAAACAATCGGCGATGAATGTCCCAGACCTGGAATCGGCATCTTCCATGCGACGTTGTGCTCCGTCTCAATATTCCATTCGGGTGGAGGATGCCCGCTGCCGATTCCCAAGCCGCCATGTCCTCGAAACTGAGGCCAGTTGTCGTCACTGAACGCTGTCGCTGAGATCAGGCAGACCAGCAGAGCCGCGGCGAGTGTTGGAATCTTCATTGGACGGTTCATCCTTAACGATATCACACAGTCATTCGTTGGGCAGTTTCTCAGCAAGTCAGTGTAGTGTTCCGGGCATCAATTGCGATCTCAGATCGACTTCGTCCACGTGACAGAGCCGTCGCTGTCGATTACCGTACTCTTTGCAGGTTCGCTCGTTGTCAACTATGTGACTTGTTTGATGCACGTCGCCCGCACCTTGCGAAAATGTACAACGTGATCGAACCTTGTGGTTTTGTTTCATCGATCAGGATTTTGCTGAGCGCATGCAATCCTTAGAGGAAGTCTGCAATGTTTCGCATGTTTGCGTTCTGTCTGTTGCTGTCCTCGACGATTCTTGTGGCCGATGAGCCAGCCTCTCAGAAGCTTGCCGCTCCGGAAGAATGGGGTGGAGAAACCATCACACTTCCGCCGGGATTTGCTCCGGACTTGAAGCTGAAGGGATTCGAACATATTCGGTTCGCACCCGGAATGATGAATCCGGAGTCGGATACTTTCTTCAGCTATGCCTTTGCGTTCGAAGTTGAACCGATGCCGGATCTGACGGAAGCCGTTGTCAAAGTTGAGTTCCTGAAATACTACCGTGGTCTGTGCAAAGCTGTCCTCAACGGAAAGTTGCCGGAGGTTGATCCTTCTAAGTTCACACTTGAACTGCAGCGAACGAAACCTGATGCCTCTATTGTCCACGACGACAAGACGAATGACATGCCAGTGCTCTACACAGGCACTCTGGAGTGGGTCGAACCATTCGCCACGAAGAAGCCACAAACACTGAACCTCGACATTCAAACTTGGACCAGCAACGAGCGAAACTACATCTTTGCCTGCGTCTCACCTCAGGCCCGGGATGCGGCGATCTGGAAACAACTGCACAAGATTCGTAACGACTATTTGAAGAAGTAATTTTTTACCGAAGCGAAAGGACAATTCGTTAATGACCATCAACCGACGAAGTTTTCTCCAGACAGCCGCTGCGGCGGCCGCGGCAACGTCTCTGCCAAACTGGTACCTTGACGAGTTGGCTCAATCCGCCGCTGCTGCAACGGTAGCGGACGATCAACCGGCGATCGCGCTCATCGGTTGTGGAGGCATGGGGAAGGGTGACGCGAAAAACGCCTCACGGTTTGGCCGTATTGTCGCTGTGTGTGATGTTGATGACAGCCAGTTGGCTGAAGCTAAAAAGCTCTGGCCAGACGCGGAGACCTATAAAGATTTTCGGGAGGTGATGGATCGAAAGGACATTCAGGTTGTCATTTGTGGCACCGTGGATCACTGGCACACGCTGGTCTCGCTGGCGGCGTTGCGGTCGAAGAAAGACGTCTACTGCGAGAAGCCACTGACACTTACAATTGAAGAGGGGCAGCACCTTGTGTCCGCCGTTCGCGACACCGGTGGCATCCTGCAAACAGGCAGTCAGCAACGAAGTGAAAAGAATTTCAGGCTGGCCTGCGAACTTGTGCGAAATGGACGCATCGGAAAACTGCGGCACATTTCTGTCTGGCTGCCACGCGGACGACGAGAAGGCCCGTTCGCGAAGTCGTCCCCTCCATCTGGTTTCGACTGGAATATGTGGCAGGGGCCAACCCCGGACGTGGACTATGTTCGCGAGAGAACGCACGTCACGTTTCGGTACTGGTGGGACTACTCTGGCGGCACGATGACCGACTGGGGTGCACACCACAACGATATTGCGCTGTGGGGTCTCGGACTTGAACGCAGCGGACCAGTGTCAATCGAAGCCAAACCGCTGGTCGAAATGATTCCCGGTGGATTCAGCGCGCTCAGTGAATACGCTGTCAATTATTCTTATGCCAACGGCGTTACGCATTCTTGCCACAGCACAGCGGCCAACGAATGGAATGGCGCGGTTGCAGATCCAAAAGGGCAGCAGCATGGCGTGAAATTTGAAGGGGCCGACGGCTGGATCTGGGTCACACGCGGCTCGATTGAAGCCAGCAATCCGGAGTTCCTCACCACGCCATTGGCGTCCGATGCCATACGACTCTACGAGAGCACCGATCATATGGGGAATTTCTTCGACTGTATTCGCACACGCAAGGCGCCCATTTGTGAAGCAGAGATCGGCCACCGTTCTGCATCCCTTTGCCATCTCGGAGTTCTATCGCTCCGCCTTGGTCGCAAGCTGCAATGGAATCCCGAGACTGAGCAATTTGTCGGCGACGATGATGCCAATCACTGGCTTCGGCGTGAGTTGCGGAAGCCATGGAGTTACGATGCCGTGTGAGCGTGCAATCAGATCAAAATCCTCGGCATGACGCGGCTTCCTGCGCCGCGCCAGCCGGGCGTAGTATCCGTGATACTCTGCAGCCGGTGTTCATGTCCAGCGTGCCGCATCGCTGTCGGTACCGTGCGGCAAATATGCTGGCGAATTTTCCTGTTGACGTGAGGAATGTCGCTACCTGAAACAGTTGAGTCCTCGCACCAGATCGGCTTCTCGTGAACATTCAGCCCGACAATGCGAACGGACGGCTTGCTGAGCGACGGCCAGAAACTGAAAATGATGGCAGTCTCAGGCGGAAGCGAGCGACCGGTAACCATTACGCAATGCATTCAGGAAAACCAAGTTTCCCGCTTCCGTCCGTGCAGTTTCATCCACGTGCGTTAGATTTTGGTGCGGGAACGGCTTACGCGGTTGGGTATTTCGGCGTGGATCAGGGTCGGCAGCAATTGCAAAACGGCCGCAAGTGGAGTCGGCCTCCGCGCGTTGGCTGGTGGCAACGGCAATCAAACGAAGGAAGTGGGTGCGATTTAGACGCCGATCGCCATGGTGCAACAAAGCTGGAAAACGACGCCGACATAACTCAATCGCAGACATCGATCGCGTCGATGCGAATCGTCGTCGCCCAACCTTGGAGACAATGACTCTTCAACGGGCAGGGAATATCGACGAGGTCATGTTGCCATAGCCGGCAGGCCAATGCGAATCGACCTCCACCTGACCGACGAAGTCCCTATCATCAAGTTCAGTCTGCCAGTCTTTTTCCAGGCGGCCCGATTTATCAACGTAGATTCTCACGAGATACCTGCCAGGCGGCAGTATCTGTTGGGCGAGCAGTCCCTGCGCTCGGTCGGAATTGCGCGGCGCGATCAGGCTGAGGGAATGTTGCCATAGCCTCCCTTTGCCGAAGACTTGCCGGTCCGCCGTGGCCCAGCGATCTTCTGACCAGCCGGTCTTCGTTTGGTCGTCCCGCCGATAGAGATCGACTTGCAGCAGTTGCTGGTCAAAGCTCTCAGGTACATCGGTCAGTTTGAACCAGACGTCGCTGACGCGCGAGACCTCGGCGTCCATTGGGGGCAATTCATCAGCAGTCTTGTACTTTCCGGCGGAAGTGGCGGCGTAATCTTCAATAAACTTCCGGAATTGTTTGTATGAGCGGTCGCCTACAACCATCTTGATTCCGCCACCATGCTTCACTTGCATCGTGGGTTTTTGCAGGATCATACTGTGTGTCGGCTCGTCCGTGTCGATCAGTCCGGCGTCAACCAGATGCTTGAGTGTCGCAGCTGGATCGTCTGGCGTAATCCAGCTGACTTTTTCTCCATGCTCCTTAAGCTGTTTCTGGTTGTTCAATGGAGAATGGCATGCAGCGCAACGAGTCGCCTCACTCCACACATTGTCGATGAACGACGCGAGTACTCGATCATTGCGGGCGTGGCGCAGGACATCGACAGGCAGCTTTGGACCAAGCGATTCCAGGCC
Source organism: Planctomycetota bacterium (assembly GCA_031424595.1). Classification (GTDB taxonomy): domain Bacteria; phylum Planctomycetota; class Planctomycetia; order Planctomycetales; family Planctomycetaceae; genus SXXK01. The sequence continues at coordinate 5,411 of JANPHT010000178.1, forward strand.
CGCTTTCGCTTTGAGCAACTGGGGATCGCGGACGGCCAGTTCAATCCAGTCGGTAAAGGCGGCCAGTTCTTCCTTTCGCACGTCAGCTGACACAATGGTCGGCTTCTCCGGAGCGCGGCTGATGAATTCGAGAAGCTTCGATTTCAGCGGCTGTTCCGCGTCGATCATCCCTCCTTTGACCAAAGCTGCAAATGTCTCCGCCTGATTCGGCCGGATGTAGTCTTTCAGATCGACACCGCTCAGGTGGCATTCGGCACAACTTGAAGGCTTGGCCGAATTCAAGATTGGGAGAATGCGTCGAGTGAAGACGTCGAGTGATTTCGTCTCGGCCAGCGCACCGCACTTCCAATTCAAGGCGACACTTATCACAACAATCCAAAGAATGCGGCGGGGCATAAGTGACCTCCATAAACGAAACGAGTCGAAACCGTGGCACTACGGAGTCATGATATCGTTTGATTGGCAAGCCTGACAGGATTGACTCAAAGTCTCAGATTACGCAGGCAGTATCCGATGTAACCGTTCCACTGGATTGCCCGGCATCTATTCGGCCTATGCCACCGCACGACACGGCAGAGAGGGGTCGCGTGGACTGCCCGAAATTCAGGAGGTTTTGTCGCTCAATCGGGCACAGGCCAGGGATCGGCGAGTTGATGACAGCCAGAAAACTGTGGAAATCTCAGAATTTACGGAGATGCTCGCTCGTGGCATCTGGATTGCATTGCCACGCACCGGTGGAAGTTACACCAATGAGAGTGGCATGAACATCAATCCAGATGCGAATCCAGATGCGATTGGAATGGCTAGTGAGACTGATATTCGGACTTGTGTGTATTGCCACATGGCCATTGTCTGAAAGCCACGTGCGTGCCAACGAGAACTCAACGGCACCCGAAACCACTGAGTCGCACGTCACGCTGCAGCGATCCGCCTGCCGATGTCAAAGGTGCTTCGTCGCGGAAACGTCAAGCTTCAGAGTTCATTGCTGTTCGACAGCCGAACGAATCAAGGAGTTGGCGATCTCGTGCGAACGGCTGAAGTCGCATTGTCAGGCGACCTGGCTGGGCGACGCAACGCAGGCATGGGATGTCAAATGCGAGGTCGTGGTCCATGCGACCATGGCGGCATATTGTGGGGCAATCGGACCGGGCAGCGAGCGGACATCAGGCTGCTCGACGATTCAGCTGGAGCAGGGTCGAGTTCTTTTGCGGCGAATTGATTTGTGTGGCAGTGCCGAGGGATGCTTCACCGATTCGCTGCCGCACGAGTTGACTCATGTTGTCCTCGCGGATCAGTTCACGGATCGACGGATTCCGCAGTGGGCCGACGAAGGGATTGCGATGCTGGCCGAATCGCCGGAGAAGCTCCAGCGACGGTTGAACGAACTGCAGACTCTCATGGCGATGAAAAGCACCACGGGACTGCACGAGCTGATGCAGCTCGACCAAGGCCCTCCGGTTGCGTCGCGCGGCGCATTCTATGGCCAGAGCGTTACTGTGACCGGGCTGCTGCTGGAGCGAGGCACTCCAGAGCAGTTACTCCGTTTCGTTAAAGTCGGGCAACGACACGGTTACGACCAGGCCCTTCGCGAAGTCTATGCGATTGAATCATGGTCTGAATTGGAATCTGAGTGGCAGACTTTTGCCGGATCACAGCGACTACGGTCGTTGGCACAGCACTCAATTCCCGCCACAAGGCGAGCGGCAGATTTCTGGTCACCGTCGAAAACCGGGCGCTAGCCCAATGGCACTCACTTTAGAAATAGATTTTATGAACGCAGTTTTTGGCACGACATTTGCGCCGCGCGGGAACAAGACGTTCGTTCGCTG
>JANPHT010000179.1:0-2167 GCA_031424595.1 Planctomycetota bacterium
GTCAGTATCAATCACATTTGGCTCGACGAACGAAACGTCGCATGGATCGACCAGACGAACATGAAGGTGATCGAAATCGCCCTCGAACGTCTGGCTCACGGATCCAGCGTGGAAGAGATAGTCGAACAGCATCGCGGGCTGATCTCGCTGGCTCAGGTCCATGCGGCTCTGGCTTATTACTACGATCATGAGGCAGACCTCAATGCGGAGATTGAGCGGCAACTCGAAACAGCCGATCGACTTCGAAGTAAGTCACTCTCAAGTCCAGGGCGTCTGAAGCTGAAGCAGATGGGTCGTCTCTGATGGCGATTCAGTTTTACATGGATGTTCATATTCGACGGTCGATTACCGAAGGACTGCGGCGAATCGGTCGTGATGTGCTAACGGCGCAAGAAGATGGTTGTGCTGAACTCAGTGATCCCGACCTTCTGGATCGGGCAACGCAACTGGGACGAGTTCTATTTTCGATGGACGATGTTTTGCTGACTGAGGCGACTCGTCGTCAGAATGAGAATGTGCCATTCGCCGGCGTGATTTACGCACACCAACTTCGAATAACCGTCGGGCAGGCTGTTCGCGATTTGAGCCTCATCGCCGAAGTTTACGACGTGACTGATATCGCAAATCGAGTGGAATTCCTGCCGCTTTGATCTGCATCTCACACGGGCGACGCAAGTTGATGCGTCTTCAAAAAGTGCGACTGAAGGATGACCTTGCGATAAAGCTCGAATGCCTTGCCTCGCTTGGCGGAATGCTGAAGGTACAACCGGCGAGTCATCTGCTCCGCTTTATCCAACGCTTCCGTTTCGAAGGCATCCTGCTGAGCCGGGGACAATGACTCCCAGAAGGCGATAAAGGCTCGCTGCCGGGATTTGTCTCGTTCGGCGGCCTTACGCTCTCGCTTCGTACGCAATTGCTCGTCCGCGGCTTTTGTGGCCTTCTGACGCTGGGCTGCCGCTTGCTTTGAGGCCGAACTCATGAAGCCGGGCGGGAATGTGATCGCTGCGGGATTTCTGATGGATTGAATCAAGAATCCCGGACCGCGAGACTGCCCCTTGCCGTTGTACCAGTCGTAAAGCTCCAGCATCTCCTGAATCTTGCTCGAGGGATGTGACAAGGACAATTCCTCAGCAGACGCTGGTCCGATTCCGCGTTTGATCAGTTCTCGCTCGAGATCCTGAGGGTTTGCTGTGGGAACTGGACTGGGAGTTGAATGACTGGAGATTGTGTTCGCTGCCTCTACGTGTTCAACCACAATTCGCCGCTGCTTTGAGCGACGCTCGAAGACAGCCACCCATTTTCCGATGTCGTCTTTGCGAAATCGATCTTCCGGCTGCCGGGGCTTCAGATCCCAGAGGTGCTCCAGTTCCTGAATGCCTTTCAGCAACGTGCGCTTCATCTGAGCCGTGTTGTAGTTTCCGGTCAGCCGAACTTTTCGCAATGCCAGTTCCCGAAGATCAATCTCAACTCGACTGCTGTGGTAAAACCGCTTGTCGAGGAATCGATAAAGACGCTTCGCCACAGGGCTATTCAGCCGACAGTAAAGATCCCAATCCAGTTGCTTCAGATATCCCGACTGAAAGCTGCGGAAGAAGACGTCGTTCCAGAGAAACCGCGAACAGCCGGGAGCCGCCTTGCCTTGCAGCACTTCCCGCTGGTAGATCACAAGCGTATCGAAGACGCCAAAGTCTCGATTGACCCAACTTTTCTGCGCGTGATCGTAGAAGGCTCGATCGGAGAAGATCGAAAGCCCCTTCCAGCGACGGAGCGACGTGGCGACTCGTTCATAGTTGCGAGTCTCATCGGCCCAGCCGAGCAGCCGCAGGATCTCATAACGACTGAAGGAGACTTCTCGTGTTGAAAAGTCATTCAGACGGCTGAGCTGGATACAGGCCAGCAGAACGTCATCGTCTTTGGACGTCGGCAGTCCGAATCGATCAGAGCCAGAGATCGTCAGTCGTCGTGGCAGATATCGATTCTGGTCCCGATCGAAAACGGTGTCTTCCAGAACGACAGTCTTGGTTCCATCAAGGAATCGGTCAGAAATCGCAGACAGCGGGAACTCGGCGAGGTTGAGCTCATCCACGGCGGAGTCCACCGGCTGGTTGTGGTGTTTTTGTGTGAGGGTGTCTGATGAGTTTTCTTTCACGCATTCTTCATGTTCGAC
>JANPHT010000180.1:0-2582 GCA_031424595.1 Planctomycetota bacterium
ACCGCACACCGCTGTTCTGCACACCGCTGTTCTGCACACCGCTGTTCTGACCACCTCTGTTCTGCACTCCGCTGTTCTGCACGCGGCTGTTCTGCACGCTGCTGTTCTGCACGCTGCTGTTCTGCACGCCGCTGTTCTGGATGTCCATTGGATTAAGCGTCGGCGCAGGTTTTTGTGTCGGTTCTGCGGCTTGAGAAGTCTTAATTTTGGCGGTTCCGGCTTCGTCCGCGAGGTTGCCCGTTTGCGGCGAATCGACGCGACTCAATGTCGGAGCTGGCACTTCCTGAAGCGAGGTGGGATTTCCAGCGGTTGGAATGGCGATTGGTCCGAATGCCTTGTCGGACGGGTCTTTCTCGCTGGCTGCGGATGTAGATGTGACAGGATCAGGTGGCTGAGTGTTGGACATCATTGTCCCCAGCAACGCTACAAATTCCTCGGCGCGTTGCTCATCATCTTGCCGACGTTCGCGTCGCGTACGCAACTCGTCTACCGCGGCCTCATCAGTTCGGATGCCATCGGTAGAAATGTATTCCGGTTCCGCATATTTGGTCGGTTGCGGTGGAATTGAGTGGGACAGCGGTAAAGTCATCTCCATGAGCGTCGGGCATCCATGCACAAGCTTTTGGGATCTGCTGAGATTCGAACAGGACGTACGCTGAACCGTTCACGCGAGTTCAACACTGACGCAGTTTGCGTGCCATAGAAACATGACTCAGCCTGGGTGCTTCCACTCATGTCCAACAAGGCCACTGTTTTGCCGCGTATCCGGGCAACAGCGTTCATTGTTGAGTTCTGCTGCGGGGACTGATCCGGGTATTCGTGGGAAAGTGATTCCGCGGGACGGAAAGTTTTTCCGCGACGTCCACTCAATTCAAGTCAACGTCTGGAGAACTATCGACCAGTCACGCTGGTCAGGACAGACTGCAGATCTTTGAAGCGAAACGGCTTTTGAAGGAACCCATCAAACTCACTTTCGTTCCCGGCATCTTCGGCCTGGCTAAGATAGCCGCTGCTGAGAATGGCCGGGCATTGACACCCTGACGCGCGAATTGCCGCCAACGTTTCTTTTCCATTCATACCGGGCATTGAATAGTCCAGTAAAATGGCCGCAAAGTCAGCATTTGACCTCGCCAGTTCCAATGCTGCTTCACCGCTGGACGCTTCGACAACGTCCCATTTCAGGAGTTTCAGCATTGCCACCAGCGGGGCGCGCACGAGTTCGTCGTCGTCCGCCACAAGAAGTCGCAGTGAGTCGCAATGTGGAAGAACGGGTCGTTCAATTATTGGATGATTGGTCATCTCGCATTCACCAAATTAAACGCCCCAAAAACAGCAACGTCAGGTTCGCGTCAATTAGCGCCGTTGGTGAGGACGACCTGATGGGCAGCAGCCACGGCGCGAAAACTCAACAACGACTACTCAGAGTTCTTCGTCCGTCACACAACCTTCCGAGGCCGACTTCACGCAGCGGATGTACTTTGCGAGAGTTCCGCGAGTGACTTTCAGCGGCAGTGGCACAAAGGCCGCCTTTCGCGATGCCAACTCGGAGGCAGCAAGTTCCACGTTGATTTCATTCTTCTCTGCATCGACGGTCATCTTGTCACCGTCTTTCAGCAAAGCGATCGTCCCACCAACTTGAGCCTCCGGAGTAATATGTCCGACGATAAACCCATGTGAGCCGCCGCTGAAGCGACCGTCCGTCAGGAGTGCGACATCAGACCCTAGTCCGGCCCCCATGATGGCTGATGTTGGTGTGAGCATTTCCGGCATGCCCGGACCACCCTTCGGTCCTTCATAGCGAATTACAACCACATCACCCTTCTGAATCTTTCCCTCTTCCAGGCCTTTCAGCATCAGTTCCTCAGAATCAAAGCACCGTGCTGTCCCTTTGAAGACAAGTCCTTCCTTTCCGGTGATCTTCGCGACCGCCCCATCCGGGCAAACGTTGCCTCGCATAATGCGAATATGACCACTCTCCTTGATTGGCTTCTCGATCGGCTGAATAATCTTCTGACCCTCTTTTAGTCCCGGAAGATCTTTCAAATTTTCAGCGAGCGTTTTTCCGGTCACCGTCAGGCAACTGCCATCGATTAAGCCCTTCTCAAGCAGGTATTTCAGCACAGCAGGCGTGCCGCCTACCATGTGCAGGTCTTCCATCACAAATTTGCCACTGGGCTTCAGGTCGGCGAGATAAGGAATTCTGTCGCTGACCGTCTGGAAATCGTCGATGGTGAGTGGCACATTGATCGCTCTGGCCATGGCGATCAGGTGCAGCACGGCATTTGTCGATCCGCCCGTAGCCATGATAATCACCATCGCATTTTCGAACGCTGCTCTGGTCATAATGTCGCTGGGCTTGATGTCTTTTTCGAGCAAATGTCGAATCGCCGCACCGGCCTGAAAGCATTCCTCCAGTTTGGCAGGATCTTCTGCTGGAATTGAAGAACTGTATGGCAGCGACATCCCCATGGCCTCAATCGCGGACGCCATCGTGTTAGCGGTGTACATACCCCCGCAAGCCCCCGCACCGGGGCAGCTTTTTCGGACGATGGCGGCTCGTTCTTCTTCGGAGATCTTTTTGC
>JANPHT010000181.1:0-8149 GCA_031424595.1 Planctomycetota bacterium
TTGTCGATCATGTGCAGCGCTGAAATCACAATCATTCCGGTGACAGGTGCCCAATCGGGCAACGACATTTTTCGGAAAGTGGAGCGATGCAGCAGCACCAAACCAGGCAGCAGAAAAACTGCCGAGAAAGCTGCCAGGCCAACGGCTCCGAAATTTCTAAAACAGAGCAACCACCATTGATCGGCTCCGGGCCCCCAACTATTGCCACCGAAAACTGGATGTTGCAGGGCCGTCTTGATAATCTCGTCTTCCTGATCAAGGCGAACAGAGAACGAGCCCGCCCGTTCGGCGGAGACCATCATAAACAGTTCGCTGACAAATCGTCCGTTAAACCAGTCAACGGTTCGCCCAATCATCCACGCAGGAGCGATTGCGATTAATAGGAACAGCGGCCATGAGTGGATTTGAACACGAGAAACGAACAATGCCACTATGCCAAGCAGCAACACAGCGAGTGCCCCCGTAGATTTAAGCAGGACACAAGTGAGCAGCATGACCAGTACCAATAATTCCAGGGGAACACCACCAAGACGCCGGACGGATCCGGTGGCTCTTAGCCACATGGCAAGCAGAGTGGCGGTAATCATCCACATTGCCACTGCCAGGCCATGCTGCATGAAGACAGTGGGCCGAAATCCTCCGAAACGAATTGTCTGGGCGAAACTGTGCTGGTAGTAACCATAAATCCACTTGTGCAATTGAGGACTCAGGCGGATTTCAATCAGGCAAAGTGGTACATAAATCAGGCCGCCAACCACGATGGCAACGGCGAATTCCCGACAGGTGTGTAGATCCGCAAAGTAGATTCTGCCAAAGAAATAAGGCAACCCCCAGAAAATCGTATGCTGCACGATAACAGAAGTCGCATCCCAAGGCCCCATGCCGGTCGCTAAACTGGAAGTTGCAGGCCAAAGGCAAAACAGGATTATAGGGGCATCGATCCAGTGCGGTCGAAAACTGAAGATGCGTGCCGACTCAAAAATGAGCGTTCCTGCTAAAACGCCAAATGCTGCTGCCGAGGCCTTTGTGTAATCCGGGAGCCCCGGGATGGAATACTCCGCTATGGGAAGGAAAAGCCATGAACCAATCATTGAAGCAAGTACTGCCTGTCGCGGCTGCAAAGTGGCAAACAGCAGAATTGCCACCAACGGCCAGCCAAACATCACAAGCGGAACCATGAAACTCATGCGACACTCCGCCCTTGCAGACTTGCGATCAGCATTCGATTCGACAAACCGGAAATGTGGATTTTTCCCAGCTTCAATATCCTCTTAAAGCGCAGGCAAACAATTTCCATGCGTTGATCGAAACTGGATGTCGGCAAAGATTGCTCGCTGCAAGTTTTCTGGCGGTGTTGGCGTTGCCGGCCATGAGAGCCCACCACGCCCATCGCTCTTCAGAGGGCGACTTGTCTGAATTCAACACTGGTGGATCCACTTCCGGAAGTTGCCGACGCTGTCGCGCACGATTAATCACCTGCCATGTGAGCCTTTGGCTTTCCAGCATCTTCCGATGTGTCGCGCTGGCAGTGTGCATCCGATATTTCAGGACGACTGATGGAAGATTCGCCAGCAATCCCACCTCTGCCAGCTTAAGAAACAAATCGATATCTTCTGCGATGGGGAGGGACTCATCATATCCGCCGACGCTACGAACTGCGGATAATCGAAAGAGGCACGCTGCATGAGTTATTGCGAATGCATTTGCCTCTAACAACTGGCTGTCGATCTCAGCACTGCCAAAGACGTCCCCTCGCATGCCAATTGCTTCTCCAGAAGGGGATATGATCTCAACTTGCCCTCCTACACAGACACAATCACGGTTACGCTGCAGGAACTCCAATTGTTGCGCCAGCCGTGTCGGAGACGCGACATCGTCTGAATCAATACGGGCAATATACTCACCCGTCGCCAATTCCAGCATCTCATTTAGGGCGACTACCAGACCTGTGTTGGGACGACTGATGAGCCGGATTCTCTGATCCCGCGTCGCATATTCTTTGAGAATTCTGAGCGAATCATCAGTTGAACCATCATCAATGATCAAGAATTCAAAACCCCTGAATGTTTGATTCAGAATGCTCTCGACGGATTCCCTTAAATAACGTTGAGTGTTATAGACAGGCATCGCGACTGAAATTGCTGGTATAGATTCTGACATTCTAAGACATATTCTTCTGGACTTTATTACACATTATTGGTCGGTGTACTCCAGCCAGCTACATAGAAACGGCAACACAGAGAGTAATTCCTCTGGATAAGATCTATTGACTAACTGCCTGAATATCCGTGACGTTACCCGCAATCTACAAGGCAAAACTCAGATGGAGAGAATCAGCCCAGGTGGGAACGCAACTCTGGTGCGGTGAGGGGGTCTACCAGATTCAGAATATGCTCGCGTTCAGCAGCCATCACGTTGTATTCGTAGAAAGGGTTTACGTCGGCCGACAATCGATACGTCGGACTCTCATCATGATTCACGATGACTCCTACTCCCCAATCAACATCCACGACAAAGCATCGCTTATTGCTCTCGCTGCGAAAACGCTGATAGGCTTTCCAGCAGGTGCCGTTCCAGGAGATTGTTGCTGGCCCGTGCTCGTGAAAATTCTCCCGGGAATGAAAGATTGTCGGTGGGTTGCAGTCATGCAAAACGATGTAGCCGGTGTGGGCAACGACACGCAATGCGTTCTGTATGTCTCGGTACACCTGATCAGCAAGATGCAAGCCATCGACAAAGATCACATCAAAAGTGGAATCTGCGATTTTCAGCCGTCCGGCGAAGAGTTTCTCGAAGAATTCATCGCTGGTCAGAGGAAACGTGGCGTGATTCACGCGCGACTCAACCCCCGGGTCCACTGAAACCTTGAAGTCCGCGGTGATGCGATCGAAGTTGTCTTCCGGATTGCGAACACCGATCTCCAGATAGCGCTTTTGGACCGTATTCTCCAGCAGCGCGTTGATGATGTGGTATCGCAAGTGGCTGCGTTGATGCACGCCTTCGGTGGCCAATGCGCAGTCAGCATATTGCTTCTCCAACATTGGATTAAAACGTTTAACCGCAAAGTTTGTAAATGGAATTTTCATAGCTTACTCGTCATCAGAATGCGGAGAATCGCCTGTCATGAATTGTTTGCAGCGTTAATAAGTGCCTCGGCAGTGGTAAACGTTACTTCTCCGCAGGCCCCTATTCTGAATTGGGCTTAGTTCAGCCTGACGCAATCGATTTTCAGGAAACGGCCATCGTCTCAACTCAAAATCATTATCAAGCTTGACGCAGACTTTTGATCAATTCGTTACACCTGCCAATGAATCTTTCAGGGGAATCTGAGCCCTTGACATGGGTGCTTTCAAATGCGTGGTAGGCAAATGAATCGAACGTCGTTCCTAATCCGAATCCAACAACATCACCGTATCGAAACTTCGGAAGCTCGCAAGCAGTGGGCCAAAGCAACTTGACCGCTTTTCCGGCATTTAGCCATTCATGAGTCAGGCGACCGGCGGCATCAAACTCTTCCGGTTCAACTTCAAGCGAAGGACTACCGAGTTCACGGTAACTCTTCATCGGGATAATCATGAAGCAAGGACCGGCATACGTCAACGGATTTAAATAGGGGGGATTTGGAATTCCACGAGCGTGTCGAACCGCTCTGCGAAGTTTTTCGACTAACCTGCGGTAACGGGGCAAACGACCATGCCATTGCCAGTATTTAGCAGAATCAACGTGGTTCGCCTGCTGGGCACAGCCAACCAATGACTGTTCGCTGATTGCGTTCCGCACAAGTGTCCAGAACACTGTGTCATTCAAGGGCACACAATCAATATCAAAGAAGACGACGGCCTCCACCGACGCGGGCTGGGATTGAAGAGTCTTCGTCAAGAAAACGGAATGGCTGCACGAGTCACACACCTGCCTCAATGGAATCGATAATGCATCGAACACCTGCTGTTGAGCATTCAATATCGCGGGCTTCGCGTTACTCATATAGAAGCTGACGACATCTACTACGGGATCTTCCATTGACATGCATTCGCTAAACAATGGTCTGAAACTATTCATAAGTTATCTGCTTATGACCTGACGCGGTTCCGTGGCTTGAAATAGAGTCAACGAACTGCCAGACAGCGAAGAATTCATCAGCAGGCGGACTTTGCAAAGTCTTCGGTGTCAATGATCCAATGCCCACTCAAATTCAGGCAACCACACGCCGTGTTCTTCCGCACGCGGCGATCGCTGTCCGTTGGAGGTTTCTCCTTCTGCGAACTCGCGGACGTGCAGCCGTTTTACATTTTCCAGTTCGGAGATCGACTGCCCATCCCTTCCCCCAAACGTGATGGACACCCAATACTCACCTGGAACCAAATCCATGGACGGTATGGTGCATTTTAGCGTAAACTTGCCCGTGCCGAATGAGAATCCTGCTGAGCGAAAACCATGCCACAATGTTGCCACCCTGCCCGCGGCATCACCAGAAAAATTGATTCCCGGAACGATCTTTTCCATTGATTCCCGTACTTCGATGTCAACTTCAAAGACGGTTTTTTTTCCAGCCACCACAACATCGTCACCGCAGATGAATTCGCCCTGAGTGATTCTGATGCCTTTGATTTTTAACGGAGCACTTTTTTCATCGACGGCACTTTTCATTATGTCGGATGCCTGCACCAAATATTTTGAAATCGCCGTGGACACGTTGCCGCAAAAGTCCAGCTTTCCATTTTTGAGTAAAACGCAGCGATTACACAGGGTTGAAACGGCCGACATTTGGTGACTGACAAATAACACGGTTCGGCCGGTCTGTGTGCTTACGTTCCGCATCTTGCCCAAGCATTTTTTCTGAAATGCAGCATCCCCAACCGCTAAGACTTCGTCTACCACAAGTATCTCGGGTTCCAAATGGGCGGCGACCGCGAATGCTAAGCGAACATACATACCTGAACTGTATCGCTTGACCGGAGTGTCCAGAAATTGTTCAACTTCGGAGAAGGCAACAATCTCATCGAACTTTCGGCCGATTTCTGTCCGCTGCATACCGAGCATTGCACCATTCAGAAAGATGTTTTCGCGACCTGTTAGTTCAGGATGAAAGCCAGTGCCTACTTCCAGAAGGCTGGCAACACGTCCGTGCAATGTGATTTGGCCGGAAGTGGGTGGCGTGATATGCGACAGGATCTTTAGTAATGTACTTTTGCCCGCGCCATTGCGTCCGATAATCCCAACCACTTCGCCACGCTGCACCTCAAAATTGACGTCTTTCAACGCCCAGAAATCGTCTGTTTCAGTCTCTCCGTGTGACGCTTTTCGTTTGAACGGCGACTTCAGTGAATTGACGATTGCCTCACCGAAGTTTCGAGGTCTGAATCTTCGGCCCAAACGATACCGTTTAGAAAGGCCCTCTACGGAAATGACTGAATTGCTCATGTAGATCTATTACGCGATGTCAGCAAAATATTGTTCGGTTTTACGAAAATACAACATCCCAAAAGCAAGCAATGCCAACGTCGCCGCAACAGAGACGCTCAGCGCCGTCAGGTTCCACGGTTTGCCTAGCAATGCGCTGCGAAAGCCGTCGATAATGCCAACCATGGGGTTCAATGCCACTAGCCATTGATACTTTTCTGGAACGATCGAAACAGGATATACAACGGGTGAGATATACATCATGGCCTGCATCATAAACGGCACGACGAAGCGAAAGTCGCGATAGCTCACCGTTAAGGCCGCCAGTAAGTAGCTTAACCCGAGAGTCGCACCCAGCAGTTGCAGGACGAGTAGAGGCAAGGTAAAAACAGCCATCGTTATCGGCTGATGAAACCAAACCATCAAAGCCGCGTACAGCAGGCCAGCAATCAGCATGTCCAGCAGTCCGATGCCCACGGCGGCGGTCGGAACAAACAGGCGAGGGAAGTACACTTTGGTTAACAAGTGCTGTTGATTAACCAGACTCAACCCGCCCAGATTGACGCCGCTGGAAAAAAATGTCCACGGCAGCAGTCCTGCGTAAACGTAGATCGAATATGGATAACCTTCTGAACTGAGGCGGGCCAGCTTTCCGAAAATTACGGTGAACACAACCATGCTGAAGACCGGCTGCAGCAATGCCCAGGCAATACCAAGCACGGTTTGTTTATATCGGACCTTAAAGTCTCGCCAGACCAGAAAATAAAGTAGTTCGCGGTAATGAAACAGTTCACCGAAATCGATCGGAGTCCAACCCTTCGGTGGCCGGATGTAACGCAGGTTCGTCGGTTGATTCTCTGTTGCCCGAGACCTGTCGGCAGGCTCCTCCAGAGGTAACGAATCCGTTGTGCTTCCTATTGGACGAACAGTGCTGTGAAGCATCAGTGAATGTTCACCTGTGTTTTGTAGGTAGAGACTAATACTGTAAGTGGAAAACGATATTATGACATGCTTTATACGATTGGCCGAAATCATTCAGTAATGAGTGAACAAATCGCTTCGCGCGCACTTCGTTCCCCTGGGAGGCAAAGAGGCTGCCAGCCGCATGACCGCGAGATTGAATTAATGCTGCCTGTTTATCCGTGTCAGCTCTTCCCGTTTGACCCAGTTGAGATTAGCCAGCACTGATAATTGAATGAAAGAAGTTTCAGCAACGTCTGAGAGAATCCGTTGTCTGAGAGAATCGGCTGTAGCGATCATGCGGGCCATTCGCATAAGCCGCCAAAGAACCTGCTTTTGATCTATCGGGGAGTCAGCCGCATTTTCCCTTTTTTTTGATTCAGACAATCGTTTTTTTTATTCCAGCGATTCACGTTAAGAAGTGTACGGATCCAATTTGGTGGTTGTTCGGCGAAGCCAGGGAGTGAGGTGCTCCCCATTCGACCAGATCGCCGAAAACCTGGCGGCCACAAATCCTGCAAGAGACAATCCGGGCCATACAAAGTTCATATCGTGGAAATTCAGAAGTCTCGTAATGACGGGACGTACAAGCGGTATTACGTGCGACGCCCGTTTCGAGAAAACGGCCTGGTCAAGCATGAAACGCTGTGCATTCTGAGTGACCTGCCGTGCACGTGACCTTGTCATCGCCATGATCGCAGATCGAGCCATCTCACCGGGATCGAAACTGAGTTGCCCGCGAGGCATGAACCGTGAGACCGCTCAGAGCACGCTGTCCGATGAACTGCGCCTTGGCGATGTCGATAGGCAGGCACTCCATCTGGACAGTGCCAAGTTCAAAAAACACAGCGGTGTTCAACGATCAGCCGGAACGCGCTGGCGTCCAGTTCGTGCGATAGTGCTTGCAAAAACCGGGTGCTAGCGCACTGCGGCTGATAGAACGTGGCGCTGTCCAACTATGATGCGATGGACCGGCTGCTCAGACGAAGGAATCGCATCGAGAGCAAAATGACGAAGAAGCAACTGAAAGGCGGCTCGCACTCGCTGTTCGATGTCTCATCCAGCGACGACACCGGAAAGAAGTCGAGCCTGCGTCAGCACGTATAGCACAAGCTCCGACCGCAGTGGACGAACGCAGGCTGTTCCAGGCGACCCACGTCTGATTGATGGATGGCATGGACTCTGGCGGACCGGGCTGTCAATGACAAGAATTGCCCGAGCATCGACGTTGATTGCCACCTGAATCGAGCGACGTACCATCGTATTGCAGGCTGCTTCAACATCCCGTGACTACTGTTTGCAGTGCGAGTTCTTCGCTCGTTGCGAAGTGTGGTGAGGCTTCGTTTTCGGCATGCGGTGGTTGAGCCGCAAAACCAAGGATCGGGGCACCGAGTTCAATCAGATCACGAATGACTCCGTTTCCGTAGACGTCCTGCATACTTTGCCTGTTGACGGTGAAGACGATGCCATCGGCACGCGCTGCCAGCATTTGTAAATCGGCAGGATGGAGAGTCGAGGGACCACAAAGCATGATCAGCGAATAGCTTCTTCGGAATTCCTCAATCATTGCGGTCAATCGGCGGGAAGCAATGGCCTCCGAAGCAAACGGAGTTGATCCACCAGGGAGGAAGTCAACGCCTGCATTGCCAGTGCGAATCACCAATGAACGAGCATCGGGATAAGTCCCCTGAAGAAAATCGGCGACGCCTGGGGTACGCCCGAACAGCAGGCGGTGATCAAAGAGGTCTACCCGCGCTTGCCGAAGATCAGCATCGACTACGCCGTGATG
>JANPHT010000182.1:0-2020 GCA_031424595.1 Planctomycetota bacterium
CAACGAGCCGAACACCTGTATGGCCCCGCGAGTCAAGGGTGCGTATTTTAAGTGTTCGGAAAAAATGAGATTCTTTTGAGTGGAGCCCCTTTCGTTTTCGCCATCGCCTCGGTTCGCGGGTGAGTGACTGAGGCGATGGCGAAAACGAAAGGGGCGGCTCGGAGTCAGGGCAGCGTGGTAGCCGATGGCACGCTGCTGGATCTGCGTGGTGGCGGCCTGCCCCTTTTGTTGAGCCGGAGCTGAAGGTTTCTCAGCTCGTGTGTTTCAAAAGATCTCCGTTGTTCCGTCGTGGGTCTGGCGAAGCTTGCGGAAGTGAATCTGTTCGTTGGTTTCTAAAACTGGAATGACAGCATTCCTTTATCACAAGGATGAAGTGCTGCTCCAAACACCTGTGGAGGATCACGGCACGCGGATTTCTCTGCGTGGCCTGCTTTGCAGCAGACAGCCGACCGATCAGCCTTGCGGCGAATCGATCAGCGTCCTCGAAACTCTTTCGTTAACCCGAAATCCGGTCTATTCAAAACGACGGAAATGGACGATCCGGTGAAGGTTCGTCTTCAGTTAGTAGCGGACTCGGTTCGGGTACAGACACTGTCTTCAGTAGCTTTGGCAGACGATAGAATTCGAAGACGGATCGGACGGTCAATCAAAGCGAGGAACTCTGACTTTCGGGCACAAGCGAGCTTGTTGAGCGTAATGCGATCAGTCATCGACTGATGAACAACCGCAGTCGCCAGGATTCAGAAGTTCGCATTGTGGTGCTCAGTCGTGTGGGTTCAGTTCGCCGGGCAGCCTGTCCGATCCGCTTCGGTTTCGGTATGTCATGAGACTTTCACGGTCGGCTTTCTTCGTGTGGAAAGAGTGTTCCAGAATCGAGCGGCATCGAACGCCTGTTTGCGACGCAGCATGTGATACACCGTCCGTGCGATCTTTGCAGCAAGGATGGAGATGGCTTTGGGCTTGCCGTGTTTCTTTGTCATACGATCAACGAAGCTCTTGGCTTCAGCGGATTCGCGAATCAGCAGCACGGCCGCTTCGCCGAACGCCCAGCGGAGATGTGCGTTGCCGATCTTCGCTCCTCCGGTGCCGTAGCTTTTTCCGGCGGACGTGTGAGCACACTTCACCAGTCGGCAGTAGGAGATAAAGTTGCCGACCGTTGGGAATCGTTCAATGGCGTGGATTTCGTAAAGCATCGTCAGTGCCAGGACTTTGCCAATGCCAGGGATTGTTTTGAGAAGAAAGAAGGCCTGCGAGTCATCCACTTTGGCGGACCGTTCGAGATGCAGTTCGAGCTTGCGAATCTCTTCATCGAAGTGGTCGATGCAGGCGAGGTCCGTGGCGACACTGAGTTGCACGCTGGGGTCGCCGAAGGCTTTGTCGATATCGACGCGTTTGCTGGCATATTGCAGTCGCTTGCCGATGTCGACGGGAAAGAGCCATTGAGCATTGGTCAGTTGAATATGCACCATCGCCTGTGACCGCTGTCGGACGAGGCTGGATCGGCGTCGCAGCAGGTCGCGCGTTTCTCTCATGCCAGCGGGATAGACGTAGGCTTGCGGCAGAACTCCGCCACGCAGCAGAGCGGCGATCTTTTCGGCATCGATGCGATCGTTCTTGGCCTTTCCTCCGTGGATGGCTTTCATGAACAGAGCGTGGCCGAGGATGAATGTGATGTCTCGTTCGTGGCAGAAATCGGCGAGCCAGTACCAGCAGAACGTGGTCTCGCAGCAGACGACGAGTCCTTCGCGATAGGGGGCGAGTGCGAGGTTGAGTTCATCAACGCGGCAGGGGAGTTCTCGGTGCAGGAGTTTGTTTCCAGCGTGATCAAGCACGCAGAGGTAAAGTGTTCTGGCATGGAGGTCAATTCCAGCATAGAATGCATGGGAATTCTTGTAAAATCTCATCATGGTCTCCTGTGTGAAGTTGTGTCGTGAGCCCGTTAACCTGTGAAGACGCCTGTCTCTCACATCTACTTTAGGACACGCCTCAACCAAATGCCGGGGCCATGATGAGTATCAAG
>JANPHT010000183.1:0-2098 GCA_031424595.1 Planctomycetota bacterium
TGCCGATGGAAGAGGCGATCTGTTCTTTACGCAGGGCCTCGAGTGGAAATCCGGCGAGGGTCGCCCACTGGTGTCAGCAAAGTACACAGACGTACTCTTCAGAAACCTGGGAAACACATTTCTCGACATCACGACTTCTGCCGGTCTGATTCTCGATGGGGGATACGGACAAGGCTGTTCTGCGGGAGATATTAATAACGATGGGTTTCAGGACCTCTACATCGCAAACATCGGACAGAATCGGCTGTATCTGAACAACGGCGATGGAACGTTTACTGATCACACGGCCGCAGTGAGAATCTCAAATGAGGCATGGACAACAAGCTGTCTGATTGCCGACATTGATGGCGACGGAAACCCCGATCTGTTTGACGTCAACTATCTGGAAGGCAATCGTGTCTTCCGAGATACTTGCAATGATCATGCCTGTTCAACGGCACCGTTTGACGGAGCCCCGGATGACGTCTATTGGTCACTAGGGGACGGAAGCTTCGAACACGTTCGCCGGAACGAAGAAGGCAACACCGGGCCAGGCCTGGGAATTGTCGCCTTTCAAATGCAGGACTCACCGTCAGCCACTCTTCCGGTTGGCGTCGATAAGCCCGTTGCCGACTCGCTTGTGCCGCAGAAGAAAAAGCCCCTGGCACTGTATATCGGAAACGATGGCAAGCCCGATTTTCTACTCGCGCCGGCAAGCCTTCAATCGGACAACCAGGATCCCGGATCGTGGCGGAATCTGGTGGACAGTGGATTCCAACGAGGCTTGGCGGTGAACTCACAAGGTAAGTACACGTCGTCAATGGGGATCGCGTCAGGAGACCTGAACGCGGATGGCAAGCTGGATTTCTTTGTGACGAATTACAGTGGCGAACCCAATACGCTCCATCTACAACAGCCCGGAGCTTGCTTCGTTGACGGGATTTCCGGAACTGGGCTTTATCAGGCTGGATTGCCCTATATTGGATGGGGAACTCAGTTGATCGACGCGGACAACGATGCAAAGAAAGATATCGTCGTTGTGAACGGACATGTGGCCAATTTTCAGATGCCTGGTGTTGAATACAACATGCCGACTCATTTTTTTCGGCAGGCCGACAACTTCCAGTTTGTACTTGCCGAAAGCGAATCGCTGGGAGATTTTTTTACACAGAAAATCCTTGGGCGGGCGTTAGTCACGTTGGACTGGAATAGCGATGGTCTGATGGACTTAGTTGTGGGAACCCTTGAACGCCCTATTGCAGTGCTCACAAACACAACGTCCGGTGCCGGAAACTTTCTTTCTGTAAGGCTGCATGCCGTTTCCACAGCAAGAGATGCCGTCGGCGCAGTCGTCACGGTTTCGACTGTCGATTCCACATTTCGATCAGAACTGACGGCCGGAGACGGGTTCCATGCCAGCCAGGAGCGATGCTTACACTTTGGGCTTGGCCACGGTGCAATCGATTCCGCTACCGTGACGGTTGAATGGCCCGGCGGAGAAACACAAACCCTTGCCCAAGTACCAGTCAATTCGATTCTTGAAGTGACAGAGTCACGTGGGTCCTTGCTCTGGCAGCACGGTGTGCCAGTTGCTCTGGGCCGCACTGATTCCATTAAGGGTCAATGAACCGTCCGGAATTCTGGTGGTGCTTAGTTTTAATCCTGCCGCAAAACCTATCGATTCACGGGGCGGAGTTTGTCAAAAAGCTGTTGGTGGTGCTGCGATTTTGCACGGTCTCCCAGTAACGTATACGCCTCAGCCAGCCAGCCATGAATTTGAAAATCCCACGGTCCTAATTCGGCGGCTCGCAATGCATAAGGAATCCCTTCCTGAGTTCTTCCATCCTGACCGAGCATATGCGCAAGCCGCCCGTGGTATTCAAAATGCCAGGGATTCACTTTCAGTAAACGAATTCCATAGTCAATTCCGGCTTTGAGGTCCCCGTTATCGTGACAGAGCAAAGTCAGGCGCAATAATAAGTGTTCTGAGTTTGGACTGTGTTTTAGTCCCGTTTCCATGACCGTTCTGGCGGAGTCGAGGTCATAAACCAGCGTATAGGCCGTGCCCAGTGCTTCTGCTGCTGTGATGTCCTCCGGGAATTGAGCAACCCACGATTGC
>JANPHT010000184.1:0-6046 GCA_031424595.1 Planctomycetota bacterium
GTCGCTGCAAGGCACGCTGACCGGGATTACGGTCTCAGCCAGTGACGCCGACGCAACCACCAACGCCATCACGTACACGCTCGATGACAACGCGGGCGGACGATTCCAGATTCATGCGGTCACCGGAGTGCTGACTGTCGGTGTTACGCCGCTCGATTACGAGGCTGCGACCAGTTACTCCGTCGCGGCGCGGGCGACGAGTGCGGACGGATCGACATCCACTTTGGTGATCACCATTGGACTGACGGATGTCAACGAATTCGCCACGACCGCAATTTCTGACACGAACGTCACGGTCAACTCAGTTCTCGAGAACGCTGTTACAGGAACATTCGTCGGGATCACGGCGTTTGCCAGTGACGGTGACGGAACCGATGTCATCCGTTACTCGCTGACCGACAACGCAGGCGGACGTTTCACCATTGACAGTGTGACGGGGATCGTCACAGTCGCCAATGGGACACTGCTGGACCGCGAAGCCGCAGCCAGCCATAACATCACGGTTCGAGCCACATCGTCAGACAGTTCGTCCACAAGTCAAACCTACGCGATCAGTCTGATCGACATTGATGAGTTTGATACGGCACTGATCACCGATGCCAATGCGGTACTGGATCGAGTCAACGAGAATGCTGTCAACGGAACGATCGTGGGAATCACAGCCAGTGCCTTTGACAACGATGCGACGACCAACACGATCTCCTGGTCGCTGGATTATTCCGCGGGGGGACGGTTCGCGATTGATCGTGTCACCGGAATTGTCACCGTCGCCAATGGTTCTGCTTTGAACTACGAAGCCGCCAGCAGTCACACCCTCCTTGTGCGGGCCACCAGCGCTGATGCCTCGACAGTCGCTCGCAGCTTCACGGTCAATATTGGAAATGTGAACGAGGCTCCGATCGCCTCGGCGGATCATATTTTGGGAGTTCAGGTGACAGCGATTGAAGTGCTGGCTCCTGGGATTCTGTTGAATGATCAGGACGTTGACGGCGATTCGCTTCTTGCAGTCCTGGCGTCAACCGCATCAAACGGGATTCTTGTCTTCCGCAATGACGGTTCCTTCCTCTATTCGCCGATCGGTGTTTTTTCCGGGCTGGATTCCTTTACGTATTATGTCACCGATGGGTCGTTGGTCAGTGCTTCGGTCACGGTGACCATTGATGTGGCGTCGGCCATCAGTTCGGGAGGAGGAGGAAGTGGTGGTTCGTCAAGTTCCGGGACAGGCAGCGGCAGCGGTTCGACGGGGAATGAATCAGGAACTGGTTCTGGATCTGGCACAGGAAGCACGGGGGACGAGTCACACCCTGTCGTGATCACGACGGAGCAGTTTCTTGTGGGTGCTGTGGTGAATAATGGCCGCTCCGCTGGTGCCGTGGCGGGCGAGATCCCGCTGACGGAGCTCGTACTGGCCGGTGTCACGGCGGACAACGACGTTGATGCTCACACGCAATTCGGCCAGTTTCTGGCGGCTGCGATTGTGAGCGAACGCGCGGGAATCGATCGAGCCGAAAGGGGCCGATCCATCAATGACACAGTGGATTCCATCAATATCTTTGGCGGATCGCTTCAGGCGGCTGATTTGAACCAATCGTTCTTCGCATCGGACTTCTTCAGCCTGAGAGACGACATTCAGTCGCAGGTGATTGAAGAACATCAGAATCAGCCGGAGTTCAACGAACGAGTGGTTATCGGAAGCGCGGCGGTTGTGTCCACATCACTTTCAGTGGGATATGTGATCTGGATCCTGCGAGGCGGATCGTTACTGACGGCGTTGATGTCGACTGTTCCCGCATGGCAGGCCTTTGACCCGCTTCCGATCCTTCAGAATTTTCATAAAGACAGCGACGACGAAGACGATGATTCACTGCTGTCCATTGCGACGGGTAAGCCAGTGAAGCGTCGCACCTAGTGAAGCGTCGCTCTCGGTGAAGCGTCGCATCCTGTGAAGCATCGCACCTAAGGATCGCTCGATCAATAAGTGTCTCGTCAAAATCAGCCGTTGATCAGCCAGTGAGCTTCCCAACGTCAATGCCACGTTTCCTCCGCAATGCCGTGAACTTGCGTGATTATGGCTCGATGGCAACAGGATTCAGTAACGCTGAGGATAAGCGGGTACCTTGGCAGAAATCCTCAGCAGTTCCGATGGATTCATTGCAGGCCATAAAACTGGTGATTTGCCCCTGGATTACCCGTACGTGCCTATGTGTCCATGACTTAAATCACCTAATCGGCACCTTTTGCCGATTTGCGACCTAGATTTACATCGAGGTTGATTGCGCCCTCACTACGCGCTGAGACGTCAGTGCGGAGAGGTTGCGGCAGAGACCTCACAGGGAGTTTTGCCCATGTCGCTGAAGAATTTCATTCGCCAGACTCAGATGCTGATTCAGCACGGTCTGTACACAACTCGTCCATCCGCCATAAGCGGTGGGTTCGAACGCCCGCTCGAATACGCACGGCTGGAAGAGCGAATCCTTTTCAGCGCCTCAGCGATTGCACCTATTGCAGCGGGATTAGCGGATGCAGGGGTTTCTCTGGCCACCGCACTGACCACGCCACCCGCCACCAGTGATGGAGGACTGTTTCAACTGGCCGATCAGCAATTGCTGGACCTTGTCGCCGATTCGCTGCTTCCCGCCTGGAACGAAACTCAGAGCCCATCTGCTGCCGCTGATCCCACCGAACACACGCTTGAGCTGGTGTTTCTGGATTCCTCAATCAGCAATCTTGACCAAATGATGGCGGACCTGCGCGCAGCCGGAGAAGGCGATGATTCGCGCACGTTGGAATTCGTGGTCCTCGATTCTCAGAAGGACGGCATTGCGCAGATTACGTCGGCCTTGCTGCGATACAACGGCGTCGATGGTCTGCACATTGTGTCCCACGGCGGAACGGGGCAGGTTCAACTTGGATCAACGTGGTTGTCGATCAACAATCTCGACACCTACCGCAACGCCATTAGTGCGTGGCAGTATTCGATGTCGGACAAGGCCGACATTCTGTTCTATGGCTGTAACCTTGCCGCATCAGAGGACGGTCAGCAGTTGCTGCAGGAAATGAGCCTCCTGACGGACAGCGACGTGGCAGCCAGCGAAAATGCAACTGGCAGTGTGACTCGTAATGCGGACTGGGATCTGGAATATCAGATCGGCACGATCACCACCGACGTCGCATTTTCCAGTGGGTTTCAGGCGGACGCCGATTTCATTCTCGCGACCTACACCGTCACCAACACCAACGACAGCGGAGCAGGCTCGCTTCGCCAGGCCATCATCGATGCCAACGCCAATGCTGGAACGGACACCATCACTTTCAATATTGGCTCCGGCGCTCAAACGATTGACCTTCTGAGCAATCTACCTCAGATCACCGGCACTGTCATCCTGGATGCGACGACTCAGTCGGGTTACTCCAATGCGCCGCTCATCGAGATCAACGGCAACAGCTACGCTGTCGCATCCGAGTACGGATTCGATCTTGGAGAGAATGCTGATAACTCAATTATCAAAGGCTTCGTAATCAATCGCTTCGCGACGTATGGCATTTACTTGAACGGCGCGGACAACGTTACCATTGTCGGAAACTATATTGGAACCAATGCAGCAGGTAACGCCAGCCAGGCTAACGGTGTGGGTGTCTACATCCTGGCAGCATCCTCGGGCAATATTATCGGTGGTTCGACTGCGGCCGAACGAAACGTCATTAGTGGTAACACCAGCAACAACATTAACATTCTGGGCGATACCAATGTCGTTAAAGGTAACTATATTGGCACGACGGCTTCGGGTCTTGCTGGACTCACGGGAACTACAGGTAGTTCGATCGTGATCACTTCCGGCACGAACAACACCATTGGAGGGTTAATCGCCGGTGAAGGAAACGTCATTACCAATGGCGGTAATGCGGGGGTGAATGTCAACGGAGGCAGTAACACAAGCATTTTGGGCAATATTATCGGCATGTCGGCCGATAAGAGCAGCTTTCTCGGAAATACCAACGATGGAATCAGGGTTACTGCCACGAGCACAGGCAACGTATTTCTTCAAAATAGCATTGCTGGCAACGGTGGACAGGGAATTGATTTGACAGATGACGGGGTAACCGCGAATGACGCCAACGATGCCGATACGGGTGCGAACAACCTCCAGAACGTCCCGGTACTTTCTTCAGTTATCACCAATGGGTCGCAAGTCACGATCTATGGGACTCTGAATAGCGAATCAAACAAAACCTATCGAATCGAGTTTTTCGCAAACACCGCCAACGACATTGAGGGGGAGCGGTATCTTGGATTTGTTAATGTCACGACACCTGCGTCAAGTCCCTTCACAGTGAGCTTTAGCACAACCTTGACCGTACCCGTCGTGGCTGGCGAGTACATCACCGCCACAGCGACCGATCCGAGTAACAATACCTCAGAGTTCTCAGCGACCAATCGCGCACGCGGAAATACAGGGCTATTTCTGTCTGGAACCGGAAATTCTACGGCTGGCGGACTGACCTGGACGGACAGTGCTCTGACCCAGTTCGGTGGTCCCAATCTGCAGTTCGAGCCTGGAACGACTGGTGGTACTTTTTTTGCAACTGAATTTGAACTTGACAATTTTGGCACCAGCGGGACCGAGATAAATGGTTTTCACTACGTCTCGCGTACGCTGACGATTGGGGGAGCCAACGCGGTCACTCTGAACGTAGGCGATCTTTTGCTGAGTACGGCGAGTAATGAGACGCTGGGCGGAGTCTCGGTCTCGGCGGATGATATCATCCTTTTCAAGCCAACGGTTGCGGGCAACTACAGCGCCGGGACGTTCTCCATCCTGCTTCAGAATCCCATGGCAGGCAACGCAACTCGCGACTTTGCGTTCGTTGAAACCTCAACCGTCGTCGGAGGCGTTACGCTCAACGCGGGAGACTTTTTGCTGGTCGCGGCTTCCGGTACCTATGAAAAAGACATTACGCGTTATCAAGTGACCGATGTCGGAGTCGGAACGACTTCCGGAACTCGCAGTTTGCTGATTGACGGTTCCAGCACGGGCATTGGCTTTGGCGCAAAGATCTTCGGTGTTGAACTCGTTCAGTCGAACATCACATTGGGTGGTACTTCGCTGACCGCCGGGCAGTTGTTGATTTCTTTAGACGCGAGTGACACCGTTGGCACGAACAATCTAAGCGTCACAACGTATGACATCTTCGTCTTGAATGTTACGGCCACTGGAACTGGAACCAGTTCTGGTTCGGCCAGTTTGTTAGTGCAAGGGAGCGATGTCGGACTAACCGCTGCCGGCGAAAATTACGACGGCATCGCCTTGTTCGATAGGAATTTCGCGCCCGTTTTGGATGCAACCAGGAGCCCTGCACTGAGTTCGATCAATGAAGATGCTGGTGCACCTTCCGGAGCCGTTGGTACCCTCGTCTCGGCACTGGTGGATTTTTCAACTCCGGCTGGTCAGGTCGATAACGTGATCGACGGAGATTCAAGCGGACTACTTGGCATCGCCGTAACTGCGGCGGATACAACCAATGGAATTTGGTGGTACTCGACCAATAATGGCTCAAGCTGGCTCGCCCTGGGCGCGATCAGCGATAGCTCTGCCCGCCTTCTGGGGGCCGACGCGAATACTCGACTCTACTTCCAATCCAGTGCCAACTACAACGGCACAATCACTAACGCAATCACCTTTCGAGCATGGGACCAATCGACCGGAACAAACGGAAGCACGGCAAACACAACCACCAACGGAGGTACCACGGCGTTTTCGAGCGCCACCGACGTGATCGAAGTGACCGTTACTGCGGTCAACGACGCCCCGACCGCGACCAACATGAGCGCTGCCGAATCTTACACGGAAGACACGGCCATTAACCTGACGGACATCGTGATTAGTGATATCGACAGTGCCAGTGTCACGGCAACTTTGACGCTGTCTAGTACCGCGGCCGGAAGTCTGAACACCGGAACCTCCGGAGCAGTGACCTCGACGTACAACGCTGGGACGGGAGTCTGGTCTGCCAGT
Organism: Planctomycetota bacterium; assembly: GCA_031424595.1. Classification (GTDB taxonomy): domain Bacteria; phylum Planctomycetota; class Planctomycetia; order Planctomycetales; family Planctomycetaceae; genus SXXK01. The sequence goes on from JANPHT010000184.1 coordinate 6,015, forward strand.
GGAGCCATTGCCGACGTCAACACGTTGCTGGC
>JANPHT010000185.1:0-78373 GCA_031424595.1 Planctomycetota bacterium
ATCGTTCGGGTCCTTCGCCGAAATCCCCAGCCACGCGCAGGCGGCACTCACCAGCATGCCAAACATCGCAATGCTCCGATAACTCAAACGCACTCCAATGCGACGACTGACCTGATCGGTCAACACTCCACCAAAGGCCATGCCGATGGCCATCGCCATCATCACAATAAACGTGGCTCGGCGACTTTCGTTGTCGGGTAACTGCAGTTGTTTGCCAAAGTAGAAATCAATCCAATAAAAAAACAGGTACTGAAAGTAGCTGTAAGCGGCGTAACTGCACGCCAACACCACCAAACCTCGATTTCTGAACAACGACACGAAGTCGCTCAGAGAAACACGGGTTCCTGACGAAGGCACTGAATTCAATGCGACCAGTTCTTTCTCGGCAAGATTGGTCCGAGGATGTCCGATAGCTTCGTCGGTGGCCAGCAGAAACCAGACAACAGAGAATAGCATCATTGCGCCGCCCGAAATCATGAACGCTGCCTGCCAGCTGAACCGATCCATCAGCCAGCCAAATCCAGGAGCAGTCACCGAAATCCCGATCAGCGCGCCGGCCGTCACCAGTCCATTCGCCGATGAACGACTGGTCAGAGGTAGCCAGAGGGAAACGCTGCGAGCCGCTCCTGGATGCAGCGGTGAACTGAAAGCCCCCGCGATGCCTCGCACACACAACAGCGGCAGAAACAGTGATGCGATCGGCATTCCGAATTCACCCAGCGCCCCCGTCAGCACAACGCAGAAACCCAGACCGAGCCCCATGGCGGTCATTGCGCGTCGCGGACCGATCAGGTCAATGACCCAGCCACCGGGCAACATGCACAACGTGTAAATCCACAGAAAAGCTGAGTACACCTGACCCATTTGTACTTCGGAAAGCAGGCCCTCCCCGATGAAGTGCGATTTCGCCGCGACGGTGATACCATTTCGATTGAAGTGACCGAGAAACGTGAAACCCATCAGCATGGCAACGATGAACCAGCGGATGTTTGTGGGGCGAACAACCTGTTGGACCAGGCGTTCGGGATCCATGACACGATCGCCATTACCGGAAGCGGACTCCAGCGATGAGTACGGGCTGTCTTGCTGCGTCATTCGCTCGTTGCCTTCCTATTGAATTCGGAATGAGTCCACGATCTCTGCCGGCAGTTGGTACCCGATGCCGGCTCGTTCGGGAAGCGCGATGGCTCCGTTTTTGACGGGAAAGCCGGCGTTCTGCAGTTCGCGGCGCAAGGGTGATTCGAACACCTCCGCCGGTGCAAATTCGATGAACGGCGTTATCGGCGAGTACGCCGCCAGATGAACCGACGCGGCCCCCAGAATCTGAGTCGACCAGTTTCCCGGACACACCTGTGCTCCGCGTGGAAGAGCAAGCTCGATGATCCGTTTGGCTTCCGTGAGTCCTCCGCAGGTTGTCATGTACGGTTGCACAACAGTCACGCCGCCTCGATCCATCATGTCGAGAAATTCCCAGCGAGTGACTCCGTGCTCGCCCATCGCCAGTGGAATCTTTGTCCTGGCCGCCAGCTTTGCATAAGGCTCAGGCGTATCGACGGGGAACGGTGTTTCAAAGAACGCGACGTTAAATTCCTCGAGCTGCTGACAGACTCGCACAGCCGTGGGAATGTCGTTGAACAAATAGCCCACATCGACCATCAGCGTCAGCTTGTCCCCAATCGCCTGGCGACATCGGCGAACTAGCTCGACAACATCATTCGGCGTGGACATCATCGGTTCGACTTTGAACGCACGATAACCCAGAGCAGCGAGTGCTTCCGCTCGAGCCACCTGCTGAGCGAACATCGGCTCACCACCCCAGACATCGGATACCACGGTGCAATACGGAACAACTTCCACAATATTTCCGACTGTTGACTGAAATGGGCCCCTCTGCACACCACCCAGCAGCCTCCAAACAGGCTGGTTCAGCATCTGACCGTAAATATCCCAGATCGCAACATCGATGGCACCAAGAATAATGATCTCCCAGCCGCGACGATTGGTATGCATGAAGGCATCCCACATGTGCTGCCACAGACGTTCGGGATGAGTCATCTCCTGACCGATCAGCAACCGACCGAAGTGAGTATGAATACCGCCGACCGTGGCCTGCACAACTCCGGGAGGCACGCGGAACACTTCGGAAAGCCCGCTGGGTCCTTCGTCGGTGTGAATTCGAACACAGGCGAGCGGTTCGATGCCACCTTTATCAGGATCAATCTGTGCGTCGTCGCCGATGACAAAAACTTCAAGACGCGTAATCCTCATGACGATTCCAATCTGATCCTTGGTTTAACGGCAAGCCGCCGAACGGCTCACTGCGGCAACTCACCGAACATGTTCGACGGGGTGATCGTCTACTGGTTTTGGCCAGCTTCGTTCGCGATTGACGACCATCTTCCGTTGAGCCGCCTCGATCAGTTGCAGCGGAGAGAGCCCGGCGCGGCGAGCTGCATCAAGAATCAACAAGAAGCAATCGGCGTACTCTTCCGAATCGTTCGGTGCTGCCTGTGTTTCCCGGGCTTCACTTTCCAGGTGCCTCAGAGCTCCTAATGGGCCGCGATCCTGATCGGTTCCAAATGTGGCTTGCGACCACTCGGACTGATCGTGCGACAATGCTATTAACTTCTCTCCCAACTCAATTGAATTTGCAGCACCTGACATCGAATTTGAATCCCACAAGAGACGACATGAACTTCGAAAACCTCATACGGCCCGGATCTTTTGATGGAAATCGTAGCAGGTTACTCTGTTCAAACACGCTCGCCGAAAACTTTCGAGACTTCCCCGAGGTCTGACGCATGTGTCTTTGGCGGCAGGCCAATGCAGCGTGTCACCCAGACGCTGCCGGAAGTGGTGACTGAGTTCGCGAGAATTCCGTGGCCGGCCGAAGGCTTGTGTATCCACCTACGCGGCAAAACTGTGCTTCAGGATGACACGAAACTCCGCAAGCCGAGGCCAGACTCAACCATAGACTTTCCATTCGATCCAGCAAAACCTGCCGGTTGAATGCAGAGCCTATGAGACCCCGAGCAAGCCGCGTCGGCAGTTAGCGATTAACGGTTCTGCACGCAGAATTGAATCTGACGGTTGCAGTATGTTGAGTCCCACTGCTTTGGGACCATACGAGCCACTCATTTGATGCAACCTGAATTGCAGCCCCGATAATCACAATGGTCAATCCATGCCACTTCGAATCCCTCGGCAATCATTGCCGAAATGGTCGTCATGCGTATTTCCTGGAGAATTCTCGCAACCAATTTCCAACGTCGAGGCCTGTTCCTCAGCGTTGCGATCGTGTTGTTGGTTTTGTCGGGCTGTAGTCGCAAGTACGATCGCCTGCAGGCTGATCGAGAAGCGGAGCGACTTGTCACAGAACGCGTTGAAGCCGAGCAGATCGAGTCGTTGGGAGTGCGAAACATCATCGTTCGCAGCATGAAGCCTATCGCCGATTCTTCGGGACGAAACTCAGAATCCGAAACCGTTCTGAACTACGGTCTGACATGGGATGACCTTGAACGGCGGAAGGTCGCTGTCACCGTGGCGACGGGAGTCACTCCACTGCGAGAGTCTCGGCAGGAAGTTCGGCATCTGAACCGCAGTCTGGAAGGTCGAGTTGTCGGCGTCACTCCGGACTATCTTCAACTCAAGGCAGGCTCCGTCGGCATCGGACGATTCCTTGAACCCACCGATCTCTCACAACTGCAAAACGTCTGTGTCATCGGATCGGAACTTGCCGAGACTTTGTTTCCGTACGAAAACCCGATCCAGAAAACGGTCCGAATTGGAGCGAATCATTTCTATCGAATTGTCGGTGTCACTCGCTTCCGTGCGCCGACGGGCGGAGCAGGTTCCTGTCTTAGTGCAGAAGATTTCAACCGGGATGTTTACATTCCGCTGACAACAAATCGGGCGAGGTTTGGCGAAGTGATCATGTACGAGACATCCGGGAGTCGATCGTTTGAGAGAATTGAACTCAGTCAGATCACGGTACAGATTGACGATCGAAACAACGTTCGCAAAGCCTCACAGGTCATTGAGGATACGCTGGCCGCGTATCACCCGAAGAAAGATTATGCTGTCACAATTCCGCTCGAACTACTTGAGCAGGCTGAGCAGACACAGCGGATCTTCTCACTGCTTCCTGGATCAACCGCGGGGATCTCCCTGCTGGTCAGCGGCATAGGCATCATGAACATCATGCTGGCTTCCGTGACTGAACGAACTCGCGAAATCGGTATCCGCCGCGCGCCTGGTGCGAGGCGGCTGGATATTATCGCTCAGTTTCTGGTCCAGACCGCGATCTTGTCGTTTTCCGGCGCAGTCCTGGGGGCTGTGCTGGGGCTTGCTGTTCCGCCGCTTGTCAGCTTTGTGAGCGGTCGAACAACGATCATTACTCCCACAGCTCCACTGATCGCGATGGCCGTAGCGATCGTTGTGGGGACCAGCTTCGGTGTCTATCCCGCACGGCGTGCGGCGATGCTGCATCCAATTGAAGCCCTGCGCAGCGAGTAGCAGCCGCAAAAAAAGATCACAGCCAGTTCAGAAGATTTCCCGAATAATGTGTCCGTCATCTAGAATGAACTGCGGACGTCCTGTGGGGTCGTTGATCGTGATGCTTCTCGCGTCAACTCCAAGGTTGTGATACAGCGTTGCAAAGATGTCTTTGTAGTGAATTGGTCGAGATGCGACGCTGTCACCGAGACGATCGGTTGATCCAATCACCTGACCGGCACGAATGCCGCCGCCCGCCATGACCGCCGGGCCAACCTGGGGCCAATGATGCCGGCCGCCGGTCTTCGCATCGATGCGAGGTGTCCGTCCGAACTCGCCCCAGACAATGATCGATACATCATCCAGCATGCCTCGCTCTTCTAAGTCTGTCACCAGTGCGTGCAGACCATAGTCGACGATTGGAATGAGATTTCGCATCCGGGGAAAATTGTCCGAATGCGTATCAAAATCGCTGATCGACACGCTCACGCAGCGAGCGCCGGCTTCGATCAATCGCCGTGCCAGCAGAAACTTACGAACCGATTCGGGCCCTTCGCTGGTTGTTGACGGGCGACCAAAGACTGACACCGGGGCTGTGTATCGCTGCAGAACTTCCGGCGTTTCCGAGTTCAAATCCAGAGCGGCAGCCAACTGGCCGGACATCAGAATGCCGACAGCCTGTTGAGTGAAACTGTCCATCGCATTCATCATGCCCGAAGAGTCAGAAGCGCGTCGCAGTCGGTCGAGATCAGACAGCAGCGTATTTCTGCTCTGAACTCGATCTGGTGACAATAACGGATTGAGCGTCAGGCTGACTGAATGATCTGCTCCGAGTCGCGCAAGTTCGCCCTTCATACCAGGTTCCAGTTCACGGCGAAACATCTGAGAAATGTCCGGGCGAAACGGCTGGCACGAAGGTCCCAGAAATCCAGGCCTCGCGCTCTTGCGTACGAGTGGTCGCCCCTGCATCAGGTCGATGAAAGCCGGAGATGTGTCTTCACTCGATCCGACCAGTCTCGAGAGAACACTGCCGAACGCCGGACGTCCGCCGATCGACTTCAGATCTTTTTCAGAATAGCCGCTCTGACACTGAAACGCATCGTGGGCTCCGGCCGAGCCTATCAGTGAGCGAATGAAAACAAATCGATCGGCAATGCTGGCAACCTTCGGCATCAGCTCAGAAATGCGAAGTCCCGGCAATCGCGTTTCGATCGAGTCAAACTCACCCCGAATTTCGCGAGGTGCTTCGGGCTTGGGATCAATCGTATCCAGATGTGGAGGGCCACCGTCGAGATGGATGTTGATTACCGACTTTGAAGACTTGCCAATCGCAGCCGCTGATTCGGCTTGCAGCAGATCGGCTAAGGTCCAGCCCCCGAAGCCGAAAGCTCCCACCTGCAGGGCGAATCGGCGAGCGACCCCTGAGCATTTCTTCTGCGTTCGGCCGAAAAAATTCAGCACAGCGACAGTCCTCCGGGAGCCAGCGAAACAGCCGCCCCGTCTGAAATTCATCACAAAGCCGACGGAGCGACCTGCTCCTAGGTTACTTCAAAAGTGATGCCACTTCTACAGCAAAGTAGGTCAGAATTCCGTCTGCGCCAGCACGCTTAAAACACAGCAGACTCTCCCGCATCGCCGCTTCCCGGTTCAGCCAGCCGTTATTGGCCGCTGCAGAAATCATCGCGTATTCGCCAGAGACCTGATAAGCAAATGTGGGAATTCCAAAGGAGTCTTTCACGCGACGGACGATGTCCAGATAGGGCATACCGGGCTTCACCATGACCATGTCAGCACCTTCAGCGATGTCGAGAGCCACTTCGCGAATCGCTTCGTCAGTGTTGGCCGGATCCATTTGGTAAGTACGTTTGTCGCCGCCGCCGAGATTCTTTGCAGAACCCACGGCGTCTCGAAACGGCCCGTAGAATGCCGAAGCGTACTTGGCGGAATACGCCATGATCTGGACGCTCTGATGGCCCTTGCTGTCGAGAGCTTCTCGGATCGAACGAACTCGACCATCCATCATATCGGACGGCGCGATGATGTCGCAACCGGCGTTGGCCTGGTTAATGGCCTGGCGATTCAGTGCTTCGAGAGTCTCGTCGTTCACAACATAGCCACTTCGCACCAAGCCATCCTGACCATGCGTTGTGTACGGATCCAGCGCGACGTCGGCGATCAGGCCGACAGAAATCTGAGCATCCCGAATCGCACGCATCGCACGACAAATAAGATTGTCGGGGTTGCACGATTCTTCACCATCCGGAGTCTTCTTCTCCTGAGGAGTGACTGGAAAGATCGCGATCGCCGGGATACCAAGATCGGCGGCCTTCCGAGCTTCTTCGACGAACACGTCGATGGAATATCGAATCACGCCCGGCATGGAAGCCACAGGGATTCGCTGGTCGGTGCCTTCCACAACGAAAACCGGCCAGATCAGATCGTTGACGGTCACTTCGTTTTCGCGGACGAGTCGACGTGACCACTCCGTCCGACGATTTCGGCTGAGACGTGTGTTGGGGAATTGCCCGTCAGATTCATGGGACATGTATTCTGCATTACCACTAGGGGCCGAACGACCGCGCGTCTTGGGGATGCGATTCTCGTAATTCTCTGCTTCCAGCAGGGAGATTCTCGCAATTTTCAAGTTTCACACAATCATTCCTTTTCTCAAACTCTCAATTGTGAAGACCGTTTGCAGGAATTGTCAGGCCCTGGGTTTGTTAACTTCTGGAAGTCACGATGCCTCTCACCGCAAAATTGGGCAGTCGTCAGATATCATTCAGGTTGCAACAGACCGGCAGGAGCAACTCCTGAGGTTTGACTTTCTGGCAAGGGATGTTCGGCAGGTTGAGGTGCACTTTTGGGGCACGAGCGCACAAATCATGCTTTGACTTTTTTAGCGCTGGTCGTAGTTCCTGGTTTATTAAGCGGTGATTCGTGGGTTGGGTCAAATCTCAGCTATTCTGGAAAATCGTAGGGCTTTACGCTCTGTTGTCGCTATTTGCCCTGATCGGACTTCTTGTCACGCTGAATGTTCGATTGGCTAGTCAGGGTGATACGGATCAGAAAGTAAAAGTTCAGCAAACACTTCAGACGATTCGTCAAGACCTTCGAGGCTCCGGGGATACTCAGGCCGTGGTTGCTCAATGGCAACAGACACTTTTGCAAAGCCAGCAGAAGCTTTGGCTTGTTGACCAGAACTGCAAGACGATTACTGTCGTGGACCAGGCGCCGCCGGATGAACTGACGCTTCGGTCAGTCGTCATGTCTGCCACAAAGTCGGGGCTTGCTGTTCGCAGAATTCGCCTTAAAGCTAACGGTCCGGAAGTTCTTGCGTTCGCGCTTGATGCATCGACAAGCAAGGATGATGTCAAAATCCTGTTGGCGGTGACCGACCCCGAAATTCTTCTGCGTGAGTCTGCGCTAATCAACTCAGCTGCCACACGATCGGCAGTATTCACGTGGCTTATGGGGATTCTTTGCGTGGCATTTGTTGCTGCGGGGCTCGTGGCTCCTTTGCAGGCGATGTCCCTCAACCTTCATCAGTCCATTGAGCGAACTCAGCGAGAAGACATGCTGTTGACGATTTCCGATCGTCACGACGAATTGGGTCAGGTCGCCACATCGCTGCACTTGCTGGAAGAAGAACGGCAGGACCGAATCAGTGCTTTGCAGCTGGCGGAACGCGAAGCGCGGTCTTCCGTAGATTTATTGAAGACCGTGCTGGATTCAATGATCGAAGGTGTGGTCGCGATCGACATCGAGCAACGAATCGTCTTCCTGAACACGGGCGTGCGCCGACTGCTGGGCATTAGTGATGCCATCGGTGTAGGCCACCGCCTTTATGAAGCGGTGCGAGTTCCTGCATTTCTTGACACAGTCAGCGATGCACTCAAGCGACGTCAAATGCAGACGATGGAGTATCGAACAACACGTGAACATACACATCTTGTGCTGGTGGTAATTCCGATTCTCAAAGGGCCGCATCCTGGAGCAGTTGCGGTCGTGCGAGACGTTTCGGAAATGCGACGACTGGAAGCGATGCGACGAGATTTCGTAAGTGGCGTTTCTCACGAATTGAAAACTCCCTTGACGGTCATTCAGGCATGCACCGACACACTGCTTGCCGGAGCTGTCTCGGACCCCGTGGCAGCCGATCGATTCCTCAAACAGATTGAAGATCAATCGGAACGCCTCCTACAGCTGATTCTTGGAATGCTGCAGTTGGCTCGCGTGGAATCCGGCCAGCAGGTGCTTCATATTGAGCAGGTGGATATTGTCACCGTGGCGGATGACGTTGTTCGCGGATTTCGTACCGTCGCCGAAAAAAACTCGGTCAAATTGCTACTTGTCGGAGCCGATGAGTTGGTGGTTTCTGCAGACGAGCAAGCCGTTCAGACTATTTTAAGCAATCTCGTTGATAACGCTCTGAAACACACAGACTCAGGCGGGTCTGTGACTGTCGAGCTGGTTTCTGGAGCCATCGGGCCGGCGATTGTCGTGCGAGATACAGGGACCGGCATCCCGGAAGAATTGCTCGGGCGTATTTTTGAACGATTTTACAGAGTCGAACGAGACCGATCTCGGGAACGCGGCGGCTCGGGCCTTGGTTTGGCAATCGTAAAGCACCTTTGCCAAGCCCTGGGAGCGCTTGTTTCTGTAAAGAGTGAGTTGGGACGCGGTAGCGAGTTTCGGGTCCAGTTTCAAAAAAAAACAGATCAATGAACCGCCCGGAACCCGCCAATGGCCGCATCAAATGCAGCGAAAACACATCCAAAGCGATGGTCTTAACAATCGACTGAATGAGAATTACCCGATCACTTGCCTCTGTTCGCCAAATCTTAACAATCCGACCGTTGAATAAAGTCGCTGACGTTCGCAGAGAGCGGACACTAATTCAAAATGAGGATTTTAAGGGGTATCGCGGGATGAAATTCAGCCGCAGATTGTTTTCTGGCATCAGCATTCTTGCCATTTCGTTCACTGTTTACGGCTGTTCAGTCGAGTCAGAGTCTCCAAGCGGGGAATCTGTAACCACACCTGGAACAACAAACACTGGCGGCGAGCCGACTCGAATTCAGATCGACGGTTCCAGTACAGTTAAAGTGATCACCGCTGCCGTTGCGGAAGAATTTGAAGCCAAGTTCACCGACGTCAAAGTCGCTTTGAAAGTCACCGGAACAGGAACAGGTTTCAAGGAAATGATCGCGGGGCGAATCGACATTGCGAATGCTTCACGAGCCATCAAGGAATCTGAGAAAACAGACTGCGAGAAGAACGGCATCGAAGTTTTGGAGTTGCTCGTGGCTCTCGATGGCCTGACAGTTTGCGTTAACAAAGAAAATGACTGGGTTGATTCCATCACCGTTGCCCAGTTGAAAAAGATCTGGGAACCAGGCAGCACCGTTAAAACATGGAAGGACGTTGATGCCGCATGGCCTGACGTACCATTGGTCTTGTTCGGGGCCGGTGAAGAGTCCGGGACTTTCGATTACTTCACCGAAGCGATCAATGGCAAGGAAGACGCCATGACCGAGAACTACAGCCCAAGCTCCGATGACAACGTTACGATCACAGGAGTTGCCGGGGAAAAAGGCGGGATGGGTTTCTTTGGCTGTGCCTACTATTTTTCTAATAAGGACAAAGTAAAGGCCCTGAAAATCTCTTCCACCGAAGATCCTGCTGCAGGAGTTGCTCCAACCCCGGAAGCCGTGAAAGCAGGCGACTACAAACCGCTGTCGCGACCTCTGTTCATTTATGTGAAAAAGTCCTCTCTGGCTCGCCAGGAAGTACAGGACTTTGTGCGGTTTTATTTGAACGAAGGAGCAGCTCAGGTCAGTAAGGTTGGCTACGTCGATCCTTCGGACGATCAGATCAAAGCCAGCCGCGATGCGTTTGAAGCAGTCGTTAAGAAGTAGAGTGTCTCTTTGAGTCTGTGAGCCGCAAGACGCTCGCTGCGGGCTTCCTGTAATCTTTCAGGCACCTTTCTGCGGCGAATGCCTTGCGACTCGCAAAAACGTCGTCGATTGGGTGATCACGAGAAAATTCGATCGGTAGTCGTTAAGCTGTTCCTTATGAATTCAGCCAAATCACCAGCATGGGCGACGCAGCGAGTTTCTCGTCGGCACGAGAAGCTGATTCAGGCTGTGCTGTTCCTTTGCGCGGCGTTGTCTGTATTGACGACGGCCGCCATTATTCTGGTGCTGCTCAGCAATGCTGTTTACGCTCCCGGGGCCAAGAAGGCGTTCTTCGAGCAGGTCTCCGTCTGGGAATTTCTTACGGGGACTCATTGGAAACCGGTCGATGGCGAAGCGGGACGGTTCGGCATGATTCCGTTGCTCTCCGGCACGTTGATGGTTGCTGCGATAGCGTCGATTGTCAGCGTTCCGGCTGGCCTTGGAGCCGCAATTTACATGAGTGAATACGCGGCTCCACGAGAACGAGAGATTCTGAAGCCCATTTTGGAAGTCCTCGCAGGGATTCCATCGGTCGTCTATGGCTTTTTTGCGTTGAAGTTCATTACGCCGTATCTCCTGAAGCCAGCACTTGGCCTCCTTGGTCTGGAACTCGGCACCTTCAACGCGCTGAGTGCAGGGATTGTGGTCGGCATCATGGTGACTCCGTTAATTGCGTCGCTCAGCGAAGACGTGATTCGCTCTGTCCCGCGGAGCCTCCGCGAAGCGGCCTATGCACTGGGAAGCACTCGATTCGATGTCTCTGCTCGAGTTGTCGTGCCCGCTGCTCTCTCCGGGATTCTGGCTGCCTTCCTGCTGGCGTTCTCCAGAGCGATTGGCGAGACCATGGCGGTGGTCATCGCTGGAGGGCAGCAACCGATCGCCACGTTGAATCCGTTGCGTGGGGCTCAAACGATGACGTCGTTCATGGTGCATGCCAGTACCGGAGACAGTGCAGCGGATTCGATCAGCCGAATGAGCATCTATGCCATTGGCATCGCTTTGTTTGCTATTACGCTCACGATTAATCTGATTTCCGGCTGGATTCTGCGACGCTACCGTGAGGTGTATCAATGAGCGTTGCGGAATCCGGTATTTCAAAAACGGCGGCCTCATCAGCCACGGCCACCAGTTTTATATCTGGTGGAGACAGGCTCATTCGGCGCAGGCTGATGCTGTCTCGGCTATTTGCCTGGATGTGTCGCTTTTCAACTTATTCCGCGCTCGCGGTGCTGGTGGTTCTGTTGGTTGCCATTGTTTACAGCAGTATCGGCCGACTGGCTCCGGACTTTGTTTCCAATACAAATTCCACCAACCCTGTGAAGGCCGGGATACTCGCAGGACTCTGGGGTTCGTTCTGGCTGATCCTTTTTACCGCACTGCTTTCCGTACCGGTTGGCGTTGGCTCGGCTGTGTATCTGGAAGAGATCGCAAAGGATAGTTTTTGGGTTCGTGTGATCAAAATCAACCTCGCGAATCTGGCCGGTGTGCCCTCCATTGTTTATGGGATTCTTGGATACACGGTCTTTCGTACTTCCGCTGCCGCACTTGCTGGTTTGTTCGATGGAAAACACGTCATTGGAGTACTTGGGCTGTTCAAATTGCGACTTACCAAATTGCCGCTCTACGAAGACAACGTTCTCGTTGGAGCCTTAACCCTGACGCTAGTGATTCTTCCCACAGTGATCGCCGCTTCGCAGGAGGCACTGCGATCTGTGCCCAGTTCGATACGAATCGCATCACTGGCCCTGGGAGCCACTCGCTGGCAGACCATCTGGCGTCAGGTCATTCCGGCAGCGTTGCCCGGCATTTCAACGGGAGTCATCCTCTCCACCTCCCGAGCGATCGGTGAGGCAGCGCCGCTCATCATGCTGGGAGCTTTGACATTTACCTCCATGTGCCCGGGAAGTATTGATTCACCGCTCGAGCTGCTGACAAAGCCAACTCAAGTCATGCACGCACCGCTGGATCAGTTTACGGCAATGCCCATTGAGATTTATGACTGGTCAAAACAGCCCGATGCGCGATTTACTGCAGTCGCAGCATCGGGGATTGTTGTCCTGCTGGTTGTTCTTTTGACGATCAATTCCGTGGCGATGGTGGTGAGACATTACGCCAGTCGTCGGTTGAGGTGGTAAGCCTGGATCCCGTCAGCGGCATAACGGGGTAGTTCGCGACACCCGCAGTTCTGCCGACGGGAGTGACGTGCTTCGATCATTGTGTGTTACGGACAGTTCTTCAATATGCCAACTATTTCTCAAGGTAATGTGCCACCATCAGTCGCGGGTGTCGATCGAGATCTCGACATGTCTGAACATCCGCCGTCGATCGAGGCGAAGCACCTGAATTTCTTCTACGGAGAACATCAGGTTTTGTTTGATGTCTCGCTGATGGTCCCCGAACGATCGGTCACGGCATTGATTGGCCCGTCCGGGTGTGGGAAGAGTACGTTCCTGCGAACACTCAACCGCATGAACGATCTGATTGAGGGCAGTCGCTGCGCCGGTGAGATCTTTGTGGAAGGCCAGAACATCATGGATCCGGCCGTGGATGTTGTGCTGCTGCGAAAACATGTCGGCATGGTGTTTCAAAAGTCGACCCCTTTCCCAAAATCGATCTTCGACAACGTCGCTTATGGCCCTCGCGTTGCCGGAGAAAAAAACCGGGCGATTCTGGCGGATCTCGTAGAATCGTGCCTTAAAAAGGCGGCCCTTTGGGACGAAGTGAAAGACCGGCTGACGACATCAGCCATGTCATTGTCAGGTGGTCAACAGCAACGCTTGTGTATCGCTCGAACACTGGCGACCAACCCTAAAATCATTCTGATGGACGAACCGGCGTCGGCTTTAGACCCAGCCAGCACTGATCGAATCGAAAACCTGATCGGCGAGCTCTGTGCAAACTACACGATTGTAATCGTGACTCACAACATGCAGCAGGCTTCCCGAGTCAGCCACCAGACAGCATTTTTCTACAAAGGCAAACTGGTAGAATCCGGCCCTACAATGAAGATTTTCACTCATCCGTCGGAAAAACAGACGGAAGATTACATCACCGGACGTTTCGGTTGACGTTGCCAGGCCCACGGGCGGGTGTCTGTCGTTTTCTTCTGTTGTTAAGGACATGACGAACGAGCCAGATGGGCTCATCCCCCGATCTTAACAAAAGAACTTCCCCGAAATCTGAATACCACACTACTCTTAACAATTCATTAACACCCCCAATTCAAAGTACGCACGTCGATGACGATTCACTTTGTTCGCGAAATGGACCATCTGCATCGAGATGTTCTTTCGATGTGTTCTGCTGTCGAAGAGTTGATTCACGACGCTGTGGACGGACTGAAACACGGCCACAGTGAACTGGCTCAGGAAGTGTCAGGCAGAGATCGCGAAGTCGATGAATGGGATGTTCGCATCGAGGAAGAATGTCTGAAGATTCTGGCACTCTACCATCCGGTGGCGAATGACCTTCGTCGAGTTGCAGTGGTCATGAAAATTACCGCCGAACTGGAACGCGTTGCGGACCTTGCAGTCAGCATCGCTGAGCGTTCTGTTGGTATTGGTGAATACGGGGAATTTCCAATGCCGAGTCGGCTGAGCGAGATGACTCGCGAAGCTCTCAGCATGCTGCACGACAGTATCGACGCCTTTGTCGAGCAAAATGCAGCGGCAGCTCGCAAGGTTTGCCAGCGTGACGATCGCGTTGACAAGCTGAACAGCGAATTGATTGAAGAAGTTGTTGAAGTGATGAAGCAACGACCTGAGCTTGTGGATCCAGGGCTGCATTTATTTTCGGTGATTCGCCATGTCGAACGCGTGGCGGATCATGCGACGAATATTGCAGAAGACGTCGTTTATCTGGTCGAAGGAGCCATCATCCGGCATCCCAGACTGCATCGCCGAACCGGTAACAGCGCGGCTGGTGGGGCGTAAAGTTTTTGAGCGTGTGGATTTAACTGGCCACCCGCAGCGACGGCGCTCGAAGGTATCTGCACTCGTATGCAACCAACCATCCTTGTGATTGAAGATGAACAGTCGATTGCGGACGTGGTCATCTACAACCTGCAAAAGGAAGGATTTGATGTTCACTGGGAACGCGATGGACGCAGCGGTCTTGCCAGGGCTCAGTCACTCCTGCCTGAACTGTGCGTTCTGGACCTGATGCTGCCTGGCATTGATGGTCTGCAGATCTGTCGGCTCCTGAAATCTGATTCTCGCACCAAAGCCATTCCCGTCATGATGTTGACGGCTCGCAGTGCAGAAACCGATGAAATCGTCGGTTTCAACATGGGAGCGGATGACTATGTCACCAAGCCGTTTCGAGTTCAGCCACTCATTCATCGAATCAAGGCCCTTCTGCGACGAACGGATGCTGCGGAAGTCGGCAAGAACTTCCTGAGTCTTCATGGGATTGACATCGATCGCGCCAATCACTCCGTGAAATACAATGGCGTTGAGCTGGAACTGACTCCCACAGAATTCCGCATGCTTTGGACAATGATGTCTCAGCCTGGTCGCCCGTTTTCCCGCAACGAATTGATGGAAACCTCGCGTGGCGAAGATGCGAATTCGCTCGAACGCACGATTGATGTGCACGTTCGATCTCTTCGCAAAAAACTGGGTGATTCGCCGGACCTGATCGAAACCGTTCGTGGTGTGGGTTACCGGTTCCTGAGGAAGTAATTACCAACGGCCTTCAGCACTCAGCGCGGGATGAGGGCCTTTATTTGCATGGACAGAGTTTGTGCCCCACAATAGGTCCGGACAACTTGTTCCTCCGTCCGGACGGGATTCACCGATGCGCGTTCAACTGCTGACTCTGCTGGCTCTGTTATTGTGTCCCCTTCTGCAGGACTTCGCGTCTGCCGATGACGGTCAAACACGACCGTCGGCGACCGAGACCGAATTGCGCGTCTGGCTGGAGAACATGTTCTGGCACCATGGGTATTCGATGTCGGAGATTTGTCAGGTCACCGGACTCGAAGACCAGCTTGTCCGATCCCGGTTGAAAGCGTTTCAAATCTCCGATGAAACAAGACCGGCTCGTTCAGATTCGCAATTGCTCATGTTGCCTTATCCGGGTGGTCGTCATCCGCGGATTGGCTTTCTGGAGGGAGCAGTCGAACCGCAGCGGGAGACCAAGCTGAGTGTCTTTTGTCCCTGGGATGATCGCAGTTACGTGGTGATGGATGTGCCGGAAGCGATCTGGTCGAATCTGGGACTCACGTATCTTGCCCACTCGCATGTGAAAACAATCTGGGATCTTCAGAACACTCAGCTTGATCCGCAGGAATGGGAGAAAACCGGAGAAGGCTGCTATCGGCTGTACCGAGAACTTCCCAATGGCATCGCCTTCACCACAGAGGCCATTGCGTTCGAAGATCATATCTCCATGACGATGTCACTCACCAACGGAACCGACCAGCTGCTCAGCGACCTGCGGGTGCAGAACTGCGTGATGTTAAAAGGTGCGGAAGGCTTTCAACAGCAGACCAACGATAACAAACAGTTTACAGAAGGCTATGCCATCGCCAGCTCTTCGGACGGGACTCGATGGATCATCAGCGGCTGGGATCCGGTGGATCGAGCCTGGGGCAATCCGCCTTGTCCTTGCCTGCATTCCGATCCCAAGTTTCCAGACTGTGACCCGGGAGAAACCCAACATCTGAAAGGCTGGCTGTCGTTCTTTCAGGGAACAGACATTGCCGCTGAAGTGGAGCGAATTGAGGCGACACATTGGCGAAATCCGGTCGCCGGAAAATTGGGCCGATAGCCTTCGGCTTCAGCCCGAGGTCTAAAGATCGAGAACCACGCCCAGATCCGGAGGAGCGACATCACTGGGAGCTTTTAGCTCAATTTGCGGCTGAAGCCAATGACGCCACGGACTACCTGCCGCCGCTGCTCCGCAGCGAATCGTCGGGAGCGGAATTTTCAGGCGGCGATGGTGCGATCATCTCTTCCTCTTCGATCGTTTCTGCCGTGAGAAGGATGACGAATCGTTGCATGGACGACTCCGGAGGCACTTTGCTCAAAGCAGATTCCTGAGGAATCTCAACCAGCAGAAGCAGCGTTTGTCCGGAACTCATCAACGATTCCACCGGAGTCGAGCCCGTTTCTTTCGGTGCCTTACCAATGGTCACAGAATGGCTGAGACGAATAACCGAACTGCCATGTACGAGATGCGGTCTGGCATTGAGCCGGAAGCCTCGAAACGCCCCGTCATCATGGCTGCCCACCTCTACGGAAGCGTCCTGATCTGAGATCATGCAGATGTTTGGTGCCGACAGTCGCTCGGCTTTCTGTTCCGCCAGAAACTGCCCGAGCTGCTCACTTCGGACTGCATCCAACAACGCCCAGTGACGTCGAGTTTTGCTTGTTGATGACTCGTTCTGGCCAGGAACAGACAGCAGATTGCAACGTTCCTTCAGCCCGTGCAACTGTTCGTCTGTGTTGATCCGTAGCAGCTGACAGGAGATCCGTATTTGGGTTTGATCTTTCCGCAGCTGTGAGAGAAGTTTTGCGATCTGCTCATGGTTCTTTGTCGTCTGCCGAATAACGAGCGACAGCGTGTCCTGTACGCTGGTGATCTTATTTGGGCTGCGTTCATGTCGCCAGGAATCCGGTTCGATCACTGTCTTGATCAGCTCCACAATTGGTGAAAGGTCTGCATTAACAACAGTCGATCCAAACGGGACCACCAGATCCGCAACGTTGTACGTGACAAGAACGAACTCCTCAGAGGGCTTCGCTGCTTCGCCGACGATCCCTGGTGACGAGCCTGTCGCTCGTTCCAGATACGTCGTCAATGCCTCGGTCGTCGTAAACAGCGGATCGCAGGACACGTATTCCTTCCGATTCGACTGAAGGTCACTTGCGGTGGCCTCAACAGCGCGACGGATCCAGTCTTCTTTGAGTTGCTCGTCAGAAATGGCGTGCATCAGGAATTGAAGCAGATGTCCGATGCTTGCTAATCGTTTGTTGAAATTCTCCTTTCGTTGGCTGCTGCGGAAGAAGTCGGACGACAGTGTACCATCGGGGTTCTGCTGCGACCTTGCGACGTCGATATACTCTTTGATCTTCTCATCCGCTTTCAGCCAAACTCCTTCAAGCGGCTTTCCCGTGTTCAGGTACGCATTACGAGCCACGGCAAGTGCATACAGACCATCAGTTCCACCATCGGGCGACGTTGGACCGCCAACTGTCTTACCTACTTCGACCTCGACAAGCCGTTCGATGCTCCACTCTTCGCCCTTCGCATTGGTCCATTTCCCATCCGGCGGCAAGTAACGACACAAAGCCAGCAGAGTCCAACTGACCTCTTCCTTGTCGTTCACCACCATTTTCGCATGATTGATCATATCCTGAATCGTGATCGGTCCGTCGGGCGTTCCGAAAGTTGCATCCAACGGCAACCGACAGGCCGCGAGTTTTGAGAAGAACTGATTGATGTGGCCTTCGAACCAATACGGCTTTGAAAACGGATGAGCCCGTCCGCCATGCTCCGTCTTTTCAAACCACGGTTCTCCCTGATAAACGGGCCCGGCTTGAATCCACTCAAGTGCATTGACCGTCGTATCGCCGTTCTTCAGCAGCATATCCCTCCGCAGACCTTCAAGGCCGCTCATGATCTGCCATGGAGTATGTTGATCGGCTGAAAGCAATCGACGCCGTACCGACTCCCGAGCCTCCCACGCAAGCGCCACTGTGGGATTTGCTGATTGTTTTACTTCCTTCAGTGCGTCGATGTTTACGGGAACGGCGATTGCAATTCCGACACCAGTCGGTTCATCAATCATGTAGTCCACGTCAGCAGACATTGCAGCCTGATTGCCGGATTCCAGTGCATCGCCTTCGCCGTTTTGAGTCCAAATGACAACTCGGTCGGCAGAAAAATCAATGACTCCGGGGGAGATTTCCTGTCCATTGATGTCAACGTCAAGGCCTTCGACCAGAACATTGACTCCTCCGGTAATGACGTTGACACGTTCCTCCGGAATAACTCCTTCCGAAGTTGAGGAATCCACTTTTGGAATCGTGCATCGGGCTTCCAGAATTACCAGGACCGCTTGTGAGGTTCCTTTACTTGTTGTCACCAGGCCAGTTTGCAGCAGGGCCTGATCGTCCCGCAATTCAACGGTTGTCTGGATTTGCTTCGTTGTTATGGTCGGCATCTGAAACTTCCGGGGAGTCTCGGTCATGTGCTTTCCTACGGAGACTGTTTGCACTTGTGTTGCACCTTCAAGACGTGCCATCGATTGCAAGCGGTAGAGTCCGAAATCAATGACCGTTGGAGTGACCTGCAATGTCAGTCCGTCGACGATCGTGCGGATCGTCGGCTCATCGTTTTCTTCGAATCCCACAATGTAGGGCGTGGTCTCACCCACCTGAATCGTGGCACGTTGACCGTTGAAGGCGGTCACCTGCGGGCACTGAACCGTAAAGCAGTCCACCTTCGCGCGGGCAAGTTCCTCGATCTCTTGAGCCTGCTCCCGGGAAACGATGCCCGCCAGGCCGATCTCATATGTCGTTAATTCAGGCCTTGTATTCACCGTCCTTGAAATCGTTTGTTTCTTGAGTAGTTGTGTTTCAAATGGCTTATCCAGTTTCAGAGACGACATCAGCGAGTCGATTTGTTCTGCGGGCCCCGTGATGTAACGAGCCGTCACTTGAAACTGAGTGAATCCAAATTTTCGAAGTCGATCGATTTGCTCCTGCAAATTCTCATGTCCGCCCTCGGATTGAACAACAATCAACTGTTTCGCCTCGATTCGAAGTGACGAGAGCACCTTAATAGACCGTGCCTCAGCGACTAAAACTATGGCCGGCCTTTGTTCGGTGGGCAGAACTGGTCGCTTTGCATTTGTCGCCACAGGCTCGCCCTGCGGGAATTCAAACACAGGCAAGATGAGTGCCTCGAAAATTTGGACCATACTTTTGCTGGCCTGTTCTTCCGAGAGGTCTTGAGACTTCGCCAAACTTTCGAGAAGGTCGCCGATTTCATATGTCTTTGCGAAAACCTCAGCAGGTGAGTCCGCTACCAATTGAGCTTTCTGAGGTTCGCTCATTTCTTCGGCAACTGTCGCGACGAATTTGTCGTCCGATTGAGGCGTGGCCACCGCACCGGGCAGCACAACAATTGCCAGCGCTGCAACAGCCAGCCAGCACCAGAGTGGGGTTTGTTTTTTGAGTCCGTTCCTGAGTGACATGATTCGCTCCATGCGTTGAGTTGTAATTTCCACGGGCTTCATGCCAGGGAAAACGGGAATGGGTTGAAGTTGATGTTTGCTTTCGATCACGGACAGCAGACTGCGAGCGTATTGAGCCGGCGAGCAACCGAGTTCCGCGATAACCTGTTCGTCGCAGCAGCGTTCGGCCTCGCGAGACAGCCAGCGGTTTGACAGCCAGACGGCCGGATGAAACCACCAGAGACTCTGAACAACCACCTGCAACGCGCCTGTCCGCAGATCGCCGCGACGAATGTGAAGCAGTTCGTGGGCAAGGATGAGGTCGAGGAAGGAAAGCGGACAGTCGAAAGCGGAAAGCCGGAGGCCCGGCGCATCTATTTGGTCTGCTTTCTGCTGTCCGCTTTCGGCTTTGAGAAGGCACCTCGGCAGCACAATCGTGTGTCTCAGAAATCCCAGCACCGCTGGGCCAAACAGAACGTCCGTGACGACAATCCGGGGGACTCGCCGAATTCGCAGCGTCGTTGCGAGTTGTTGCAGCAGCTCGTTCAGTACGTCATCATATTCCGCTGTGCGATGGCGCTGAATCAATCGCAAACATCGGAGACATCGAACCAACGTGATCAGCAGAGTCAGAATTGCTCCGGCCATCGCCCCGATCAGCAATCGCCGCTGCCAGAACATTCGCCCTGTTACGATTTCGCCCGTCGATAGCAGAAGAATCTTTGACGGTGCTAATACTTCTATAGCGGATTCATCAACAAGGTCCGTCACACCCTCTGACTCTGACCTCGCGTTTTCGGAAAGGCCTGAAGCGAGTTGAACCGTGGCGATTGCTGTTTCGTCGTTATCGCTGATGAAAGGAGCGGGGTGCGATTCTTTGATCGACAAAGAATGCGGAATCGAAGCAGGCTCAGCCACCTCGAGCGATTCGACATCGGACTCAGACAGCATTTGAATCTGACTGAAGATTCCAAATGAGTGGCCCCAAATTGGCGGAGTCACGCACTTGATCAGCACCAAAATCCACATTGCGTGAGCCACATGTGGTCGATTTTTCGCGACGAAGCGAACGACCCCTGCGACGATAATCACCACGATCGCAATCTGCCACGCTTGAGTCAACATGAGCTGCATAACTTGATCAGTCATGTACGATCTCCTTCCAGTCGATCCAGCAGTTGCCGAAGCTGATCGATATCAGCGGACGAGAACCTGCGTTCTTCCACAAGGTGCTTCATCAGCGGCATCGTTTCGCCGCCGAACAGCAGATCGACCATCTCGCCGACGGTTTCGCGAATGACCGTTTGAGGCCGCACTTTGGGCGAATACATCCGATTGCGACCTTCCAGACGCACGTTGAGGTACCCTTTTTCCTCAAGTCGGCGGAGGTACGTCTGCACTGTTGTAAAATCGATATCACGGCCCGCTGGCAACGCCTCAAACACCTGCCGGACGCCTGCATCCTTTAGCTCCCAGACAATCCGAGCAATCTCCAGTTCGGCCTTCGACAACCCCGGTCGCGGCGGCATTCGGTGTCCTCCCTGCCCTGCTTATTGTCAACTACAAATGTCCCTGACGCGGGACTATACTATTACATTTGTAATTGAGTCAAGAGAGCTGTCCTGAACTTTTCCGATGCGTAAAATGGTGGAATCCCTGTACATCATGCCTGCCGGGCAGGACTTCCCGGCTTGCCGCGACCTGAGTGCAGATCAACCGCCGGAACTGGCCTGTCAGATCACCTGCACGTCGCGTGAGTTCGCCTCGCGGCGAAGGCGTTGTCCGGCACACAGGAACTACTGATTCAGCAAAGCCTTGAGTGCGGCAAGAGTGTCGGGCGACGGTCTGAAGTTGCCAGGACGATGGCCTTCGGCGATATCAAGCGGTGTCCAGCCATGTTTGTTTGCTTGATTCCAGACGGAAACCGTCGCTCCCTTTTCGCCCAGCAATCGAACGACCTGCGGTGCGTTTTTGTAGGCGGCTCCGTGCATCGCGGTTTCGCCGTTCTTATCGACCGCGTTGACATCGCCACCGAGTTCGAGCGCCAACTGAACGGCCTCCAAAAGTTCCGGCTCCGTACCCGCTTCTTCGCCGGGTGCCAGAGTTCCAAATCCGGCTGCGGCCATCAGGGGAGTTGAACCGTCGGCGTTAGGCAGCAGCGGATCGGCTCCGAGCTTGACCAGTAGTCGCATCAACGGCACATCGGCGGTATCGGCAGCCATCAGAAAAGGGGTCGCCCCCGTTCGATTCAGTTTCGCCTTTCCTCCTTCGCCGTTCTTCAGTTGAGCGTTCACGTCGGCACCGTGAGTCACAAGCTGTTCAACAAACGGAAGACTCGTGAGACGTCCGGAACCCTGTGGAGGCGGTTCGCCATCATCGCCGTCGCCACGGTTAGGCTTTCGAACCCATGTCATCGTGTGCAACGCTGTGAAGCCCGAACGCTGATCGTTCGGATCGGCACCCGCTTCCAGCAAAATGACGGCCAGTTCGAAGTGTCCGTTCTCGACAGCCAGAATCAGCGGGCTCGTTCCTTTGCGCGGCGACTTGCCCGACGCCTTCTCCGGCTGCATCGCATCATTGACGTCTGCCCCGGCGGCAAGCAGGATTTTGACGACTTCCAATCGCCCCTCGCGTACGGCGAAGAACAGGGGAGTGAAGCCCGATTTGAGCGGCGTGGAAATGTCAGCCTTGGCCTCGATGAGCACTCGGACAACGTCCGCATGACCATCCGCGGCCGCCCACATGAGCGCTGTTTGTGACTTCCGTTCCTTCGCGTCGACGTCGGCTCCTGCAGCGATCAACGCTTTCACCGGTTCGACTTTTCCCGTTCTGGCGGCCGTCATCAGAACCGTTTCGCCACCGGGCAATTTGCCATTGGGATCCGCCTCTGCAGCCAGCAACATTTTGACAATTCCTGCGTTGCCATTGGTGCAGGCGAGCGACAGCGGCGTGACGCCGTAGCGATTTTCGGCATCGATCTTCGCGTTCACTGCGATGAGTTTTTTGACGATCGCGAGATCGTCGTGCTGCACGGCCCAGTGCAGAGCCGTCATGCCATCGACTTGTGCAGCGTTGACGTCGGTCTCTTGATCGAGCAGCGTGAGCACCAGGTCGGTATCGTGCGATTCAGCGGCGTCAGCAAGAAGCGCGTCTGCAAATGCAGTGGGGGAAGAATTGCTGAAGATAATCAACAGCGTTGCGAATCTTGTCAGGCAATGCACGGGTGATTTCCTTGAGCCCGCAGACGTGAAACCCTTGGTTGCAAGAAAGAACGCCCGTCAGCAGAGCGACGGGCCTACAGGACTGGACAGCGTCACACGGGCAGCGGTTCAAAGAGTTCTTCCACTTTGCCTCGGCTGTCGGCGAACGAATCGAGCCGCACGCCGACTTTATCCAGCAGCGTCAAGTGCAGGTTTGCCAGCGGCGTCGGTTCGGCGAATCGGATGTGTCGACCACCCTTCATTCGACCAGCTGCGCCGCCTGCCACGATCACGGGCAGGTTGAGATGATCGTGCACGTTGGGATTTCCCATGCCGCTTCCGTACAGATACAGCGAATGGTCGAGCAGCGTTCCGGAACCTTCCGGAGTCGCCTGAAGCTTCTGCAGGAACTCAGCAAACAACGACACATGAAACTGGTTGATCTTTGCCACCTTCGCAATTTTTTCCACATCACCGCCGTGATGTGTCAGCGGATGATGGGCTTCCGGCACACCGATCTCCGGATACGTGCGATTGCTCGTTTCACGGGCCAGTTGAAACGTGATCACTCGCGTGATGTCGCCCTGCAAGGCCAGCACCTGAAGATCAAACATCAGTCGAGCGTGATCCGCGTACGATGCCGGTACGCCTTCGGGGCGGTCCAAATCGGGCAGTGGATTCTCCTTCGTGTCTGCTTCGGCCTTTTGGATTCGACGTTCGACTTCACGTACGGTCTCAAGGTACTGGTCGACTCGGCCGCGATCTTCGGGCCCCAGTTTGTTCTGCAGTCGCGTAATCTCGTCGGTCACTGAATCCAGCAGACTGGCTCGCTTTCGCAACGCAGCCTGTCGCTCGGCCACGGATCCGCCTTCGCCGAACAGGCTTTCGAAAATAATGCGAGGATGAGCCTCGGATGGCAAGGGAGTTGTCGGCGACGACCAGGATAAATTGTTCTGATAGACACACGCATAGCCATTGTCGCACTGACCTACAGTCGACAGCAGGTCCATCGACATTTCGAGCGAAGGCAACTGAGTCTCCTGCCCGATCTGCTGCGCGGCGACTTGATCGGCCGTGATGCCGAGATAGTAGTCAGTGCTCTCTGTCAGTTTGGCCGTCGCCGCGCTCAAAAAGGCGGAGTTTGAAGTGGCATGAGTTCCCGGATACGCGTTGCGAAGTTCCATGTTGCTCAGTACGGAGACAAGATTCTTCACCGGTGCCAGCGGACTGAGCGTCGGTGATAGCTCAGAAAGGTCATCACTCGGCGGAGTCCAGCGGGACACATCGCAGCCCATCGGCATGTAGACGAATCCAAGGCGACGCAGTCGATTGGGATCCGCGACGGTCGCGGCCATCGCCGTCATAGAAGGCACCATCGCGTCCAGCAACGGCAGTGCCAGAGCGGTCCCGACGCCTCGAAGAAATGTGCGGCGAGGCAAAGATTTCCGGGTGACTCTCATCGCGATGTCCTCATCTGAAAGGGCTCACTTTTCACAATGCCGATGATCACAGACGAAAATCGGTAGTTGCTGACTGCAGAGTCTCGCACAACTCGCCGCAGAGCCGGACCGTCAGACGATTCGATGCCGCGACCGAGTGCAAACGTCAGAAGCTTCTCGGCCATTGTACGAACAAACAACTCCGGACGCTGCAGCAATTCGGCTTCCAGTCCGGAGACATCGGTGAACTTTGTTCCGTTGGCAAATTCCCCGGACGCATCAATGGGGTGATCGCCTTCCAAATCTCGCCATCGGCCGACCGCGTCGAAGTTTTCCAGGGCAAATCCCAGCGGATCCATTAGATTATGACAACTGGCACACGCTGCATTGGCTCGATGTTCGGACAGTCGATCGCGAACCGACAAACTGTCTGACACTGTCACCTCCTTCAGCGCAGGAACGTCCGACGGAGGCGGACCCGGCGGCGCGCCGATGAGATTCTTCAGAATCCAGTGGCCTCGCAAAACAGGCGATGTTCGTGTGGCATAAGAGGTGACTGTCAGAATGCTTCCGTGTCGCAGCAGTCCACCGCGGCGGCTTTCCGCAGTCAGCGAGACGCGTCGAAAACGACTGCCGTAGATATGAGGAATTCCGTAGTGCTTCGCCAGTCGTTCATTAAGAAACGTGTAATCCGCTTTGACAAGATCGAACACGCTGCGATCCTCGCTCTGGACATTTTCAAACAGCAGTTCGGTTTCTTTTCGAAACGCCTGTCGCAGGTTGTCATCGAAGTCGGGGAACAATCGCGCATCGGGCGTGATGGATTCGAGGTTCCTCAGATACAGCCACTGCCCTGCAAAGTTGCTGGCCAGCGACTTTGAACGGCCATCGGCCAGCAGGCGACGAGTTTGCTGTTCCAGAACTTCGGGGCGACTGAGCTCACCCCGGATCGCCAGTTCAAGCAGCTCATTGTCGGGAGCACTGCTCCACAGAAAGAACGACAGCCGCGACGCCAGTTCGACACCGCTGATGCGATAGGCTGTCTCCGGAGCGATATCGGCTGGATCCTGTTCGATGCGAAACAGAAAGTTGGGATTTACCAAAATCGAAGTCAACGCGGACTCGATTCCCGATTCAAATCCCGATGCCTTGCCTTCTCGAAAGAACGTCATCGGCGATTGCACATCGTGCTCGTCGATCGGCCGTCGATAGGCGCGCTGAAGAAGATTCTTCACGATCACTTCCGCGGCGTGGTCTTCGTCGTCGGCTGTCTTTGGCATTGACACAAAGATTCGCTGCCGACTGGCCGTGTTTGTGCCGCCTCCAGAGCTCTCCAGGCTTTGTTTAACCGCCTGATACGGACCAGTGAGAGAAACCTGATAAATCGCTGGCGAAATTCGCGGATGACGGTGCATGTTGAAGTGCGAATTCAATGGCTGCCGTTTCGTTTCCAGCAGCGACGAAGGCTGCTTAACGAACGTGACTCCCAACTGACGCCGGCCGGCCTTCACGGTCACTCGAGCTTTCAAATGAGCATCAACACCGCTGAAGTCCTGTCGATCCGGAGGCGGTTCGACATCGAACAATCCGATGCGCTTGCCGTCCAGCAGCATCTCCAGTTCATGACGTCGGTTCAGGCCTTCGACTTCTTCGTTGCGATCTCGCGTGAGCCTCGCCTGAATTTCGTATTCGCCGTCCTGCGGAAAGGTATAGCTGATCAAAGCACCTCCGCGAGTTCCCATCGGCAAGCCTTCAACGTGTTCTTCCTGAGTCCGGTCCGGACGAATGCGAAAGGTCTCACCGTCCGGCGATTTCCCAACGGTTCCCACAGCCAGCCGACTGATCTTCTGCGCTGCGAGTAGATACCGATTCAACAACGTTGGTGACAGATCTCCCACCGTCACGTTGTCGAAGCCATGGCCGGATTCATCGGCCGGAAGCAGCGAAGCCACATCGACTTCCAGAGCCAGCAGATCGCGGATCGAATTCTGATACTCGGTCCGATTCAATCTCCGCAGCGAATCGGTCCGACCCGGCCGCGGATGTTCGGCGGCGACCAGATCCAATCTCTGTTCCAGAACCGCGATCACCTGCTGATAGGACTTTTCGTCCGGCCTCGCATGACCAACTGGTGGCATCTGACGAACTTGCAGGCGATGGACAACTTTCTCCCATGTTGCTGAATAATTCGGAACGCCATTAGCGTCCAGATCTTCGAGACTCAATGAACCTGACTTTGTCGTGTTGCTGTGGCATTCGAGGCAGTGCGTGCTGACGAATTCCTGAACCGCGTCGCCGTCAGCCTGCTGGGCAACAGCCAGACCCGACAGACCACAATAAATACACAACGTCAGGACCCCCGACCGCGACAAGGGCCGAGCCTTCCGAGCATTGATCATCAATCTTATCATGGGAACATCTACCGTTGCAGAAATCCATTCGCTTCAGATTCGAACCGTACAACTGACGAAAGGGTGTTCTGTGCTCGGAAGGCCTACACCAGGCTGGGCACCGCAGCGAGGACTAATCCCGAATCGCTCCTGCGGCAATTCGCTGAAAGTCGCCTCGAATGTCTGACGCGTCGCCACTTCCAAAATTCTGACGTGCCACTAACAGAACGAAGATCATTTCCTGCTTTGGATCGATCCAACCCTGCGTTCCAAACGCTCCGCCGTGGCCATAAGACCCAACCGACAGCATGTCGGTGACTCCCTTCGGTTCACGAATGAGGCAAAAGCCGAGGCCCCAGCCGTTGCCGGGAGTGAACCCGGTTTCCAGATCACCGGACTGAAGCGATGTCATCTGCTTCACGGCATCGGCTGACAACACACGTTTGCCATTCAGGTCTCCGCCGTTCAATACCATCTGATAGAACCGAACCAGGTCACTCGCAACGGAGTACAAGCCACCGGAAGGATTTGGCGATGTCTCTGCGGTGACTTCATACAACCAATGGCTCCCTCGTTCAAGACCTGTCTTATCGGCGGTTGGTTGGTACAGCAAAGCCAGTCTCTTCAACTGTTCTTCCGTCGGATGGAACGAGGTCTGATTCATCTCCAACGGGGAAAAAATCTGTTCTTTCAGAAACTCATCGAATGGTTTTCCGGAAACTACTTCAACAACACGACCTGCAACGCTCAGACCAGGACCGTACTGCCACCTGGAACCCGGCTCAAACACCAGTTCTGACTTTGCCAGCATTTCGGCCGTATTGGCAAGAGTTCCGACATTGCGTTGGTCGCTGACGAGCCCGTTCGTGTGCATCAGGCAGTCGCGAATCGTGATTTGTCGATCCGGTGTTTTGCCGCCTTTGACTTTCGTATCGCTAAACAGCGGGATGTATTTGGAAACAGGGTCGTCCAGCTTTAGCTTGCCTTCGTCCTGCAGAATCAAAACGCTGGCGGCCGTAATCGGCTTGGTCATGGAAGCAATTGCAAACACGGTGTCTGTTTTCATCTCACGACCACCGGCCACATCCGCTTTTCCAACAGCTCCCAGATGAACCACACGACCACGGCGAGCCACCAATGTCACGACACCGGCCGTCTGTCTGGCATCGACGAATTCCTGCATCCGAGCGTTGATCTTCATTAGATCAGCGGCACTCATTCCCGATTCTTCGGGCTTCCCATCGATGATCAAGCCGGAGTCGTGACTTTCCGCAGTGACAAGTTGATTAACGGGATTTTCAGTCAGGATCAGTCCTCGCCACTGAACTTCCTGCGCGACCTTGTTGGAATGCAACTGCAGTCCGATCGGCCCGGATTCACACAACTCCGGCTGAGGATCCGACCAGTCGGCGACAAGCTGACCATTCACCACATGGCGAATGCGGTGACCGATGGCGAGGATCTCCATGCGATTCCAGTCGTGCTGCTTGCCGACTCGCTGAGCCACGCCGGTCGTGTCTTTTCGAATGTTGTTGCGGCGAAACAAATCGTGATATCCATAGGCCGAAGGATACATCACCAGATGTCCCTGATACGTAAACGGTCCCTCGTCTTTTTCAATCGCTTTGCCCCAAAGCGAAATGCCCGAATGCATTTCACTGGCAACGAGTCGACTTTCAAAGATCAGTCGAAAGTTGCGATATGACTTTTTCGTGAGCAAATAGGTGCTGGACTTCGGAGCATTGTCAGCACCGTTCTTTCCGACGATCAACCCATTCTCAACAGAGAAGTAATTGCCGATATGACCTTCCCAACCTTCGAGATCTTTTCCGTTGAACAGCGGAATCGGAGTCTCCCCGGACGGCAATTTGGAAAACTGCTTCGCACTCCAGTCGTCAGCGATCAAACTGTGTGAGGCAAAAAGTGTCACGACAGTCAAAGTGAGAATCGATCGAACAATCATGGCGTCTCTCCGGGTGGGTTGCGGAAGGCTCAGCGATGCAGAAGAGAACATCCTACCGGCCAGCATCTGACGAAGCGAGCGTGACGTTACACGAGTGTCTCATGGCGGTACGATCTGTTCACGCATCCCCACGCCCTGCATTTTCGTTGAAGGGCTTGCAATCAGCACAGTAGTTGAAACACTGGGCTTATTCAACACGTTGCGAAAGCACTATTCCTGCTGAAGTCCATGCCATGAGTTTTGAACCCGCCGATGTCCAGAAAGCTGTTCGCCGTTTGTCAAGGGTTGATCCTGTACTTGGGCAGGTGATTCGCGACGTCGGACCGTTTACACTGAAGACGGACAGCGGCGGATACTCAATTCTCGTGCGTTCGATTCTCTCACAGCAGATCTCGACGGCGGCAGCGAAAACCATACGAACTCGGCTGCAGGAGTTGCTTCCCGCGAAGAAGCTCGCCGCAAAATCGATCGACGCTTTGACCGACGACCAATTGCAGTCGGTTGGGATTTCGCAGCAAAAGCGAGGCTACTTGCGGGACCTGACTCGCTGCACTCTGGAGGGAACTCTGAACTTCCGAAAAATCGCCGCTCAGACTGACGATGAAGCAATCGAGACACTAATTCAGGTCAGGGGGATCGGCCGCTGGACGGCTCAGCTGTATCTCATGTTTTCGCTGGGTCGCCCGAATGTCTTCGCCGTTGGAGACCTTGGAATCCAGAATGCCATGAAACGACTCTATGAACTGGATGGGAAGCCCAAATTGTCCGAACTGGAATCGATCGCCGCACCGTGGGCACCTCACCGCAGCATTGCTTCCTGGTATCTTTGGCGATCGCTCGAGTTCACAGCGATCACCACGAGCAATTCAATAGGCGTAAAGCCCTGATCTAATCGGCGATCACGGTCACCGTGATCGGTCGACTGCTATAGGTCGCCTTCATCACAAAGTTGATCGACACATTCGCCATAATGCAGCACTGCTGGCGATCGACTGGCCTGGCGTCTTTTGCAGCAATCAACGTGATGGAGCCGTTGTTTTTCGTACCGGTTAAGAGTGTCTGACTTTTTTTTGCGTCGATGGTGACACCCGCTGGCAGAGTGTTTGCAAACACCGACGACAAATGCTGATACAGCACATCAAGAGTGACGTTCTTGTCGAAGCCTTCTGCACGCACAAGTTCGACGTCGATTTTCACCGATTCGCCTGGCTTGAGTGTGACACTGTCGGTGCTCAGCTTCACGTCACGAATGTCCGACGGCTGGCCCACGGAGACAGTGTGCATCTCGACCGGATAATGACTGCGGCCACCGCCCGGCATATAGATTTCCTGCATCGGTTGTGCGACCGATGTTATCGTTGCTGGCTCCTCACCTGCTGTGGTCACTACGGATGTGCCTCTGACGCAAATATTGGCAGCAAGTTGCTTCGCATCGCCCGCCGCCTCCAGAACAATGCAGCCATCAACGGCTGTACCGGCAAGAATTCTTCCGCATGTTGCTGCCACGCCTTCCGGAAGTCCTGCAACATGAAGCTGAATTTCACCGTCAAAACCATTGCGGCGAACGACTCGCACGAAGATCGCCGTGCAACTCCCTGGCGTGAGCCAGCTTTTGTCGGTGTCCAGCACGAGATCAAACTTTGGCGTTGCCCGAGTGACCTCAAGGCCATAAATAAAATTGGCTCCGCCACGAAGATGGATGTCGCGAATTTCGAGCGTGTAACGCCCATCCGCAGGGACGGTCCAGTTCTCGATCATCGAATCCTGCAGAGTCCGTCGGCCCCACTGACGCAGGTCATCATTTTCAATCACCGAAACACCCTTGTCGTTCAGGACACGCACTACGGAATCCAGCGCCGATCCGTTTCGACGAGCCCGCACTTCGATGCTGATGCGTTCGTCTTTCTTCGCATCGAATGCATAACAATCGATGTCAGAATCAACTTCGATGCGACCGCTCACGGCCGCAGGAATCGAAAGCGCAGCAGCAACAGCCAGCGTGTTATTGTCGCCATCGGTTTCAGTCGTCACTGGCAAGTTTGTGACCGTCAGAGGCACGGGATTCATGGTATTCCCGTTTGATGCAAGTGACACATGAAACGTACAACTCTCGACACCAGGGTTCGACAGCACCGCTGGAGCCACGTATTCCACTGTCGCCGCGTCTGTCAGGTGCTCGCCGACAAGTTGTAACTGAGTCGTCTGACCCACGCCGACCATTGCTGGATAAACCTGAGACACAAACGGGCGATTGCTGATTTCGATTACATAATTCCAGTACTTGTTGCCCTGGTAACGCACATCGCGAACTTCCAACAGATATTCACCACGTTCGAACGAGTACAAAAGAAACGGATCAGCAGCAAAATTATTATCCGCCGCCGCCAGGGTTGTTCCTGTCTTCGCGTGACGAATTGTAATGATGGGATCGACATGAGTCTGCAGGTCGTGGATGCGATCTTCCAGTCGCATGGCCAGGCAGTGAAACGTCAGTGACGCAGGCTGTTCTATAGTGAACCGATAGAAATCGACGTCTTCCGCTTTTTCAACACAGCCACAGAGAGTGCCTGGGATAGCGACGTCCTGAGCTGTTTCCTGAGTGTCATTCTGCGGATCTTCGACGATTACGGCATCTCGAGTAATCACGAGTTGCCCGATTGTACTGGGGCCCGTTGGTCCGATGATGCGAAACTCGCGAACACCCGGCATGGCTTCCGGCGCGACAGTGAACTTCAGCTTGACTTGTGTCAACGCAGGTTCTTTGCCATCCTTGCCGAGTTCCATCAAAGTCACAACTTCTCCCGCGATACCCTCACCGGAGATCAGAACCTGATTGGCACCAAACATGCTGTAACGCGATTCGACGGTGTGCTCAGAAGTCTGACCCCGTTGAGCCGCCGCGGGCGACAGATTCATCAGCATCGGATAGGAACGCTGCGCATTCGCGGTGGTGGCCGCGAAGACCAACAGCAAGCACGCCAAATAGTGAATCATCGGTTGGAGCGGATCAGCGGCTGACACGCCTCGCCGGCCCCCTGTCCTGAAGGTACGCACTTGCGGAGCAATCTGTCGTGGCGCTCGCCGTACCCATCGGACACATGCTGATTCCGACATGGCCATCACCTCACGAACAAGAATTGTTTACTGTTGATCAGCGTCCACAAAAGATCTTCAAAGAACTCCTGGCGACTGGCGGCTTCCGGAAGGAATTCCAGAGCGGCTTTCATCTCTGCTTCGCCTGGGTCGCGGCTCAGGGTTACCAGATAAAGTTCCCCAATGATCTCCCTATCCGTTTTTTGCGCAGCAAGCAAAGAGGCGATCCGGCCCGACGCACTGCTCAGCTTCGTCGCGATAATATCACCGTTCAATGTGTGCAGAGCCTGACCAAGATTCTCGTCCGGCATTCGTTCGCATTCGCAGACACTGACTCGGCGGGGCTTCCCGAACGTATTCAGGAAGTGGTCAGGGTACTCACCATCCGGCAGTTCAATCGCACGCGTCCCCGGCGGCAGCCCTTTGAATTTCGTGGGCGACGCCGTCACAACATCGATTGCATCCAGCAGCGGTTCTGCGGAGATGCGTTTCACTTTAAAATGCGTATAAAACTTGTTGTCGGAGACATTTTCCGTCGTCGGCTGAGATTGTAGTTGATACAGTCGGGACGACATGATCGCCCGCACCAGTTGCTTCAGATCGAAGTGGCTCGCAATAAAGTGATCGGTCAAAGCTTCCATCATGGCCGGATTCGTCGGTGGATTTGTAGCTCGCATATCGTCAACCGGTTCGACCAGACCTCGGCCGAGCAAATACGACATATAGCGATTCACAACGGACCGAGCGAAGTCCCGATTGTCCTTCGATGTCAGCCAGGCAGCGAGTGGAATGCGGCGATCGAGTTCGTGATCGACTTCCTCACCATCCAACGGTTTAGGCTTCAGCACTTTGCCAGTGCCAGGATGTCGGACATCGCCCGTGGACTTCACCATCACAACGGTTTCGCGACAAAACAATCCGAACTCTTCGCTGTTCTTGTTGCCGACTCGCGAGAAGAATGCTGAAAACGCGTAGTAGTCTGCCTGACTGTATTTCTCAAACGGATGATGATGACACTTTGCACACTGCAGCCGCGCTCCCAGAAACAGTTGAGCAGTCGTTTCGGCAAGGTCTGCGGAGTTGTCGTTGATCTTGTAATAGCTTGCCGGGCCGCTGGAAAAAATGGAACCCTTAGCCGTGATGAGTTCACGAACAAACTGATCAAATGGCTTATTGACTCGGAAAGAATCGCGAATCCAGTTATGCATCGCCCACATACGCTGTTCGTCTGACGCGTCGCCATTACAGGTGTTTCGTAACAGGTCAGACCATTTCAGAGTCCACACGGCAGCATACTGATCGTTGTACCGATCGAGGTCCGGATTACCGGTCAGCCCCAGCAGAGAATCAATCAGCCTCTGTCGCTTTTGTGGATCCTGATCCGCCACAAACGTACGAGCCTGATCGGCTGTCGGCAGTGTTCCGATCGAATCCAGAAAAGCGCGGCGAACGAAAGCAGCGTCGTCGCAAAGTCCTGTGGGCGCGATTCCAAGTTCCATGAATTTTGCAGCCGCAAATTCGTCAATAAAGTTGTTGTTCTGCCAGTCCTTAAGATCCGGTGCAGGCCCGTATGGAGAAACAAACATCGCGATGTCGGCCTGGCCTTCGAATCGCACCATAATTGGCGCCTGACCGCGACCTTCAACCGTGACGAGTCCATCGGCTGTGACCGAGAGAACCGCATCGTCCGTGGAATCAAACTTCGACCAGCCGGTGACATCCTTCGACGTTCCATCACTGTACTCGGCAGTGACTCGCAACTGCTGAGTCTGTTCCGGGGCAGCAATCCGCTCTCTCGGTACTGCAGAAATCTTCCTGATCAAAGGTGCATCCGCTTTCGGTCCTGGCGCACCAGTCTTCAGCCATGCCAGAAGCGTGTTGTAAGAAGTGGACCCCACAACCAGTTTTTTGCCTCCCCCATGAGCAACGGCCAACGTGGGCTTTTTCAACAGCAAACTCTCTTCCGGCTGGACCATGGTCACTCGCCTCTGCTGGCGATCACGTACAATCGCGTTATAATCCATATCGGGATCGAAACCCACGACGGACAGCACAAAGCCACCCTTCCCGAACTGACTTGCGTGACACGCTCCGGCATTACAGCCCTGTCGACTGATGATCGGGCGAATCTGGCTATCGAAACTGATCTTCGGCTGATCTTCGATGCCACTGACGCTGACCGTGACTGGCTGCGACTGATCGCCGAGTGTCACTGTGACCGTCGCCTCTCCGTTACCAATGGCCAGCAATCGGCCAGATGGCGAAACAGTCACCAGCGTGTCATCTGACGACGAGTACTTTGCTCTGGACGTCAGATCGGCCGATTCCCTGTCGAAAGTTCCGGCGGCGGAGCATGCGGCCACCAGCAGTTGCGCTTCGCTGAAGTTTCCGGCAAGGTTGACAGCGGCCGGGGTGACGGCAAATCTGTTGCCACCAGCTAAAACAGTCTCTGCGAAGACGACGGCTGTTGCGACAGAAACGATCGCCACCAGACACCGCATCGCTGCACGAGCGATGTCCGAGCGACGATGCAGCGAATTGCAGAGACTGAGAGTCACGGCAGGAACTCCGAAGGCGGGCAGAAATGGCGGGACCGTGATTATGTGCAGTCATAAGTCACTTTGCCAACCTGGAAGTGGTCCATTTACACGAACGCCTTGATCAGCGAACGGTGAACATAACCAAACCTGACGACCGGACTCAGATCACTGGCTGATTAAGAATTCAGCGTTTCTACACTGGTACTGCTGGGTTTTCCTCGGGTATCCTTCCCGGTCTGCCATTTAGTAGTTCACCTGCCGATTCTATCTCGCCTTCGAATTTCGTCTGCTGAGGACTCAAAGCCATGTTCGGTTTTGCCCCACGCAATCTCCCGGATTGTGAACGAGTAACTCGCCGCGACCTCTTGCAAATTGGAAGCCTCACAGGACTCGGACTGAGCCTTCCTTCTCTGATAGCATCGAACAAAGCCCGCGCCTCGGAAGGCAGTTTGGCTGCGGCTCGCAAAGACATGAACTGCATCCTGATCTGGACTCAGGGCGGAACCAGTCATCACGACACGTTTGACCCAAAGCCACATGCGCCGGTCAGTGTCAAAGGTGAATTCGGAGTCATCAGCACCAGTGTGCCGGGCGTGCAGTTCACCGAAATCCTCCCCAACATGGCGCGGTCTCTGAATCGTTACGCCTTGCTGCGAAGCTGGAATCCGGAAAACGGCAGTCATGGCGTCGCCGATCAGTTCGCGATGTCCGGTCGAAAGCTGAATCCTTCGCTGCATTATCCCACATACGGGTCGGTCGTCAGCTGGCACAAAGGCTTCAAGTCGGCACTGCCGGCGTTTGTGCAACTGGGCAGTTCGATCGATCGCCGGTTCGGTGGAGGGTCTGCCGGCATTTTGGGACTGGAACACAATCCCTTTGAAATCCTGGCAGACCCCAATGCTAATGGATTCAACGTTCGAGACATCAGCTTTCCGGCGGGAGTCACATCCAGTCGAGTCGACCGCCGTAAACGCATGTTGGCGTCGCTCGACAACTTGCAGCGACAGGCGGATGTTCAGGCCGAAGCCTTTGACGCGCTGGACGAAAACTTCAAAGCGGCCTTTAACATGATCACTGCGCCGGAAACAAAAGCGGCGTTTCAGATTGATCAGGAAACTGAAGAGCTTCGCAACAAATACGGTCGACACAAATTTGGACAAAGCTGCCTGCTGGCGCGACGGATGATCGAAAGCGGAGTACGATTTGTCACCGTCACGGATGGGGGCTGGGACACGCATCAGGACAACTTCAAGTCTCTGAAAAACAATCGCATCCCGCCAATCGATCAGGGACTTCCTGCCCTGCTGGAAGATTTGGCGACTCGAGGCCTGCTGGACACAACGCTTGTTGTGTGGCTGACAGATTTCGGCAGGACGCCGGTCATCAATTCCGCCAGTGGCCGCGACCACTGGGCCAGTGCAGGCTTTGCGATCATGGCGGGTGCCGGAATTCCCGGTGGCTCCGTCCTCGGTGCGACAGATGAAGAAGGTGGCCGACCCATTCGCGATGAATATCTCACGGCCGATCTCGCGGTGACAATCTATGAAAAGCTGGGCATCCCAGGCGACCTGATCGCTCAGGCACCGGACGGTCGCCCGGTGCGTCTCATCGAAGGCCATCCCATCAAGGAGTGGATGTGATTTGGTTGCAGGAATGGAAAAATCACCCCGGATTTGGCTTGCGGCCTGGAACCTTCGGCGTACTTCATTGTCGAGGGTAAAGGCGACTTGGCTTTGCGAAGCGCGAGTCCTTCGGATAGCTTGCAGAATCAGAGACCATCTTTCTCATTCGCAAGGAACGTTCTTCATGAAGTATCTGTTTGTGGTTTTCGCCGTCGCGGCTGCCTTTTCATCGGGGCCATCACAACTGCAGGCTGCCGAACCGATGAAAGCACTCATCGTCGATGGTCAGAATAATCATGCCGTCTGGCCCACGACCACAAAGATGATGAAGGCCTATCTCGAACAAACGAAGCTTTTCATGGTCGATGTGGCCACAGCGGCGCCAAAAGGGACTGATCCGAATTTTAAGCCGGACTTCAGCAAGTATTCTGTTGTGATCAGCAACTTTGGCCATGGAGCCGCTCCATGGCCCGAGGAAACGCAGAAAGCGTTTGCCGCCTACGTGAGTGGTGGCGGTGGCTTTGTCGTTGTGCATGCGGCAGACAATTCGTTTCCGGAATGGCCTGCTTACAACGAAATGATCGGTCTCGGTGGCTGGGGCGGACGAACAGAAAAAGACGGACCGTACGTCTACGTCAATGCCGAAGGTAAAGTCGTTCGCGACGAAACGCCGGGCAACGGCGGAAACCATGGAGCTCAATGGGAGTTTCCTGTGGTGATCCGCGATCGCGAACATCCAATCGTAAAAGACATGCCAGTCGAATGGCTGCATACCAAGGATGAACTCTACGACAAACTGCGCGGCCCGGCGAAGAATATGCAGGTTCTGGCAACAGCGGAATCTCAGGTCACCGGCCGTCACGAACCCATGATCTTCACGATCAGCTATGGCAAGGGCCGAGTCTTTCACACGCCGATGGGCCATGCGGAATACTCGCAGGAATGCGTCGGCTTCATCACCACTCTGCAACGTGGCACCGAATGGGCGGCGACCGGAAAAGTCACACTTCCGATTCCCGACGACTTTCCAAAAGCTGACCAGCTCAGTAGCCGGAAGTTTGCTCAGTAGTCTTTGCCCGCTCTTCGCATGAAATCCGCGATGAACCGCCATGAGCAAGGTTTGTATGAGGCGCTGGTCGGTGACGGACGGTCACTGATCACGTTCTGTGGTCTCTGCCTGGGGCTGGCCGGGTTGTTCGCGACTTTCCAGTCGATGACCGGACACTTTCTGCCCCACGATGTGGCCTATCTGCAAATGCAGCCCGAAGAACTTTGTGGCATCAATGAATGTCGCGTCGTGCATTTCATGATCCACGATCGGATCAGCTTTGGCGGCGCGCTTGTTGCCATCGCAGCAATCTACTTGTGGCTGGCGGCGTTTCCTCTGCGTGATGGCGAAGAGTGGGCCTGGTGGACGCTCGCTATAAGCGGTTTAGCAGGGTTTGGCAGCTTTCTGACCTATCTTGGTTATGGGTATCTGGATACGTGGCACGGCGCAGCCACACTGGTGTTGCTGCCGTGCTTCCTGCTGGGTCTTGGGCTGCAACGACCAAAACAAAGAGGCATTCAAAAGACTAAATGGTCAGTTGTCCTTTGTCCCATGGGAGGTATCTCCTGGAAAACCAAACAGGGTGTTGGACGACTTTTGCTGCTCCTCGTCGCCACAGGAATGATCGGAGCCGGCTTGACGATTCAATTGATCGGCATGACAAGTGTCTTCGTTCCCACCGACCTGATGTTCATGGGAATGGGTCGACAGGAATTGGACGCGATCAATCCACGACTGATTCCGCTGATCGCTCATGACCGTGCAGGATTTGGAGGAGCCGTGACAACCGCCGGAATACTGACCCTCGCCTGTGTTTGGTTTGGACAGGCCTCTCGATCACTGTGGCAAACCCTGGCCATCGGAGGATTCGCAGGATGGAGCACCGCTGTGTTCGTTCATCCGGCGATTGGATACACAGACACATGGCACCTGGCTCCGGCAGTGGCTGGGGCCGTCCTTTTCCTTGCCGGTTTGATTCTGACGCGACAAACGCACACGATGTCCACTCCCAATGGTCCCTCCGCCTGAACTGTAACCTATGCCGTGGCTGCAAAACTATGATCCTCTGAATTCTGAGATCCTCTCTACGCTGGTCGCAGCCCTGCCGATCATCGTGTTGCTGGGACTGCTTGGTTCGGGGCGAGTCACCGCGCATGTGGCAGCGGCAGCGGGGCTCATCACCGCAATGCTGGCAGCCGTGTTGGTGTTTCACATGCCAGCCAGTGCGGCCGTGGCTTCCGCCGTCGATGGTGCTGGTTACGGCTTGTTTCCGATCGGATGGATCGTCGTCATGGCGATCTTCCTGTACGCGTTGACGGTGGACACCGGGCAGTTCGAGGTCGTCAAGCGATCGGTGGTGTCGTTGTCTCCCGATCGACGCATCCAGGCTCTGCTGATTGCTTTCAGTTTTGGCGCGTTCGTCGAAGGCGCGGCAGGATTTGGAACTCCGGTGGCTATCTCTTCGGCGTTGCTGATTGGTGCCGGGTTTCGTCCACTGCAGGCGGCTGGAATGGCTTTGATCGCCAATACGGCTCCGGTCGCATTCGGTGCCCTGGGAACGCCGATCAAAGTTCTTGCGGACACTTCTGGCCTCGACGAAATGCTGCTGAGCAAAATGGCCGGGCGTCAACTGCCGTTCTTCTCGCTGCTCATTCCAGCCTGGATGATCTGCACAATGTCCGGTTTCCGAGGCTTCGTCGGCGTGTGGCCCGCCGTTCTGGTTTGCGGCGGAAGTTTTGCTGCGGTTCAGTTCTATACGGCTAACTACATTGGTTCACGACTGGTCGATGTGGCGGCCGGTCTGGCTTCGCTGATTGCTCTGACGCTGTTCGTAAAGATCTGGCAGCCTGAGTCGATCTGGAAGTTTGAGGACGAGCCCGTCGATTCCGATAAATCGCCTGCGATCAGCGATCAGACGGTGCGAGTTTCCGGACCGATCCGCAAACTCGACAGCACTGGAGCTGTGTTCTCCGCATGGATGCCATGGGTGTTGTTGTCCGTGTGTGTGTTTTCCTGGGGACTGAAAGACGTCAAGGCCTTTTTCGATAACCATACGATGATCAAGTTCGAGGTACCTGGTCTGCATCATCAGGTTCAACGGAACAAAGAAGTCTCCACCGACAGCAAGCCCGAAGCGGCAGAATTCAAGATCAACACGTTGTCAGCCACAGGCACGTCGATTTTCTTTGCGGCCGTACTCTCTGCATTTTGGATGGGTGTTCGACCAGCGTCATTCTTCCGCATCTTCTTTCGAACCGTTCACGAGATGCGATATCCTTTGCTGACGATTGCTCTGATGCTGGCTTTGGCCTATGTCACTCGATACAGCGGCATGGACGCGACACTGGGCCTGGCCTTTACGAAGACCGGGGTTCTCTATCCGTTCTTCGCCGCGATGCTCGGCTGGCTGGGAGTCGCCTTAACCGGATCAGATACATCCGCCAATGCTTTGTTCGGAAGTCTGCAGAGGATTACAGCCGAACGACTTGGTCTGGACCCGATCCTGATCTGCACAGCCAACAGTACGGGTGGCGTAATGGGCAAGATGATTGATGCTCAGAGCATCGTGGTTTCAGCAGTGGCAACAAAACAATCAGGTCACGAAGGCGAGATTCTTCGATTTGTCTTCTGGCACAGCGTGGCCCTCGCGTCGCTGATGGGTTTACTGACACTGGCTCAAGCCTATTGGTGGACCTGGATGATTCCGAACTGAAAACTGGAGCAGTCGGCCCAACAATGTGCTGCATGGCTCATCTATTCTGCAGCTGGCGTGCATTTTGTTTTGCGAGCAGCACATCTGCATTTTGCAAAACACTACACTTTGCTGTGCGTATTGAAATTGTCATTGGCTGTTGAATCACCTCCCCTGCTCTCACAACCAGAGTACTCATTCATGCGACGACCTGGATTATTGATCACTATTCTGCTTCTGCATTCCGCGTCGATCGTTCCTGCACAAACAAGCGATCCCGCAAAAGGAACTTCAACCATGCTACGAAGCACTCCGGAGAAGCAAGGTGTTTCATCATCCAAACTCCATTCCTTCATCGAAGAACTGGACGCTCATGTCGATACTATGAACAGCTTCATGCTGGTGCGACATGGTCACGTGGTCGCCGAAGCATGGTGGACGCCCTACGACGCACAGACGCCGCATGTGTTGTACTCATTGAGCAAAAGCTTCACCTCAACCGCAGTTGGCATGGCCATCGCGGACGGCAGACTCAGCATCGACGATGAAGTCCTGAAGTACTTTCCGGAGGATGCTCCTGCGGAACCGTCAGCCCATCTGAAAGCCATGCGAGTCCGCGATTTACTGCGGATGACAACGGGGCATACAACCGAACCGTCGATGTGGCGCGACCATCCGGACTCGCTGACAAAAGGGGCCGCATGGACAAAGAAGTTTCTCCATCATCCCGTGCAGTTCAAACCGGGAACATTGTTTGTGTACAACACTCCGGCGACGTACATGCAGTCGGCGATTGTGCAAAAAGTCACAGGCCAGACCGTTCGAGACTATCTGATTCCGAAGCTCTTCGAACCTCTCGGCATTGAAACGCCGCATTGGGTCAACAGCCCTGAGGGTATCTCGGCCGGCGGATATGGACTGTCCGCAAGAACGGAAGACCTGGCGAAGTTCGGACAGCTCTATCTGCAGAAGGGCCTATGGAACGGAACACGTCTTATTCCTGCGGACTGGGTTGCACAAGCCACGGCCCGGCAGACATCAAATGGTTCCGATCCGAACAGTGACTGGAGCCAGGGCTATGGCTACCAATTCTGGCGTTCGCGACATGATTCGTTTCGGGGCGACGGTGCGTTCGGTCAGTATCTGCTCGTACTTCCTGAACAGGATGCCGTCATCGTCATTACCAGCGGCGTACGAAATATGCAGGATGTCCTGAACCTCGTCTGGGACAAACTCCTTCCGGCGATCGGGCTTTCCGCCCTGCCCGACAACGAAGCTGCTCACCTGGCTTTGAAAGCCCGGGTTTCCTCGCTAACTGTCAAGCGGCCATCCGGCAAGCCAACGTCGCCGGTGGCCGAAAAGGTTAACGGACTGTGGTTTGAATTCGCAACGAACGACCTCGACATTAAGGCCGTGTCGATCGATCTTCAAGCGGATGATTCCGCCATGATCGTTCGCACATCCAGGGGCGACATCAGGACACCGTTCGGATTCACGAGTTGGACGAAATCCGTTGATTCATTTTCCGCAGGAATGAACCAATTCGTCAGCGTCCCGGAGAAACCCCTTATCGCCGCCAGCGGAGCCTGGACGGAAGGCACCGTCCTGACCGTCAAGTTGGTCGCTTACGAATCCCCGTTTTACACAACACTCCATCTTCGATTCGATGATTCCCATCTTATCATCAACGCCGAACACAACGCTGCATTCGGACCAACGACTCTGCCGCAAATGATTGGAGAACAAAAAACTAACTGAACCAAAACGGCACCGTCGATGATCGTGAATTCCCAGGTCGAAGCATCGTTCGACCAAAGAACTTTGGTTGCTGCCGATTGTTAAAAACGCGTTAACGTCGTTCACCATCGTCCCCTACGTGCCCAGGCACAAACCGTGCAACCGCCACTGACAGCCAGCGTCTTGCGGCTCATGTGGCCTGAACAGAATACAATTGCCGGTCGTCGCTGTATTTCGCAGATCGGCAGAGTTCCTTATCATTCCAACCTGCCGGACAACGCTCACTGCTCGGACCGTCGAAGCGAAACGCTGTAATCCTGCGACATGCCGGCTGACCTTCAACTCACACTTTTGGCCGTATATTCCCATGACCGACATCGAAAAACTGGGGCAATTCTATCTTGGCAGGACTCATGATCTGAAAACCGGAGTCACGTCGCCCGATCAGCCGGTCCTGTATAACTCCAAAGACCTGACGACTCACGCGGTCTGCGTCGGGATGACCGGCAGCGGTAAGACGGGACTCTGTCTGGCTCTGCTGGAAGAAGCGGCTATCGACGGCACGCCCGCAATCTGCATCGATCCAAAAGGAGACCTCGGCAATCTGATGCTTGCGTTTCCGAATTTGTTGCCGCAGGATTTTCAGCCGTGGGTCGATCCGCAGGAAGCCAGTCGCAATGGCATGACGGTCCCGGAGTTTGCTAAGAAGACGGCCGATATCTGGCGAAACGGTCTGGCAGAATGGGGACAGTCGGGCGAACGCATTCAGCGTTTTCGAGATGCCGCTGATGTCGAAATCTACACGCCAGCGAGTACTGCTGGTCGGCCGATCACCGTTTTGAAATCCTTCGACGCTCCAAACGATCAGGTACGATCCGACTCGGATGCCCTGCGCGGCCGCATCATGTCGGCGGTCTCGGGGTTGCTGGCTCTGCTGCAGATCGATGCTGATCCTATCAGCAGCCGCGAACACATTTTATTGTCCAACATTCTCGACTACTATTGGCGCAGCGGTCAAAACGTCGACATGGGATCCCTCATCCGCAGCATTCAGACGCCACCGTTTAATAAGGTGGGGTTTCTGGACCTTGAGTCGTTCTACCCGTCTGGTGAACGCTTCAAGCTGGCGATGACGCTCAACAACCTGCTTGCCTCGCCAAGCTTTGCGGCCTGGCTGGAAGGTGAGCCGCTCGATATTCAGCAGTTGCTCTACACGCCTGCCGGAAAGCCTCGTCTCGCCATCATTTCGATCGCTCATCTGTCCGATCAGGAGCGCATGTTTTTCGTCACCATTCTGCTGAACGAAGTGCTGACATGGATCCGGAGTCAGACTGGCACATCCAGCCTGCGCGCAATCCTGTATATGGACGAAGTCTTCGGCTACTTCCCGCCAATCGCGAATCCGCCGTCAAAGCTTCCGATGTTGACGCTGCTCAAGCAGGCTCGTGCGTTTGGATTGGGCGTCGTTCTGGCGACGCAGAACCCGGTCGAC
Source organism: Planctomycetota bacterium (assembly GCA_031424595.1). Lineage (GTDB taxonomy): Bacteria > Planctomycetota > Planctomycetia > Planctomycetales > Planctomycetaceae > SXXK01. The sequence goes on from JANPHT010000185.1 coordinate 42,852, forward strand.
CTCGATTACAAAGGCCTTTCGAACTGCGGCACGTGGTTTCTTGGCCGATTGCAAACAGAACGCGACAAAATGCGCGTTCTTGAAGGACTTGAAGGGGCGGCCGTGTCCACAGGATCGACGTTTGACCGACAACACATGGAACAGACACTGGCCGGACTTGGCAGTCGTGTCTTTCTGATGAACAACGTTCACGAAGACGCTCCCACCGTATTCCGAAGCCGCTGGGCTTTGTCGTATCTGCGAGGCCCGGTGAGTCGCCAACAGATCGAAGTACTGATGGCTCCGCTGAAAGGAAATAATCCCCCGACAACATCATCCGCGCAAGTCATGAGCACCGCACCCAATGCGACTCGCTTCGCGGCACCAACGACAGAATTGCCCAGTCAGCCGACCCGGCCTGTGCTGCCACCAGGTATCGCTGAGTTCTTTCTTCCGGCGCATGTGCAGGCGGATCGATTTGTGTATCGGCCGGCATTGCTCGGCCAGACTCGTATCCATTTTGTGGATGCAAAGAACAACATTGACCTGTGGGATCCGGTGACGCTGATTCGCCTTGCCGGGGATTCAATTCCCGCTGACCCCTGGCTGGAGGCTGATGAATGGGACGAGGCCGATGTTCCACAGCTGCTGCCGGAGCCAGAGTTTGCCAACGCGGCGTTTCGAAACTTGCCGGCCGAATTGACTCAAAAGAAGTCGTACACGGGATGGACGACGGCGATCAAGAACCATTTGTATCGAGATCGCAAACTCGTGGTTTTCACCTGCGAAGACCTCAAGCAGACATCGCAGCCCGCAGAATCCGAAAATGACTTCCGAATTCGACTGCGTCACGCGGCTCGAGAAGAACGCGACCGGCTCGTCGAGAAATTGCGACGCAAGTATGCGACTAAGTTCGGAACGCTCGACGACAAGATCCGTCGCGCAGAGCAGAAAATTGAGAAAGAAAAGCAGCAGCGTTCGTCGAAGTCGTTGAATACCGCCGTTAATCTCGGCACCAGCATTCTTGGTGCGTTGTTCGGTCGCAAGCTGGGCACTGCCACGAACGCCAGTCGTGCCGGATCGGTCATCCGATCAGCGACAAATGCCGCTTCAGAAACGACCGACATCCGCATCGCCGAAGAACAATACGCAACCTTGCTTCAGGAACGCGAAGAGATGAACGCAACGGTCGAGGCAGAAGCCAACGAGATTGTTCATCAATTCGATACGGACGTCATGAAGTTCGACAGTCTTGAGATTACGCCTCGAAAAACGGACACGGCCGTGGATCGAGTCGCCCTGCTCTGGTTGCCGTACCTGGACGACGGCGACGGAAACATGCATCGGGCGTTTTAAGTTCCCTGGATGAGCTCTCCACTCCATGGTAGTTTAACAGCTTCACCAACCCACCGGCGAATTGCAGCCATGTGACGGTTGCTCACTTCCTTTGTCAACAGCTTCAATCGATGAATCGTCTTAAAGCTCGCCACCTTCTGGAGTACACAATCTTTCAGACGCTGTTGTTCGTCGTAAAGAGTCTCCCCGTCCACGCGACAGTTGTGATGGCGGAGGTGCTGGCGTGGTTCGTACATCGTGTGGTTCCTCGCAAATGGACTCGTTACGCGGTTGCTCGGGAGAATCTGCGCCAGGCGTTTGGCGAATCGCTTTCCGATGACGAAGCGGACCGCGTCATTTCTGGAATGTGGAAACATCTTTTTCGGATGGTCTGCGAGATAGCGCAATTGCCCCGTCGTTTCCGACTGGCGTCGTGTTCAGAGGTTCTGGACTTCGAAGGACGCGATGACTGTGTGAAGGCCCTGTGTTCCGGGCGACCAGTGTTGTTTCTCGGCGGACATTTTGGGAACTGGGAAATCAGTGTCAATACATTTGGTCACTTCGGGTTTCCCATGGGCGTCGTTGCACGACCGCTGGACAATCCGTATCTGCATCAGTGGTTCAAGGATTTTCGCGAGTCAACCGGAAATTCACTGATTTCCAAATCGGGAGCTGGTACGGAACTCTCGGATATCCTGGAAAATGGAGGCATGGCGTCGCTGCTTTGCGATCAGGATGCGGGCGCCTCGGGCCTGTTCGTGGACTTCTTTGGTCGCCCGGCATCGACCTTCAAGTCTATCGCTTTGCTGGCGTTGCAATACAATGCCCTTGTGGTTGTCGGAGGAGCCTGGAGATTGCCAGAGCGTGGTCAGTACGGTGCCCGCTGGGTGCGTTTTAATCTGACAACGCAGGAGGTTATTGATTCCGCTGATTATCAGGGAGCAAAGGGTATCAACGAACTCACGCAACGATTTACGTCGGCACTGGAAGCTCTGATCCGCAAGGCGCCCGAACAGTATTTCTGGGTGCATCGTCGCTGGAAAACTTCGCCCGATGCTCGCAGAAAACGTCGCAGAACGGCGGCGGCCTGATATCGTGGGCAAAACTCGGATTTCCAGACTGCAATTCCTACGAGGCGAAGGGGCTTCAGATCCTCAAAGGAGATGTTTCCGGTTGAGATTTCGCGACGATAGCCAGTCCGTCGTTGCCCACTGCTTGTTTTTTCTGGATCCCATTTGTGACCATCTCCCATGGCCAGGTCCGTTCCGCAATTTCCGGAAGCTTGTTCCCGCTGCGGCTTTCGGATTTTGAATTCTACATGTTGTCCGATGACCGACCAACTCATCCCATGGTGTTTGTGATGGTCGTTCATGTCTCCGGTTCGCTGACCGAATCATGCTTTCGGGATTCCTTAACAGAACTGGTGACTTCCAACCCGCTGCTGAATTGTCGCATCGAAAAGGTTGAGGGAAAAACCTGGTGCTGGACACCAATCACGTCAACACTCGATGTCCTGCAGTGGAATCCTGCGGCAGACGAGATCGTCCGGAATCATGTTCCGCGTGTCTGTGCCATAGACATTCACAATCAGCGGGGGATTCAGGTTCAGGTTTTGGCTGGCAGCGATCGGTCGCAGGTGGTGATCTATCTGCACCATGCCTGTTGCGATGGAATCGCCGCGTTGCAGTTGGTTGGTGAACTATTTGCCCGCTACGGTCAAAAGACGGCTGCTCCCGATGCAAAGCGGCCGGAGTTTGATCTGGTGAAGCCGGAGGTTTTGCGGCAACGCGAGAACTACGAAACGGGAGCGGCAGCTTCACAACGTCAGAAGAAGTCGCTGACGCGAGTGATCGGCAAGGTTGCTCGCTTGCTTTTGAGAGCCCCGGTGATGCTGGCTGGATCAAACGACCGGCAGAAGAATGACGCGGTCACTGATCAGGCAAATTCCTCAAGCGGGTCAACGATAAATTCACTTGCAATCCAGAGTCGCGTGCTGCCAAAAGCCATCCATCGCTCCCTGCGCGGTGCCGCTCTGCAGTTGGGAGTTTCCATCAATGACCTGTTCATTTGCGAAATGACGTTGCAGATCCGTGACTGGAATCGGCGGGCTGGTCTCCGATTTGGACGTCGCTGGATTCGTCTGGCGATCCCGCTCAGCATGCGCACCGGCTTCCATGAAAGTATGCCGGCTGCGAACGTCGTCAGTTATGCGTTGATCACTCGCCGAGAACAGGATTGCGACGACCCCGCCGAACTGTTGCGATCGATTCATCAACAGACCAGCGATGTCTTGTTTAATCGAGAAGGCATCGTGTGTCTGAAGCTTTTCAGAGTGCTCCGAAAGATTCCCGGGGCTATGAAACTCTTCCTGAACTTCAAGACTGTTTTGAGCACGATGGTGTTGGCAAATATCGGTGATGTTCGCCGTCGATTTAACGGGCGATTTCCGCTTCAGAAAGGCCGCTGGATTGCCGGCAATGTACTGATCGAACAAATCCACGGTGTCGCACCCGTACGGCCGAATACTCGAGCAGCAATGTCGATTGGCGACTATGCCGGCGATTTGTCAATTAGCCTGCGAACTGATGGCGAGATCCTGAACGAGGACGACTCCCTGCTTTTCCTGAACGAATTCCTGGACCGACTTCAGATATTGGCGAACCAGGCTGGCCATGTCGCTGACAAACCAGATGACTCATCAGAGTCCCACTGAGAGTCGCAGCGAAAACATCCCGTCAGCCGCGTGACGAGACTAGCCTTTCCTCGCGGTCAAAACACAGGCACACCACCTGTGAGCAGGCGGAATGGCACAAAGAATCGTGGCTTGTGGCAAAGGGGCAGTTTTTGCGATAACTTCCACTCTCAGTACAGGCCAAAAGGACGACGGATTAACAAAAATGGGCCTGTTTTCGGCACTTGGGGCAGGCACGGATGCGATCTCCATCGGAACGTCTGATTCAATTACTCACATCTACGGGTCTGTGCACTCGCCCAGAGCTGGATTCGTGTGAGCCCATCGTTCGACAGCTTTGTCATGATCTGCCGGACTTTGACTCTGTCTGGCTGGACGCACTGGTTCAACGAGGCTTTCTGACGCCGTGGCAAGCTGAGCGTGTTGTGGAAGACCGCGTCGATCAAATCCAGGTCGGCCGATTCCTCTGCCTGCAGGCCATCGGACGTTCGACGTTGCTCGCCAAAGAGCGTCGGCGAGGAACCACATTTGTTCTGCGGTCACTGATGTCTGTGAATAGTCTTCAGTACTCGGCAACCGAACGTCTGGACGAATGGATTGGCTCTATTGACCGTTCACGCAGTTCTGCCCCGGCATGCCTCGTCCTTCCGACGGAGACGGTCTCACATCGCGATGACGAAGCTGGTCGAAACCAGACAACGGAACAATGCGGACCTGCGTTCGCCGTTTCTCCGTACATTCGTGGCTGGTCCATGGAAGAGCTACTGATACGAGGGGGCCGGTTACCAGTTCCGGTCGTCGCGGAAATCGGCAGAGAGTTGCTAACGGCTTTGGCCTGGTTGGAATCCGTTCGGCTTCTGCATGGCGATCTGGTGACTCGCAATGTACGACTGGAGCCTTCAGGACGAGTCCTTCTGACTTCGCCATTCGTGCGGCGATTCCTGCAGCCTCAGTTTGCTCTGACCGACCAGATCACTTTGCGAGACTGCGAGGGGATTGCTCCCGAACAGGTGGGGACGGGCCGATCAGCCGACGCTCGCAGTGAGTTGTACTCACTGGGTTGCCTGCTTTGGCAGTTGCTGACCAGTCGGCCGGTGGTGCTGACGGCAGATCCTGTCTCTCGCTTAATGAAACAAAAAGATCAGGATATTGCCGATGTTCGTGGCCCAGTGCCCGATTGCCCCGAATGGATGTCCCGTATCATTCTTTCTCTGACGCGACGATCTCCGGAACTGCGGCCAAACAGTGCTGTAGAAGTACTGAAATTGTGGCGAAGCCAGTCCGGCAACAGCCTGAGCCATTGCAGAGTCCTTGCACGCTCAATGCCTGATCATTCCGTCCACGCAAGGTCTCGACCGGTTGTGCGAAGTGCTCGCCGTATTGGTTCCTGGGCATGGCCAACGGCAGCAACAGCTGCGCTGGGCACTCTGGTTTTTCTGTCGGCCAGATCCGGGATCCTCCCAAAAACACTCCGGCTGGGAGCCCTTGCGGAACTGACGAATTCGCTGACTTCCAGCAAGAATGAATCCGCCTCCATTGAGCCACATACAGCGTCAATCGCAACGGGACCGCTTCCGCTGCCTGCTGCCGATGCAGACGGTGTCATTCGACTGGACTCCGGAAAAACGTATCTGGCTGAACCACGTCAATTCCAGGGTGCCTTACGAATCATTTGTGAACAATCGCCGACAGCCAACGTTGTAATCAGTGAAGACTCCCGGTGGCAGCTGAGGGCACGTTCAATTGAACTTCGCGGACTCAGTCTAGCCCAGAAGCGTTCCGCCGAATCGAACACTACGAAAGCGAACTCAACAGAAGGCCGCCCCGCCAGTCAGTTGCTGGAAGTTCAGACAGCGTCGCTGACTGTGAGTGAGTGCGTCATACAGTCCCCTGCCCTGCCCGATCGCTTTGAGGGCATCGCCTGGCTTGAGGCGGCGGGAAGTGAAGGCGTCGTGATTATTCGCAACACCGTCTTTGCCGGAGGTGGATACGGCCTCTCGTTCAATCATCCGCCACGTCGCTGTGAATTCGACAATGTCCTGTTCGCAAATCGTGTCAGCGGCATACTGTGCGAGTTCCAGAAGGGTGATGCAGACGCCTGGGATTTCGTGGCCCGCAATGTCACGCAGCGGTTCGGTTTCAGTGTTGCCGACACCGTCGTTCACGACGGAGGTATTGATCGAGTCCGAATTAACATGACATCAGCAGAATGCGTCTATGCTCCCCGGATGGCCATCTTAAGACTCCATGTGCCCGCATCGTGGAAAGCCGATGCGATGAAGGTTCAGCTCAGTGCCAGTGAGAATGGGAATCCCACCGTTGTACCGCCAGCCACACAGCCTGTGGTCTACATTGACCAGCGACTTGGTCAGCCCGTCAGTCTCTCGGAGTCGCAGGTGACGGAAAACAGCCTGCTTCTGGCCGATCTGGAGTTCGACGAAAGCCACAGAACAAACAATGGCGAAAATGCCAACGAACCTGGATCCGAATGGTCGGGCTCCGAGTTACTGGATTTCGAGGGCCCGAAGTTGACGCCCATCATGCCTGGCATCGATGCCAGCCGGTTGCCTGAGCGAAAGTAAAAGCAACCTCCGGGGCAATCCGCATTTGGCTGCCCATTCTGGGAAGACTGTCGCGGAACCCCAACCGACGACCCTGTATCAGACTTCTTCCAGGCACTGCCCCCGCCTCACGGTGACGCACACAACCGTTGACCAATTACAGTACTACCACGGTGCTTCCATCAAATCCACAATTCTGGCGGCAAGTCGAGTCGCAGATTCCTGCTGAGCGGTTGCCAGCGAGTGGCCGACTTCAGGAGCAAAACTTACGTTACTGGCTTGTTGTGTGAGCGACGGTCCAACAGGAAACGTTTGCTGCTGAAGAATCCTGCCGCTCCGACGATCCACCCACGTGACCTCTGCTCCAACCATCAGCTGAAGCTCTCTCGGATCGTCATATCGATTTTCGCTCAATGGAGTCTTACGAATCTCCACGATGCGGCCCTTCAGTATCGTGTCAGCGGTCTCTGCATCATCCAGCCGATATCCGCTGCGAGTCCGGATCTCTTTCTGGACGGCTTCCGTCAACAAGTAATCCAGATTGCGGCGAAACGATTCGGACTTAAAAATTGGCACATGAACAGTGCGAACTCCCTGAACCATGGGCGTACCCAATGTATAACCACAACCAGTGATGGCTGTGACACAAAGGACGACCGACAGATGATGGAGTTGGCGAAACATGATGAACCGAAGGATTCAGTCCTTTGCGAGTGAGCCAGGACTCGATGGCCGTAAAATTCTCGAGCGGGAAAAGCGTTCGTAACGTGGTGATACCTAGTTTCCGGAGGCTGCTTTTTCTTCGTCAATCACTCTCGGATTACTAACTGATTTTACGGGAACGCCTCTTTCTTGTTCGGCAGGAGAACCTGATGGATCTGCTGGCGGCAACGATTCCAGAAACTCAGGCACCTCCGGAAGACCCGCTAGTTCTTTTTTATCAATTCCTCTCAGCAATGCTCTGGCCTCTTTCGCATACGAAGTGTCAGGATAGTCCGAAAGCACCTGAATGCAGGCAATCGCAACTGCTCGCGGACGCCGCTTTTTCTGATAGTACTCAACCTTGCTCCACGCTCGCTGAGCCTCCAACAAATACAACTGGTCGAGATCCTTTCGCAGCTGCTGCCGCTCGTGGGATGCTGGAAACAATTGCAGAGTCTGTTCTTTCAGCTTTCGAGCGCCAGTCAGTTCACGACCTTCGTAATAAGGCCCCTGGTAGCTCATCTGCTTCACGTGGGCGCCCAGCAGGAACGCTTCTTCAAGGTGAGGACTGTCGGGATACTCTTCTCGCAGAATCTCGAAATATCGATCAGACTCCACATAGTTGTCATGTCGCTGATAGTACGTGGCCGTCAGCATCAGAGCGTCGTCAGCCAGCGGCCCCGTGGGATCATTCATCCAGATCGACTTCAGAGCCTTCAACGCGTTGCCCTGCGTGTCGAACAAAGGGCGAGTTCGATCGTGGAAATTGGGAAGGACTCGAAGAGCCAGAGTCGGATCTTTGGATCCCTTAGGAGGCTCTTCGTCTTCAATCACTTTCTCACCACTGACCTGGCGAATCTCATTTCTTGCCACAGGCTCAGCAACTTCCAGCCACACTCGTGCAATCCGGAACAGCCGACGCGTAGAAGGTTCGACATATCGGGTCGATGGATAATCCTCGAAAAGCTGGTCGTAACCATCCTGCGCCTTAGCGAATTCATGGAGCGCAAAATGAGACTCGGCCACATAGAACTGAGCTTCTTCACCCAGCGACGATTCTTTGAATTTTTTGGCGGTTTTCTTTCCGAGTTTAATCGCCTGGGCATAGTCGCCTTTGTCGTAGGCTTCACGACAACGGCGCGCTTCGCGACGTTCGGCTTCGGTGTAACGGCGACCCATTTCAAGGGGTGATTCTTCACCGTAGAGCGATCTTTCCAGTGGACCGCGAATGCTGCCAATATTGGCCAGACGGTCAAAAATCCCGGTCTCTTCATCGTTTCGCAAAGGCCTGCAGCCGGAAATCGCCAGCAGCAACACGCTCAGCAGCAGACAGCCCAGGCTGCCAGCAGACCGCGCGGCGACACTCTGCTCGACTCGGTCATCTGACCAAAGTCGACCAGCCGAATCCTTTCGGCGGTTGAGCATCCTGCTTAATGACATGGACAATCCTGAATCAAAGTTTCGTCAGAAAACGATAAGCGGCTTTTCGGGATTCAGATCTTAATGTAACGAAGTGTTGAAGGACGACGCCCCATTGCGTGAGTGATCGCGGATACCGCAAGTTTGTGGCATTCTTCCGCCTGTTGCTGGCTTAGTTTCATTCGGCCAACCAATTCCGAGGATGCTTCCGTCAGGCGACGCAGAATCTCGATAGATCCTGCTGAGATGGATGTGCCCGAATACTCTTCGAGGCGACAGGACTGACAGATCACTCCACCCTGACTGACCCAGTGAGCATAACCACCGCTATGCGCCACTGAACCACCGCAGACAGAGCAGTCAAACAGGTTTGGAAGCAGACCAATTTGTTGAAGAAGGGAGATTTCGAAGTGAATTATGAGAGTCGAAGGGTAGGAATCCGCTTTTGACAAAGCGGTCAGTGTTGAAGTCGCAAGATCAAACAATTCTGGAGCCGGATCGAAGTCTTCCGTCAGGCCGTTCAACAGCTCCGCGATGTAATATCCACCGTAAAGACTGCTCAAACCATTACCGGAGCCTGCGTTTTGTGGCTGAAAACGAGCGGCAAGCCTCGCTTCTGTCAAAAGGTTCAGGGTCCCGGAAGACTTCCTTATGAAGACTACGCGACACTCCGAAAGCAGGTCAAGAGCAGCATCGAATGGTCCCTTGAGCCGTTTTGCTCCTTTGGCAAGTGCCGCAAATTTTCCAAATTCGCGGCTGAAGAAGGTCACCACTCGACTGGATTCACTGAAATCAGCCTGACGAATCACCAGGGCTTCGGCTTTCTCGAGCGACACTTGGAGAATGCTCCTGTGATCCATTTGATGACAGCCAGGTCGGCCACGCTACCAATCCTGCCGATCGGGCTCGGCCAACATGTCAGTGATGTGACTGAGGCTGTTTAACAAAAAAAAAACCGCAGCGGAACACTAGGTTCCGCTGCGGTCTGTTTTATCATGTCACATCAAGGCAGTGCCTTCATGCAGCAAGCTGTCTAGTAGGTAATGATCGCATCGATACCGAACACGGTCTGGTTGAACAATGCGTCATGTCCAGCACCACCGGCACCGGCCGCACCAGGCGACCACATGTGGCGAACTTCAGGTCGGATCACCAGTTTGTCCATCGGAGTGATATTCACGCCGTAAGTCATCGTGTTATAGGACACTCCGTCGGCTTTGTACCATTCCTGTCGTGCACCAGCCTTCACCGTATCGGTGACACTGTAGAAGGCATAGTTGATCAAACCAGTCGAGTCGTCTGCAATCCCGCCACCGGCTGTAGGATCACCCGCGAAATTTGTACGCAGGTTAGAAGCCAACACGTCGAACTGATGAACAGTCTGAATCTTGTCCGACCAGTTGTGCGTCAGGAACATACTGTTAATCGATCCATCTCCACGCCATCCAAGGTTGCCGACAACGGTCATGAAAGTCAGCGAAGTTGACTCGGACAGTGAGTAGATGAATCCGCCGTGATAGGCACTGCCGCCGTTCAGCCGATCAAACCCTGTGTCCATCCCGGCAGTCCAGCCGTTGTGTACAGTCAGGTTATCGCTCAGCTTGGATGCTACAATCGCACCCGTATGTGTAAACGGTTCGCTGTTGTAGAACGTCAGCTGGCGGCTAAGGAAAAAGTTCCCTGCGGAAGGGATGACTTCATAACCAAGCAACGTGTAAAAGTGCCCCACCTTTACTGTGTGGTCGCCTATGGCAACTTCACCGTACAATTGTGGCATTGCCCATTCATACGTTCCATGATCCCAGCCATTCAGGTAGTCGAAGCGACCCGGATTATTTCCGAACGATTGGGCTTCGTTTCCGTCTACACCATAGATCATTTCAGCGCGGAAACCCCAGTCGATTCCCTTGCTGCCATCGGCGGCCTTGCCGATGTAAAGGCCTTGCTGGTTCAGGTTAAACTTATTCCATTCTCGGGCATTTGGAAAATTACCTGGAGATCGGACGCTGTTGAAAACACCGTTACCGGTAAAGGCTCCGTCTGGCCCGTCCTGATAGCCGAACTGAGTCCAGCCACCAAACGTGATTCCATTTCCCGATTCACCAAAGAGGTCACAGCCTTCTCCACATCCATCGCCACTGCCTTCGCCGCAGACGTCGGAGAGTGGATCACTGCAGCCGTCATCGCAAATCGATGACGGGGCACAACAGCTGGCTCCGTCGGAGCAGCCGTCGCCACAGCAGCTCATCGAAGCTAACTGATCAGTCAGCTTCTGGCCTGCGTCCGCAAAAATCTGTTCACAGTTTGCACAGTCACTACATCCCGGAGTACAGCCCTCTCCGCTTGCGACTGCGGTATTACCTACCGCAAGTCCGCCAACGAGTGCCATGCTTGCCAGGAGCGACTTCCATGATCTTCTGACCATTTCAAATCCCTCGCGTTCATCCATGAATTCTCAGGCCTCGCATTCCTCCCGAATGCACTTAGCCATCGAACTTGGTCAACTTGTGAGCAGCCAGCGTCGGAGTCACTGCGTTCGACACTCTCTGCAACATGAATCCCTGAGCCCACACGATGTGGAAATAGCTCAATCCCGGGGTATCGCTGGTATCGTCAGGCGAATTCGATGCAAGCAAGTTGATTTTCCAGGGAAACAACCGCATTTTTGAATCGACTGGCCCCAACAACACACAAAGCCACCCACTTGCGAATTCCCCGCAAGCGAAAAACTCTTCGCAAACACCGCAAACAAACACCGTGGCACGGCCAGCGGTCTGAACACTACCGAAATCGCGTCGGCCTACAAACCTGCAGATTGCAGGAGCAGCGGCAAAAAATGCCCTCTCGCAGTCAAATCAGACTGGTTTGTCGTTCAGCCTCTACTTTGACAGAATGTTCATAATTCCATTCTGTGACCTTGGAACCCCGAACAAGACAACCCATGAACAGCAAGCGTGCGATGGCTCAATTGCTGAAACATCTCGCGGGCACGGGTGTCACGCACCTGCCCAAGGTGGAAATCGCGAAACCTTCTCGGCTTCTTGCGAAAACCAAAGGCACTGCGGCATCGGCACCGGTTCCTGCTTCGAACACAGTCTCCGCCGAATTGCCTTCAGCCGAAACTCAGGCTGTTCGTCCGGCACAACGCCTCGCGGCCGCAACATCGACTGCTGAAATTCGTCGCTTGGCTGGAGGAATGATAAGTTCAGAAGAACTGAGAACAAACCCGGACAGACCCGTTCAGCTTCCCGATGTCCACGGGATACTCCGTCAGCAATTCACAGATTCACAACAGAAGTATGACGCGCTTTGCATCCTTGCAAAAGCCGTTGCCGGTTGTCAGCGATGCAGTGATTTGGCCTCCAAGCGAACTCAGACAGTCTTTGGCGTCGGCAATCCGAATGCAAAAATTATGCTGATTGGGGAGGCCCCGGGGGCAGAAGAAGACGCGAAAGGAGAACCATTCGTTGGCCCAGCCGGACAGCTTTTGAACAAGATCATCGAAGCCAGCCAACTCAAGCGTGATGAACTCTACATCTGCAACATCCTTCGGTGCAGGCCGCCAGGTAACCGGAATCCTCTGCCGCAGGAAGCATCGAACTGTCGAGAGTTCCTCGATGCTCAAATCCACATTGTGAAACCCGAATACATCATCTGCCTGGGAACGGTCGCGGCTCAGAATCTTTTAAACCGCAAGGAACCCGTTGGCAAACTACGGGAGCAATTGTTTGATTACCGTGGCATCAAGGTCATGTGTACCTATCACCCGTCCTATCTGCTACGCAATCCCGCGGCGAAAAAACAGGTCTGGGACGACATGAAGTTCTTCATGAAGCATCTGGGTGTTGAACTGCAATAGCAGAAGCACCTGTCGCGAGCGTCTGCGAGGAAGTCCCAGAGAGCCTTCAACAGAAATGACCGAAACTGCCCACGCTTTGAATCAGCACGAGCGATTAAATCACCTTGGATCAGGCGAGCGAAAAACTCCTGAGACAGATCCTCCGCCTCTTCCGGGGAACTAACTCGCCGTCGCAAGAAAGCACGACCCGGGTCTCCTTAGTTTAAACATAATTCTTCCGGAGCGGCTTGGGATTCGGGCGTAGGCCTTGCGGCCGCCTGATGCATCAGAGTCCATCGAGTCTTTGGAAATGCGAGGCAAACGTCTCAGGAGTTGCCTGAATGCTCATACCGCGTGATTCCTCTAAAATCATGTCCGGCATGAATCGCAAAAATTTTACAGAAGAATACTCGAAGACAATCAAAATGCAGCCCCGGTTAACGCGACGCGGCTGCATTGTGGACCATTGGATGCAGGAATTTGGAGTACGTCTCAATCAAAGAATCGCCGCCGCCGCCACGGCCGCGAGTGGCAATGGACCATAGAGATGGGGAAATAATTCACCACCGCGCGAAGATTCCCAGCGCAGTTGATCACTCAATTTGGTTGGGTCAATTGAAATCAGCACGAGGTCTGTTTGATCGAAAAAGTGCTTCTTCAGTGTCCCTAATACCTGATTGCTGCCAGAAAAATGAATAAACCCATCGCGAAGATCGTCTGCCGAGCCGCTCCAGTGTTCGAGGCCCTGGATTGACTGCCAAACGGCCGATGAGCAGATTTTGTAGATGAATCCCTCTGAAAGAATTTCTATCCGACCGGATGAATTTGGCATCTGATTACCTGATAATAAGGGATCCTTGGCATCCGCGAGGACAAACTCTGCAAATGCACTTTGTAACAGATTTTTGAGCAAAAACCGGCTGAAAATGATGAATTGAACGCAGGAACACTGTTCAATTTCGAACTCCTGTGAAGAAGGTCAGCCTGGGATTCCGATTGTAAAGCACCATGAAACTGTTGACGAAAGTCAGGAAACCACCATAATCCCGACTCGAAACGGTCTACCAACCGAACCAGCCTCTTGAAAGGCTGGCTTGAAAAAGGGGTTTTCGGCTTCCCGAAACCGCTATTTTTCGGCTAAGTATCCGGTAAGTCACCTTTGCAGGTGACTGTTTCGTTACAATTTGGTCGTGTTCTGCGGGAGCACGGAATATCGCGGGTGTAGCTCAGTTGGTAGAGCATCACGTTGCCAACGTGATTGTCGACGGTTCGAGTCCGTTCACCCGCTCTTTTTTTATTGCCTCCCGGACCAAAATGGTTCGGTGGAGGCCAGGCCGGTTAACAGTTCTGGGAAGATGAGAATGAGTTCTGACGCAGGACAAGCAGTTGCCGAGACCGAAGAGAATGACTCTCGGATGTCACTGCAGGTAAAAATTACTGATGTGGGTGCTTGTAAGAAGCACGTGGCAGTAACGGTGCGAGAGGCCGATATTTCCGCGATTCGCGACGATGCGTTGGCCGATCTGGCCCTAAAAGCTCAAGTGCCCGGTTTTCGAGTTGGCAAAGTGCCTCGCGCTTTGCTCGAGAAGCGATTCAAGACTGAAATCTCCGGCGATATCAAGCAAAAGGTTTTGCTCGCCAGCCTTGAACAGCTGTCTGACGAATACGAAATCGAGCCCATCAGCGAGCCAAAGATCGATGTTGAGAGCCTTGATATTCCCGACTCCGGCGATTTCTCGTATGAATTCGAAGTCGAAGTTCGCCCGGATTTCGAACTGCCGGATTACGCTGGAATCAAGATCAGCCGATCGTCAGGCGATCCGACGGCAGAAGAATTCGACGCCTACAAAGAACAATTTTTGACCTCTTACGCTGAGCGAATCACTACCGACGAGGCTGCAGCCTCCGGCGATTCGGTGATTTGCGACATGAAGTTTACTCAGGATGGCAAGCTGATTCGCGAGGCGAACGGTCAAAGCCTGAGCTTGTTGCCTCAATTGAACTTCCAGGACGCGGTCCTTGATGGTTTTGACGCGTTGTTGACCGGAGTGAAAGCGGGTGACAGCCGTGAAGCCACTGTCATGATTTCGTTGCAATCGCCGGTCGTTGAAATGCGTGGCGAAAAAGTGATTGTCAGCTTCCATGTGACTGAAGTTCAGCACCTGCGAGTACCAACCGTTGACAAAGAATTCTGCGAGCGTCTTGGGGCGTCTTCTGAGGAAGAACTCGAAGGCATGCTGAAGAGTTCTGTCGCTCGACAGATGGAGTATCAGCAAAGGCAGGAAACTCGACGTCAGGTGTTGGACAGGATTACAGCATCAGCTGACTGGGATCTGCCAGAATCTCTGGTTCGTCAGCAGACGGAAAACGCTCTCCGCCGCGAGATGCTCGAAATGTCTCAGGCTGGATTTACTCGTGAGCAGATTATGGCTCGCGAGAACCAGATCCGCCAGGATGCTCTTGTGACAACTCGCCAGGCCCTCAAAGAACACTTCGTGCTCGACAAAATCGCGACCAAAGAGAACATTGAGTGCGAACAGTCGGATATCGACCGCGAATTGATGATGATGTCATTCCAGAGTAGCGAGCCGGTACGACGCATCCGGGCTCGTATGGTGAAGACCGGCATGATCGAAAATCTGGAAGCACAACTGCGAGAAAGAAAGGCGGTCGATTTTATTCTCGAGAAGGCGACATTCGAGGACGTGCCTCGGAAGCCTGTCGAAAGGAATGAGTCGGCGTCGGTCCGCTTTGCCATCTGCGGCAATATGGGATCCAGTTTGATAGACGACACCGCGTCAGACGACGAAAACCAATAATCAAAACTGTTCGAATGAAACAGGCGCGCGTAGGATGACGCGACGCCTGTTTTTGTTTACAGAGCCTACATAAGAATTACGGCATTCTATTTCTTTGGAATGCCGCTCAACCCGCAAAGTACTGACCACTGCAGGATCAAGCGAATGAAGGACCCGCGATTCGACTACATGCCTATGGCAGCCCGTGAATACTCCGCCCAGCGTCAAATGACGGTGGGCGATTTGTTGCTCGATAATCGCATTGTTTTCCTCGATGGCCCCATCCACGATGGAAGTGCCAACCTGATTGTGATGAAGATGCTTTTCCTGCAGTCGGAAAATCGACATCAGGACATCCATTTGTACATTAATTCGCCGGGTGGCTCCGTGACGGCCACTCTGGCCATTTACGATATCATGCAGTTTGTTGAGTGCGATGTCGCGACGTACAGCGTCGGCCTCTCCGCAAGCGGCGGAGCGATTCTTGTCGCCGGTGGTGCTCCAGGAAAGCGATTCGCTCTGAAGCATTCCAAGATTATGATTCATCAGCCCTATGGCCAGGTGGGTGGCCAGGTGTCTGATATCGAAATCCAGGCCCGCGACATTCTCGCCACTCGCCTGTTGCTCAACGAGATTCTCGCTGAGCATACCAAGCAGCCAATCGAACGGATCGCCAAAGACACTCAGCGTGACCATTACCTGAATGCCGTGGATGCAAAGGCCTACGGTCTGGTCGATGAGATTCTGGAGCGTCCGTTGAAAGAAAAGAAAAAGTAACTGGCGCCGCTGCTCTGATTGAGTGGCAGGCCATGTCGTCTTTGAAAAAACAATTCATCTCTGCTGGATGCCGGAAATGACCGTTCTTGTTCCTTATGTCATTGAAAAAAATGGTCGCGACGAGCGCGCGATGGATATTTACAGCCGACTGTTGAAGGATCGTATCGTCATCCTGGGCAGCGGTGTGAATGACGACGTTGCCAACAGCATTGTCGCTCAGTTTCTGTTTCTGCAGTTTGATGATCCGAAGGCGGATATTCATTTCTACATTAACAGTCCAGGTGGTTCGATTACCGCCGGAATGGCGATCTATGACACCATGCAGTACATCAGCTGTGATGTAGCAACCTACTGCATCGGACAGGCCGCCAGCATGGGAGCAATTCTGCTGACGGCTGGTACGCCCGGTAAACGAAATGCCCTCCCCAACGCACGCATTATGATTCACCAGCCTCTTGCAGGCATGGAAGGTACTGCCACTGAGTTGGACATTCATGCCAAGGAAGTCATTCGAATCAAAGGGAAGATGAATGATATTCTTTTGAAACACACTGGCCAGACGCTGACCAAAATCGAAGAAGACACTGACCGAGACAATTTCATGTCAGCGGACGAAGCCAAACAGTACAACCTGATCGACAACGTTCTTCAGAAACTGGGCTAAGGTTTCAAGAGTCGAGTCCTTTCAAAAGGCCACTGTTTCACAATTTTGAGCAGTGGCTTTTTTGTTTCCGCTGCTCATGTTTACACGTCGTGCTGGATCGCCTGGCAGAGTACTCACCCAAGCCCGGACGCCACTTCCGTTCTTGCCCGGGGTTTGCAAAGTGCGATCGTCGATCTGAGGACAGTTCGACCTACAATTACGAAAACACCGACGGTGCCGACAATGGAGGGACACTGTCAATCGTCATCCGCTGCCAGAGTTCCAGACACAGCAAATTCCACAGCCGATACGCATGATCCATTGTGCCGGATGTGTGTTCTTCGACCAGAGTCCGCACGGCACCGGGATTCAGCAAGCCACGAGACAAGCAACGTTCCGTGAGCAGGACGTCGTACAGCAGTGGCTTCAGTTCAGCACGGAACCAATGGTCGATAGGCACTCCGAAACCCATTTTCTTGCGAGTCTGGATATTCGGCGGAATCAGATCTTTAAACGTCTCAACCAGCACCTTCTTGGACTGGTTCACTGTCTGCTTCACCTCAATCGGCATCCTTGCTGCCAATTCGACGACTTTGTGGTCCAGCATCGGGCAGCGACACTCCAACGACGACGCCATACTGGCGATATCCACTTTCGTCAGAATATCACAGGGCAGATAAGTATGCACATCGGTCGCCGTTGTACGAGTGATGAAATCTCGTCTCGGATATTTTCCGTAAGCATCAAAAATGCAGGCCGCCGGATCTTCAGCCTGAGCCAGCTTCCATAGTTCAGGCGTGACCAACCATTCCAGCCGCGATGAATTAAAGATCGTGATCCAGTTAAGGTACCGACGTTCCGGATCCTGCGCAAGTGACTCCATCAGTCGCTTGAGTCGTCGGCTGAAAGATCGATGCGCCGTTGATGCAGGCACTCTTGAAATCACCGACGAAGCCAGATGTCGCATCCACCTTGGCAGGAAGTCGGCCATACCCGCGACACGGACCGCTCGATAGCGATCGTAGCCGCAGAATAGTTCATCTCCTGCATCGCCCGTCAAAGCAACCTTGACGTTCTGCCGCGTCATCTTCGAAAGATACATCGTCGGAATGGCCGAACTGTCGCCAAACGGTTCGTCATAGTGCCAGATCAACTGCGGCAGAATCGATAACGCATCCGGCGTGACGACGGCCTCGTGATGATCTGTACCCAGTTGCTGCGATGCCTGTCGAGCGTATTCTCGCTCATCAAACGCGGCAACAGGAAAGCCGATTGAAAACGTCTGGACCGGACGATCCAGCTGTGTCTGCATCAGACCACAAATTACCGTCGAATCAATGCCTCCGGACAGAAAGGCCCCTAGCGGTACGTCGCTGCGAAGTCTCAGGCGGACGGCTTCCGTCAACGTACTGCGAAGCTCGTCCTGCCAATCTTCGACCCGTGTTCGTCCCAATTCTGGTTGATCAAACGGTGGAGCCCAATACCTCTGCAACTTCAACTCACCGTGCTGAATAACGCCCATCGTTGCTGGAGGAAGCTTGCTGAATCCCTCCAGCATGCAATGCGGATGCGGCACATACTGCAGTGTCAGGAAACGCAGCACAGATTGGCGATCCAGCGTCCGTGGAACTCCTGGAATCTGCAGCAATGCCTTCAGCTCACTGGCAAACGACAGGCGACCCTCGTCCAGCCGATAGTACATGGGTTTTTTACCGAGCCGATCACGAGCGATGACCAGTCGTTGCTGGTTACTGTCCCAAATGGCCAGAGCAAACATGCCTCGCAGATGCGTGACGAAGTCGAGCCCATGCTGTTCATACAAATGCACAATGACTTCTGTATCGCCATCGGTCCTAAACTGATGTCCCGCGCGAACAAGGTCTGCTCGCAGTTCGAGATAGTTGTAAATCTCCCCGTTGAAAGTGATCTGTACGCTGCCGTCTTCATTCCCCAGTGGCTGTGCGCTTCCGGCGACGTCGATAATGCTGAGCCTTCGATGCCCGAGTACGACACCCGTCGGCGCGCTACGGTTATCGCGAGACGGCCAGTAGTAATGGCCGTCCGCATCGGGGCCCCGATGACGAAGACTGTCCGTCATCCTCTGCAGAGTGTCGGCAGAAATCGCCTGCGAAGGCCGCCACCAGATTGCTCCTGCGATTCCACACACGTGTTTGCTGTTCTCCGAATCTCAATTTCCGTTCCGAGGATCCAGCTTCGGAACGCCATACACTCAAGGCTCCCGCCTTGAGTGATATCTCCTGCATGACTTACTCAAGGGTCATGAAGAATACTCATGGCCCCCACCGAGGGCTGACGTCTTGCCCCTCACCTTAAATCAGTTTTCTGTAGAGCTCCCGATGTTTCTGCACCATCAGGTCAACACGATGACGCTCAATAATCAAGTTTCGACCCGCTTCGCCAAGCGGCTTTGACAATTCAACATGCTGCAAGACTCGGGCGAGGGCCTTGGTCAAATCCGGCCCATTGCCCAGCGGAAACACCAGCCCAGTCTGTTCGTGAGTGACAAGTTCCAGATTCGGTGCAATATTACTCACTACGCATGGGATCCCAAGACTCATCGCCTCCATCAGACTGTTCGACATGCCTTCAAACTCGCTCGCAAGGACAAACGCATCCATGGCCGACATCAGCGAGTACGCATCTTTGCGATGACCTGCGAATACAATCCGGTCGCGACAACCCAGACTTGTCGCCATTTCTGAAAGTGAGTCACGCTCCGGCCCATCACCGATCAGCACCAGCCGAACATCATCGACCACCTGATGCAGCAATTGAAAGGCCCAGATCAAATCCTTCAGTCGTTTCTGAGGAGCCAGCCGTCCTGCAAAACCAACGACTCGGTGATTTGGCTGTAATCCAAGGATTTGCAACGCCTGTTCACGCGTGTAAACCGGGACTCGAACTGGCATTGCATTGGCAATGACGGTGATCAGTTCTTCAGGCACACCAACGTTTTGATAGAACTGGGCCACGCTTTCGGAGTTCGCTGTCATCGCCGCTGTTCGCGGAATCAACTTCCGATCCAAAGTTAGCTGCCAACCGCTCTTCCAGGAGTCGACGCAGCGTTCAGAAACGACCACTCTGCAACAAGCCGGTACAATCCCTGGCAAACGCACGTATGAATTTGCCGCGAAAAGAAACGACTGCACGACATCCGGCTGAAACGCCTTTAATAAAACTCGCAGTCGAACAAAAGTCAGCGGATCAAATCGAAACCGCTTGCCAAGGACGTGCACTTCAATCCCCGCAGCCCGGAGTTCCTCAGCCAAGGGGCCACCTCGATTCAGAGCGATCACTTCCACCTGAAACTCATCGCGCGGCAAGCCGGTCGCCAGCAAAGTCAGCTGCCGCTCAGCTCCGGATTGATCCAGAGTGGGAATAACAAACGCAATTTTTAACAACGACCGTTTTCCGCTGGAGTCCAAAGTAATCCCACCTGCCGAAGATCGGCATTCTCCCAGTCAACCTCGGAGAGATCGGCGTTTCGAAACGACGCTCCATTCAGCACCGAATGAGCCGCAAACCAGAGCTTCAAGGCGCAGGATTCTTCAATCAACCGTACATCGATTCCGCTTCACCGTGATTAATCCTGCGGCAGCGAACTCGGTCGCCGGAAATCTTTTCGCCATTCGGGTCGATGTAGACTCGACCAGTGCGACCGGGCTTCACGCTCATCACATGAATGTTAAAGATGAAAGCGTTGTCGGACTTCGCTTTGAACCAGTGCACGTTGTCCTTCAGGTCAGTGACTGTGGAATAGGATCCCGGTCCAAAATCATGATCGATCGTTGGCTTCACAATCATGTGCTCTTTTTCGTCTTCCAGGCGGTCATAGTGACGCCCATGAAAGTCGCCCTGCAAAATCAAGAAAGCGGTGGCCATGTTGTCGTGGCCGTGAGGCACCACGGAGCGATCTTTGTTCAACGCAAAAACCTGATGACCGAAAATCAGCTTTGTCGGGAGGCCATCGACTTCCGGAAGTTTGGCCTGCAGACTTAACTCGCCACGCTCTTTTGGCTTCATCTGTAACGCCAACTTCTCGAAATCAATGAATCGCAACAGCTCGGGCAGATCGACCATGCTGAAAAGCGATTCCACTTGCTTCTGCCATTCAAGCGGTTCCAGCTTCCTGCCCTTCAGATCAAGGCTCATCGCATTCAGTTTTGCGAGCCACTGCGAGGCGATCGGCTTGATCTCATCAGCAAAGGCGTCTCCCGAAAAGAGAGTATCGAGCAACGACCACGTCAACAGAGTTCCCAGTGTCTGCTGATGAAATCCACGGCGGGAGAGGGAAGTCATGGTCAGAACCTTTCGTGATGAAAATCGTGTTCATCGTCTGAAATTGGCCGATGAAAGTGCAATCAATCTCGTCAACAGAACGACGAGTCTACTGTAGACACGTCGCTCCGCCGACGGGCATTTCCGAATTTTCCATGCGACTTGCAAGATTGCCTGGCAGCCATCACTATGCCATCCCCGCCCTCTAAAGCACAACCCACCGCTGGAAAACATAGACTGAAGGAGAAATCGTCATGGTTCATCTTCGTCGTCGCGATTTTTTGCAGACAACCGCTGCCGGAGCGACAGCTCTGGGAATGGCAGGGTTAACAAGAGACGTGGAAGCCACTTCCCGGAATACGTCGCTGAAGATTGCTCCCTTCCGGTTCGACGTTACGCCGCCAATTGGACACTCATGCTGTGGCGGCTGGATCAAGCCGATCGAAGCGGTTGATGATCGGCTCGAAGCCATCGGTTACGTTCTGCTGGGAGCCGGTGCGCCGATCGTAATCTGTGCGGTAGACTGGACCGGTATTCTCAATCAGGCTCATGTCGACTGGCGAAGTGCGATGGCCAAAGCGGCCGGAACAACGCCCGATCGAGTCGCCGTGCATTGCGTTCATCAACACAATGCCCCCTTCGCGTGCCTCGATGCAGAAGCTCTGGTCGCCGCAGAAGGTGATTTGCCACACATCGTGGATGTTGTGTTTTTTCAGGAGTGTCTTGCCAAAGCTCACACGACAATCACGGCCGCACTCACAGAGGCTCAGCCGATCACTCATGTGGGTCATGGTCAGGGAAGAGTCGTCGAAGTCGCTTCCAACCGCCGCGTGTATGCCGACGAAAATGGCCGCATCCTTGGAATGCGAGGCAGCTCATGCACCGACCCCAAACTTCGTTCGATGCCCGTGGGACTGATCGATCCATTTCTGAAGACAGTGGCCTTCTACAATGGCGACCGGAAAATCGTCTCGTCCCACTACTATGCCACGCATCCGATGAGCTACTACGGTGATGGACGCGCCACGAGCGACTTCACCGGACTGGCTCGCAAGCAGCGGCAGCTGGAAGAACCCGCGACGACGCATATTTACTTCACCGGCTGCGCGGGCAACATCTCAGCAGGAAAGTACAACGATGGCTCTAAGGAGATGCGACCGATCCTGACAAAGCGAATCTATGACGGAATTATCGCCGCAGAAAATAACATCCAGCCTCAGCCTGTCACGCATGCAGAGTGGCGTACGAAAGAGATTCTGCCAACGCCTCGTCAAACCCTGAATGCCGAACAGTTGGCGGCGGCGATCAGCAACAAGCAGAACGCTGTTGTCGGACGCAATCGGCCCGCGTATGAACTTGCCTGGTTGAAGCGGCTGGAAAAGATGATTCCGATCGTACTGAGTTCTTTGCGGATCAACGATATCACCCTTCTGCATTTGCCGTCCGAAAGTTTCATCGAATACCAACTGCGAGCTCAGGAGTTTTCCCAGGACCGTTTCGTCGCAACGGCCGCTTACGGCGACGGTGGTCCATGGTACCTGCCGACAAAAGAAGCCTACCCCAACGGCGGCTATGAGGTGAGTGTGGCCTTCTGCGAACCGTCTGTTGACGATGAACTGACCAGCGGCATTCGCGAACTATAGGTGTCGCCTCTGTCGATCGGGCAATGATTGCTCAGCGGGCTTACGCCCTTCTGGCGCAGGCAGATCAAACCTTCTGAGAAACAAAGGGCGATCGCGACGTCCGGATTTTGTGTAGTCGCCCCAGAGAGCGAATGCAACAACGGTCTCCGGCTCACTTCGCACCAACGTCAGATATTCGAAAACACGTTCAAACAATCGACTCAACGCAATACCGTGGCGGCGGCCTTCATTTTCGAAGAGCCAGTCACAAAACGTCTGAAATTCGTGAAATGGAGACGGTTTCACATCCAGCATCATCCGTAACGATTCCGAAAAGTTGCCGCTGTTTCCGACCAGATCCCAGTATCTGGCAAAGCGTTTCAGGGAATGAATCTGCTCAAACGTTAACAGGCGATTGCTGAGAATTTCATAAGGCGAATGCTGACTATACACCATCTTCCATTCCTCATCATGTCGAATGATAGGAGTGCCTCGCAGCCGTTTCAGAATGCCAACTTGAATTTCCTGAGGCTGCATCGAATAGAGTCGATCAAATCCGGCCGCGAAGCTTTCAAGAGATTCGCCAGGCAGGCCCACGATCAGGTCCGTATGAATATGGACACCCGTCTCCACACGAAGATATCGAAGGTTTTCTTCAAGCTTCGAATTGTCCTGCGGTCGACTGATCAACCCACCCACATCATCGTTGAAAGTCTGAATTCCAATTTCGAACTGCAGAGTTCCTGCAGGGAACCGCTGAATGATCTGACGCAGCGAATCCGGAAGCCGATCCGGAATGAGTTCAAAGTGCAGGAAGAGACCTGGCCTGTATCGCTCCAGAAAGAACTCCAGAATCGCTTTGCTGATCCGCAGGTTAAGGTTGAATGTTCGATCCACGAACTTGAACTGATTGACCCCTCGATCCATCAGCTTCTGCATCGCCTTCAGGAACAAGTCCAGCGAAAACGCCCGCACAGGAATATCAAGCGCCGACAGACAAAACTCGCACGTAAACGGGCAACCCCGCGAAGCTTCAACGTAGATCACTCGATGGGCGATATCTTCGTCCGAATAGAGCTCGTAGGGCAAACGTAGCTGTTCCAATGGCGGCACTGCGGCATTCAGAACGTGAGGCAGATCCCGCGTTCCGGCAATCAGCCGCTCACACAATGCCCGAAACTCAATGTCGGCTTCACCGGTGATAACATAGTCAGCCAGTTCCGTAATGCCCTGCCCGTCCGTCTCGTAACTGACTTCCGGGCCACCGACAACCACAATCGATTGCGGAGACACTCGCTTCAGATCGGCAATCAGCCGAGTTGTCTGATCCACATTCCAGATGTAGACCCCAAACCCGACGATCGTTGGCTTCGAATCCAGGATCGCTGCCAACACGTCATGCAGATTGTCATTAATCGTGAATTCCTTCAGGGCGGTCTGCGGCTGCAGCTCTCCCATGTTGGCCAGCAAATAGCGTAAGCCAAAGCTACTGTGACTGTAGCGGGCGTTTAATGTGGCCAGAACGATTGATGTCATTTGTAAACCGGACCCATCGATGCAGATTGAACGGCCGCAGCGTATCCTGTATGAGAAGCAATCAACAGTCTCCGGGCCGACTGGAACCGGGCCGACCATGTCCGGGCCGACCGGGTCATCACGCCCGGACAGAACCAACGATCGCATCAGGTTGAATCCAGCTCAACGGCGGGGGAAAAGTGCGTTTCCTGACTCCGCTCGCTCTCAGGGAGCGGTTGACGTGGCGTCGCTGGCATCGGAATCCATTCGGGCCATCCTGCCAGGATCTGCAACGGTCTGCAAGGTTGAAAGGCTGCGCATCAGCGAACTTTCGGCGACAGCGAAACTGACCTGAGTCTGCAGGTATTGAAACTCCGCGTTCTGCAGTCGGCTTTGAATCTGCAGCAGATCGTTCAGATAAAGATCTCCCACACGCACCCCATCGGCAAGAAAATCGCCTTGAGTCTGACTGTATTCCATCAGTCGACGAGCGATTATCAGAGATTCCCATTGTTGTGGCAGCGTTTCAGCAAATTTGTTGCGACGGATCGCCTGTTGACGCACGTCCTGTTTGACTTCCCCAACGACCATTTCGAATTCTCTCTGCAAACGCATCACCGCCATACGCCGCTGGTCGGCTGCGGCTTTGGCCGCCCGATTTCGATAGGGAATCTCGAAATCAAGTCCCACTCCTGTGCCAGGTTCGCCCGTGGAAAACTGATCCAGTAACGATTGCCCTATATTGTAGTTGGACTGCAAGCCGGAACTATAACCCGTGAGCACCAGATTCAGCTGCGGCAGAACGTCATTCTTCGCCAGGTCGTATTCGAGTGAGGCCGCACGAATTTCACGAATCGCTTGCTGAACCTCAGCTCGTGTCTGAACGGCAAGGTCCGCCTGGGATTCAACATCAACACCGGTCGGCTGATGGGGCGGCGCAGTGGTCGTCAAAATTTCGTTATGCGAAAACTCGGTAAATCGAGATGCGTAGATCAGCTCCAGCAACACTTCCTGGGCCGCCACCACATCGTGCTCTGCCTGAATCGACTGAGCCAGACGACTGGAAACTTCCGATTTCGCACGGTCCAGTGTTCCCGATGTGACGTCAACGTTAATATTAACTCGAGTCGCCATTTGATCGGCTACGGCTTTCGCTCTACTCCACGACGTGATTTTTTGCAGCAAATCGCCTCGTGCAAACACCAGCGCCCAGTAGGCCTGAGCGGTATTCAGCAAATGGTCCTGAATACCAGCCTGCATACGGTCAAACGCAATATCTTTGTTGAGCTCCGCCAGTCGCAGGCTGCCAGTGTTGTAGTCGAAACCGGCTCCGCGAAGCAGTGGGCGCTGGTATTTCAGTGCCAATCGCGAACTGCCCTGATTGTTGGGATTGATAAACCGAGAATTGCTCTCTTTACCAGCAATCTGCTGAGACACCTCAAACTGTCCTCCAAAGCGATCCCGCTTTCTTAATCCGCCGGCCGCACTTTCTGTTCGAGTTCGCAACCGATCTGCGGCACCATCCAACTGGCTTCCAACCGGATTGCTGTCTCGATTCCAGACAGTATCGACAAAGGTAGTCCAGTCGAAAGCAGCATCTCTGCGAATTACTTCCTGCGACTCGATATACCAGTCCGCATGAAGGATCTTCAACTCCGGCGCTTCATTCATCGCTCGATGAAGAGCTTCCTGAAGACTCATGGCCATCTGCGGTCGCCCGCGAAGAATCGGACCAGAAAGATCAAGTTCCCACCAAAACAGAATGGTCGGTGGAATATCAGCGGCCTCGGACACCGGGAGCGGAAACGCAACGCTGCCCGGAGAACTCAGCAAACTTCGACCGGGCAAAGTATTAATCATTGCCTGACCCAAGGATTCATTCTGTGTCAGAGCCGCCAATCTCATCGCAGGCGTGACGATAGCACTTCCCCGGTGACCTGACCGTGATGCACTTGCGGATGACGACCTCTCACTCGAATGATCCGACCGAACAGGATTTCCCGATGATCGACGCCGAGGAAGAGGCGCGGAAACGCTGTTGGAATGGCCGCTCTCAACGAGTTGAGCCCTTGAAAGCTCAGACTCCGATTTCGCCGGAAGGGGTCTTGATGTGCGGTCCTGACTGCGCCAATCAGGAAGCTCAACGACATTCGGTGGAAGTGTCGATGTCTTTGCTGAACTCTGAAATGCCGATGGAGTCACATCGTACTGCCACGATGAATTCGGTCGAGGCTTCTGGACAGAGGTTGATTGGACTTGCTTGCGAAACCAACCTTGACCATGAACGGACGAGCAGAACGAGACTACAAAAAGTAATGTCACCGCAGCAGTTGCAACTCTGCCGAGGATAACTCTTCTCGTCAGCTCAAGGACTCTCAAATCCACAATGGCCCCCACCACGATAATTCTCCCACCACGCAGTTGTCGTCAAAAGATGCGCGGTTTACCCTTTAGCTGATTCGGCCGATTAGGATGATTGGCTTGAATGTAAGGATTCTGCAGGCTCGGACCGACGCGACATAAAAAGCGAACCGGGCATTCGAAACTTCAGAGTAGTCCGCCTCCGGCAGTTTTTGCCGATCCATTGATTCGAGCTATAGAAGTTCAAGTCCTGTCAACGCAGGAATGTTGCGTGCGGTGGATAGTCGGATCGACTATCCTCACAGAAGATTGCTTCATCCATGCATCAAAAATATCAGAATTCCCACTCACCTGAACGAACTGCGGCCTGCCATTCAGATCCATCATCCCACTGGCCAAGTGATTGATATGTGGATGCCTTTCAACCAATCTTTCATTCGCTGTGTCGTCGTTGTTGGCTTCGTAGCAGTCTCGGCAACGATAAAGGCAGACGACGCCTTTACCAAAGATATTGCTCCACTTCTCGAACGCAAATGTCTGACATGCCACAATACGAATGATCACAAAGGTGATTTTGCCCTCGAGACACGAGAACAACTTCTGGCATCCGGATTTGTCATAGCCCGCAATCCGGATGACAGCCATTTGATCAGCGTGTTGGTCCCTGAATCGCCCGACGCTCCACCGTCAATGCCCAAAGATAGCGCCCCTCTGACGACAGACGAAGTCGATACCATTCGCCAGTGGATCGCCGATGGCGCTGTCTGGCCGGATGGTCTGATACTGAAAGAACCGGTCATCGATGATTTCGACTGGTGGTCGTTTCGGCCCGTTGTCGAACACACCCCCCCTGCCCTCATTGATGACGCATCACGACAATGGGTTCGTACACCTATCGACGCCTTTGTTTTATCAGCTTTACAGCAAAGGAGTCTGGTGCCGTCACCGGAAGCCGATCGACGCACGCTGATTCGGCGAGTGACTTTTGATCTGATAGGACTGCCTCCCACTCCGGAAGACGTTGTCACATTCGTCAATAACAAATCGCCCAAAGCCTATGAATCGCTGGTCGATCACCTTTTGAATTCTCCGCAATACGGCGAACGCTGGGCTCGCCACTGGCTGGATGTTGTGCGTTATGCCGACACCTGTGGCTACGATAAGGACAAACTGCGTCCCAATTCCTGGCCTTATCGCGACTACGTGATTCGCTCGTTCAACGACGACAAACCGTATGGCCGATTCGTTCAGGAACAACTGGCCGGGGATATTCTGTTTCCCGGTGAACCCGACGGAATCCTCGGCCTCGGTTTCATCGCCACAGGTCCCTGGGATTTTATCGGTCACGTCGAGGTCTCTGAATCCAAAATCGACGGGAAAGTGGCTCGCAATCTGGATCGCGATGACATGGTGACCGGAACACTGAACACGTTTTGCAGTGTTACCATTCAGTGCGCGAGATGCCATAATCACAAGTTTGATCCGTATACGCAGCAGCACTACTACAGCCTGCAAAGCGTTTTTGCCGCCGTTGACCGCGCGGAACGGCCCTATGATGCCGATCCGAAAATTGAAGCCCGACGTGGCGAACTGACCCAACTTCGCGATTCATCGAAAACGGAACTCGAAAAAATCGCGGCAACTATTCGAACCGAAGCCGGTGAACCTCTTGCCGCGCTGGAGAAGCAACTCGTCGAACTGCGTCCCAAAGTGGAGTTGGCTCCAAAACGTCCCGAGTACGGTTATCACAGCGACATTGCCGCCTCCCCGGACACCGAGAAGTGGGTCGAAGTCGATCTGGGTCGCAATGTCGAGATTGCCAGCGTCGTGCTGAGTCCCTGTCATGATGAGTTTGGTGGAATCGGAGCGGGATTCGGATTTCCGGTCCGTTTCCGAATCGAGGCCATTGCGAACGCCAATCGTCCGGCTGACTCCGAAAAATCAGCCTTGTCGCAAATGTTGAGGGATGAAACAGCGGCAGACTTCGCCAATCCGGGACTTGTGCCTGTTTTCGCGAACACCTCCGTCACCGCGCGATACGTGCGAGTCACAGCGACCCATCTGGCAACACGACAGAATGATTATATGTTCGCTCTGGCCGAACTACAGGTCTTGGATTCCAACGGCAAAAACCTTGCCGCATCGGCCGCCGTCAATGCACTCGATTCCATCGAAGCACCCGACCGCTGGCGCAAGTCGAATCTGACCGATGGCATCTGGCCGTCCGCCGTTGATTCTTCCGCAGCGGCACAACTGGCGAACATCACTCGTCAGCGTGATGCCATCGTTCAAAGGCTGGACACTCCGGATCGAATTCAGCAACGCAAGACTCTCACCGCACAACTCGCCAGCGCTGACAAAGAGCTCGGAACACTTCCGCAGGGTCGCATGATTTACGCGGCCGCAACAAACTTCCCTCCGCAAGGAAATTTTAAGCCCACAAGCGGAGTACCTCGCAACGTCACCGTGCTGCATCGCGGCAATGAGACTCAACCGGGAGAACCGGTGACGTCCGGAACCATTCCGTTAACCTCAAAGGATATCTGGCAATTCAATTTGCCAGCCAATCACTCCGAAGCGGATCGCCGCGCTGCGTTAGCGAAATGGGTGACTCAGCAGAATCATCCGCTCACATGGCGGTCGATTGTGAATCGTGTCTGGCAGTATCATTTCGGCCGAGCCATCGTGGATTCGCCGAACGACTTCGGCCGCATGGGTCAGCGCCCAAGTCATCCGGAATTGCTCGACTGGCTGGCCGCCGATTTTCTGAAGCATGGCCAGTCCTTCAAGCACCTGCATCGACTGATCGTTACCAGCGCCACGTATCGCCAGAGCGCTCAGAGCAATCCAGCGGCCGAAGCCATCGATGGTGAAAATACCTTTCTTTGGCGAATGAATCGTCGTCGCCTTGAAGCAGAGGAAATCCGTGACTCCATTCTGGCCGTGAGCGGAAAACTCAACATGGAAATGGGAGGCCCCGGCTTCTATTTGTTCGAACTTGAAAAGCCCGAACATTCGCCGCATTACGAATACAATAAGTTCGATCCGGAAGACGCTCGTTCGCACCGTCGCAGTATTTATCGCTTCATTGTGCGAAGCCAGCCTGATCCGTTCATGACGACCCTCGATTGTGCAGACTCTTCGCAAAGCACTCCGCGTCGCCATGAAACTTTGACGGCGCTTCAGGCCTTGTCACTGCTGAACAATCGCTTCAACATTTCGATGGCCAGACATTTTTCTGATCGCTTGAAGCAGGACAATGCCGCGGTCGACTCTCAGATCACAGGTGCCTTTCTTTTGCTGACGGGGCGACAGCCAGTTGACGAAGAACTTCGTACGATGTCGGACTACGCCAACAAACACGGACTACCGGCATTGTGCAGACTTTTGTTTAATCTCAGCGAGTTCGTGTTTGTGGATTGAGTCTGGATTCCGAATTTCACCTCTTCAATAAGTCACAAGGCGCTCATCGCGGTTGGGTTCGCAGCCAACTTTTCAACTTCTACCAAACAAATTCAGATCGCCATTCCATGCCTGTCTTCGACTTTCGATTCAAAGTCCCCGCCCCTGTTGAAGCGGTCTCCGCATTTCACTTTCAGACAGGAATCCTGAAAGCCCTGACGCCGCCGCTGATGATCATGCGGGTGCATCGTTTCGATCCGCTGGCGAACGGGTCGATCGGCAAGTTCACGATGTGGATGGGCCCAGTTCCGGTGCCGTGGACAGCCGAGCATTCCGGCGTGTCTCCACTTGGCTTCACCGACACTCAGACCGCCGGGCCGATGAAGTTCTGGAAGCATACGCATACGTTTCGAGCCATTGATGCTCAGTCGTCCGAGGTTCATGAGCACATCGAATTCGAACATCACACGGGTTTGAAGGGACTTTGGTCGCGATTGTTGTTTCCCAAGTCAGCACTGTACACGCTTTTCTGCTACCGTTCGTGGGTGACTCGTCGAGCCGCCACCCGAATCTGGCAAGAGCAAAAGTCTGCTGCATGAATCGATCCGTATCTTGTCCGTTTGATCTGTCCCGGTTGATCAATGAAACCAGCCTTCGGCATGTGGAATACCACCCCACGCTGCCTTCCACCAGCACGACCGCATTCGAATTGCTGCAACCGTTGCTCGATGTTTCGCCTTCGCTGGTTCTGACCCGCGAGCAATCTGCAGGTCGTGGTCGTAAAGGCAATGTCTGGTGGTCCACTACCGGAGCATTAACGTTCACGCTCGTCGTCCGCGCGGAAGAACTGCCCATGACAGCCGAACGAAGGCCGATGATTTCACTTGCTGCGGGACTTGCCGTCCGCGACTCTTTACAAATTCACGCTCCCGAGCATGATTTCTTTCTGAAGTGGCCGAATGACGTCTTTACGGGCGAACAGAAGATCTGCGGAATTCTCGTCGAACAGCACAGCCTCGGAGATCGACAGGCGGTGCTGATCGGCATCGGCGTCAACGTCAACAATTCACTTCGCGACGCGCCGACGGACGTGTCTCAGCGGGCGACGTCACTGTTTGATCTGGTCGGCCGATCGTTCGAACTGACGTCGGTGTTGATTACCATCTTGCAGCGGCTGGACTTTCGAATCGGCCAACTTTCCGCCCAGCCTCGCATGGCACTGTCGGAAGCCAATCGCCATAACCTTCTTACTGGACGAACGGTGACTCTGCAGTTGGCCGATCAGTTGATTACAGGGATTTGTATTGGCATTGATGAAGAAGGCCAGCTTGTGATCCAATCCGAATCTGCGCTGCATCGCTGTTCCAGCGGCATTGTACAGCGTTGGTGAATATCAACACCACCCGCCACTGATTTTGCGAAATACGCACATCACGGAATGTCTTCAATGCGACTCGGAACAGTCCTCACACCCCTCTCGGAACAGAATCTTCAACTTGCCGCACAATGCGGAGTCACTGACGTCACGCATCGCTATCCAGGGCCCGATGCGAACGTTCTGAAGAAGGCTCAGCAGCGAATTGCAGCATTTGGAATGCAACTGTCGGTTGTCGAAGGCTATCTGCCGATCGAAAATATCAAACTGGGTTGCGACGACGGCACTGAAGTCGAAGCGCTGAAGACGCTCATCCGACAGATGGCTGATCTGGACATACGCCTGCTGTGCTACAACTTCATGGCCGGAACAGACTGGTGCCGGACTCGCCTTGACGCACCCGAACGAGGCGGCGCCAAGGTCACGGCATTTCACCTGGCTGATGTCGAGCAGGCTGTTTTGCTTGGTTACAAAGCCCCGAATTCGCAGTTCAATGAACTCGCTCGCAATCTGACTCCGGAGAAACTGTGGCAACACCTTGAGCGACTTCTGCATGAACTTCTGCCAGTGGCCGAACAATGCGGAGTGATGCTCGCCATGCATCCGGACGATCCACCACTCCCGAATCTGATCGGCAAGCCTCGCATCATGCACAATGTCGAGGGGTTCGAGAAACTCATAAAGCTGGCACCGAGTCCATCGAATACAATCTGTTTCTGCCAGGGCTCATTTGCCACCATGAACGTCGATATCCCGTCGACAATTCGTCGCCTTGGACCGCACATCAAGTACGTCCACTTTCGAGACGTCATGGGGACGGCGGAATCGTTTGCGGAAACATTTCATGACAACGGCCCAACCGACATGGCGGCGGCCATGCGAGCCTATCGCGAAGTCGGTTTCACTGGTCCCATGCGTCCGGACCATGTACCGCAGCTATTCGGCGAAGACGACGGCGAACCGGGCTACACGATGCTCGGCCGCCTCTTTGCTTTCGGCTACATACGAGGATTGATGCATGCGACCGCAGAAAAATCTTAGGGAGCCGTTTCGTGCCGGCTATTTCGTCTGACCGAAAAAGACCGAATGAAGCGTGCTGATCTCCGGAATCCGCTTGTAGCAACTTGCGGCAGGGCGTATCGTGCGGTTCCAACTTCCGGAGCCTACCAATGACGAACCTTGCCCGACTGACCAAGCGACTGCAGATTCATCGAAGAGCACTGCAAAGTCGCCGCGAGATGTTCGGACAGTTCATCGGTGGTGTGATGGGACTCAGTCTCGCCGCACAGATCCGGCAGGCCCGCGTTGCAGCCGCGGAAGTCTCTGCACCGATCACTCCGCGAATTCGATCCTGCATCTTTGTGTTCTACTATGGCGGCCCGAGTCATCTCGACACATACGATCCCAAGCCGCTGGCTCCCAGCACGGTGCGAGGTGAATTCCAGCCCATATCGACATCGGTTCCCGGTCTTCAGATTTCCGAACATCTGCCACAGATGGCTCGAGTAATGCATCACTGTGCAATCGTTCGCAGTATGCATCATTCGAATCGACTGCACGATTCAGCATCCACGGAAATGTTCACCGGGCGTCAGGGGCCTCAGGGCGATCGCGAAGAATTTGCCGTACTTCCGCAATTCTTTCCCTCACATGGGGCTGTTGTTTCGCACTTGAATCCGTCGGCTGCCGGATCAGTCAGCCATGTGGCTCTGCCCTGGCTGATTCACAATGTTGTGACGACGCCGTGCCAGGGAGGTGGCTTTCTGGGTCAACAGTTTGACCCCTTCGAAGTCAGCGCGGATCTGCCCACGCTGCGTTATCAACTGGACGCACTGAAACAACTCGAACAGCTTTCCAGCGACCGTATTCATCGCCGGACCGCATTGCTGAGACAACTCGATCCTCCGGCAACAACGGAACGCTCTGTTCAGCGACTGGCCGAGAACCGCGTTCGAGCCATAGAGCTGTTGTCGTCGAATCAATTGCAGAAGGCCGTTGAGCTTGACGAGGAATCATTTGCGGTTCGCGAACTCTATGGTCGGCAGGCTCCGGAGGCCTTGTCAGGACATGGAGCTGCTGCAGGAGCCGTTGGCCGTGATCTTCGCGGACAAAATCTTCTGTTGGCAAGGCGTCTTGTGGAAGCCGGAGTGCCATTTGTTAATGTGAACGACTTCCGCCAGCAGGGGCAGAACTGGGATTCGCACGCTGACAATTTCACTCAACATCGGCGATATCTGTTGCCTCAGGCAGATCGCGCACTGGCGGCTCTGATTGAAGATCTGCACGATCGAGGACTTCTGGACACGACGCTGGTCGTAGCCTGTGGCGAATTCGGACGGACGCCAACAATCAACGCCGGAGCCGGACGCGATCACTGGCCGGACTGCTATTCGATCCTGCTGGCTGGCGGAGGCATTCGCGGCGGACAGGTTTACGGCTCCAGCGATCGTCTCGGGGCGTACCCGGAAACGGATCCCGTGACTCCTGCGGATCTGGCGGCAACAATCTTTGCATGCTTCGGCGTGGATTCTGCAGCCGAGATCTTTGACACGACTCGACGCCCCTGGAGACTTTCCAGCGGCGCGCCAATCCCGCTGTTCTAACAGTCTGGCACAGATATCCGAGTCTTCCCGGCCTGCTGTGGGTTACAGGGCATTCGCTGTCCGCAGGCTATGTTGGTTAAGCCCGGAACCGAAAGGACGAGTCAGGGTATGCAATCGCCGCGGCGCAAGCGAATCCTATAAATAGCCGTGAGGCAGCTTTGATGCTTCCTTTGTCAGACGAAAGGATTCAACCCCGTGGCTTCATGGATCGCCTTGCCATCTGAGCACGAAACTCCGTGGGAGTAAATCCCATCGCCGAGCGAAACGCACGCGTGAACGCACTGTGATCTGAGAAGCCACATTCGTGAGCAATCTGGGCTACAGGCTCTGAAGTATCGACCAGCAAGTGAGATGCCGCATCCATACGAGTCTTGCAAATCAACTGACTGGGGGAAAGGTCAAACGCTCGTTTTGTCAGTCGGGCCAGCCGCTGCGGAGTCAGTCTTGACCGTCGGGCAAGCCACGCCGGAGTTGCTTCTGGCAGCAGTTGCTTTTCCAGGATTTCGAGGGCACCCGCAAATTCTCCGGGAACGGTGCCAGTATCAATCTTCGTTTTCACATCTCGAGAAATACCGATAATTCCAATGACGGCACCCGATGCATCTCTCACAGGCAGCTTGGTTGTCAGACACCACACCGGCTGATTGGGCAGGTGCCACTGGCACTCGAGATGATCGATCAGCGGGCGGCCCGTTTTCAGGACGGCCTGATCCAGAGTTGTCGGCACCATGCCGAAGTCGCCAATTTTGATCTGGACTCGAAGGGTAAAGTAGCCGCACCGCCGACGGAATAGCTTGCTCAGTTTGTGATCAGTCACTTTCTCCTACGCGTCCTGGAAGTGCTTCCTCAGTGCCGACAGTTTTGTCGCATTCGGGATGTGTGTGGCGCTCACGGGGACGAATCGACTTGGGGATCCTCAATCTTTGATCGAGGTAGTATGCGTCTTTCACTCGTTCTCGCAGGGTTGATTGGGGGCATCGTCGCCGAAGCTTCTTTGGCCGCATCGCCTCAGCGACCCAATTTCGTAGTCTTCATTACGGATGATCAGCCGTATGAAGGCCTGAGTTGTACGGGGAATCCGATCCTCAAAACACCCCATCTGGACCAACTGGCCGAACGTGGTGTGCTGTTTGAGAAAGCGTTGGCCACAACGGCGATCTGTTGCTGTAGTCGTGCGAGCATTTATTCTGGTCAGCACATGCGACGTCACGGCATCAAGGACTTTAAGACGCCGCTGTCTCGCGAAAAATGGCAACGCACGTTTCCAGCGTTGTTACGGAAGGCTGGTTACCGGACCGCACTCCTCGGGAAGTTTGCCGTCGGGCAACCTTTTGTTGATAAGGAACTGTCACTTCCGAAGGACCAGTTCGACTTCTGGTATGGCTTTCCTCAGAGCATTGCGTTTAAGCAGATCATCGACGGCCGCGAGCGATATCTTACGACGGTCATGGAAGAAAAAAATGACGGTTTGTCTGACAACATGTTGGCCGTGTTTGAGTACCCGAAGGCAACAGCGACTATTAGATCAAGCGCCGTAGAAATCGACGGGGGCGAACGACGCCATCTGGTTGTCTGCGGCACCAGAGGCACGTTTCATATTC